>JANOHI010000482.1:0-14482 GCA_031406385.1 Acidimicrobiia bacterium
GCGCGGTCGACCCGGCGGTCTTCACCGAACACGGGCCGTTCGACGTGATCCTGGAACTGATTGGCGCATCGAACCTCGCCGCCAACCTCGCCGCCCTGACCGTCGGAGGCCGCATCAGCATCATCGGAGTCGGCGGTGGAGGCTCCAAGACCGAGATCGACCTCCTCGCCCTCATGACCAAGCGGGCGCGAATCCATGGATCAACCCTTCGGACTCGGCCCCTCGAGCAGAAAGCCGACGCCGCTCGGCGCATCGAAACCCAGGCCCTCCCCCACCTCGCATCGGGACGCCTCCACGTTCCCATCACCGCGACCTTTGGTCTCGACGAGGTCGCCGCGGCATACGACCGATTCCGGGAAGGTCTGAAGTTCGGCAAGATCATCGTGCTGCCGTGACCCACCGCTGGCCGACGTGGCCACTCCGGCCGGACGTTTCGTGATCACCCGTCGCCGCGCGGACCCGGCTCGGTCGTGAACGGCGTCATGCTCGCCGCGCTCCACCCGGACCGCGACCGATACTTCGCCCTGGGGCTGATCACCCTTGCCGGTGCGGCGATCGTCGTGATCGGCCACGGGGTCAGGTACCGAAGGGCGTTGACGTCACCTCCGGTCGACCTGGCCGGCTGGTTCGCACGGTGGCAGACGCAGCACAACGCTCCCGACGTCGACCCGGCGAAGACCACGGTGCTTCGCATCTTCCTGAGCCTCACCTTCCGCCTCGCCCAGCCTCTCGCTCGACGCGGCGTGTCGCCGACGTCGGTGACCTTCGCCGGGCTCTGGCTTGCCGGTGTGGTGCCGGTCGCGGCGATGCGGCTGCCGCTTCTTGGCGCGGTCATCTGCATCGTGAGCTCGGTCCTCGACGGTGTCGACGGTGCAGTGGCCGGTCTGACGGGGCGCGCCACCCGATCAGGATTCGTCCTCGACTCCTTCGTCGACCGGCTGGCCGAGGCGGCGTTCTTCGGCGGATTGGTCACTGCCGGGGCCGACGTACGCGCCGCCGCCGCAGGATGGGCCGGTGTCGTGATGCTCGAATACACGAGGGCTCGGGCCGGGAACGCCGGTCTGGGCGAGGTGGGGGTCGTGACCATCGCCGAACGCCCGACCCGCGTACTCTGCGTCGCGTTCGGTCTCATCGGGGCGCAAGCCCAACCCGCTCATGCAACCGCCGTGACCACCACCGCTGCCCTGGTCGCGGCCGCTACGGCCGTGGTTGGAATCGGTCAGCTCGCCGTGCATCTGCGACGACGGTTCGCGGAGGAAACGACGCCGTAAGGAGAGTCGCGTGCCACATCGCAACGCCCGTCGACTCCACGCCGATCGAGACGGGATCCCAAGACGGCCGGTCGCAGCCCCCCAGCAGCGACCGACCGTCGATTTCGCCGAGGACCGGGCCCCGGCCGCACGGACTTTGCGTTCTAGGCGCACCTTCGCAAAAGTTCCTCTCACGTCGAAATGCTCTGATTCCTTGTGCTTCGTGCCCTGTCAGAAGGGATCGACGTGAAAGGAACTTCCGACTCAGTGCACTAGGCGCAATGTACCGCCTTTTCTGTGATTCCCAGCGCCGCCTCGGCCGGCCGGAGCAGCGACTGGCCGGTTTGAGCCCTCTCGGGGAGCCGGACGAGCCAAGGTTCACGCGAGAAAGCCATGGCGTGGTGTCGTTCGCGGCGATACTGGAAGGGCGCCGGCGCCCCCGAACCGGCCGTGGAGGATTCTCAGCGTGTCGCGTCACCGCTTCGTTCGTCGAATACCGAGGAGACCGGGTTTGCGTTTCGCGACTGCCGCGCTGACCTTCGTCACCCTGGCGTCGTCGGCCGCGCCCGCAGTGGCCGATCCCAAGCCGGGCTCGACGGGTCGCCAGTCCGGGCCCACCCTCTCGCCCTCGTCACCGTCCGAGGCGACGAAACCGGCGGCGAAAGCGTCGAGGAAAGCGTCGCCACCGAAGCGGAGCACCGCTTCGAACAGCGGGTTCGGCTCAGGTGCCCGAGGGCCGGCTGTCGTCGAAGTCCAGAGCCTGCTCCAGGCGGCGCGCTACGACATCAACGCATCCGACGGCGCCTTCGGTGATCAGACCTACCACGCCGTGATGGCCTTCCAGAAGGCCAACGGACTGTCCCGGACCGGCCGGGTTGGTGTCCAGACCCTCGGCGCCTTGCGAGCCGGTCTGACGCCAGCCCCCATCATGCCTGAGGGAGGACCTGACCGCATCGAGGTCTCGCTCCCCAAGCAATACCTTGCCGTGTATCGCGGCGGGGAACTTCTGCGCATCCTTTCGATCTCAAGCGGTGACGGAAAGCCGTTCTGCACCCTCGACCCGGAAACTGGCGAAACCGGGTGCGACAAGGCCATCACCCCACCAGGTTCGTTCCGGGTGACGCGCCGGGTGATCGGCTGGCGGGAATCGAAGCTTGGCCTGCTCTACAACCCGCTCTACTTCAACGGCGGCATTGCCGTACACGGGGCTCCGTCCGTGCCCGGCCGGCCGGCCTCCCACGGTTGTATCCGCATTCCAATGGTGTCCGCCGACTACATCCCGACGGTCGTTCCGAACGGCACACCGGTCTACGTCTCCGACGGCGTGACGCCGCTTCGGGTGATCTCATCGAGGATCGCCCCCGCCGACGCCTGGCCGGGCACCGACCCGGCCGCCACGCTCGTGCCTCCGACGACGGTCGCTCCCGGATCGCCGACCACCACGATCCCGGCGATTCCCACCACGGCGCCCAGCGGAGCGACGATTGCTCCAGGCCAAACCACCGTGCCCGGCCAAACAACGACAACGATCCTCGCTCCGACCACCGTGCCCGTCGGGGCAACGACAACCGTTGGGCCAACCCTCGCGCCGACCACGACCACCACCCCAGGGCCCACGCTGGTTCGCCCGCTCCCCACCACGACGGTGCCAGGCGCCCCCGTCTGACGACCTGACGCCAGCGCACCCGCAACGAGAGCCGCCAGCGGTTTACCAGTCGACCACTGGTCGGCAACGAGCCAGTGGCCTCACTCCAAGGTCGTCACCGACCCCTGAGCAACGAGGTCGTAGGAGAGTTGGCTACAGGTCGGCGAACGGATCGTCGGGGATGACTACCGGCTCGATGCCGGCGAGTGCAAAGTACGGCTCATAGCCCGTCGTTTCGAGCTCCATCGCCAGTTCGGGACCTCCGGAGTGCACGATCCGGCCGCCGACGAAGATATGGACGACGTCGGGCGTGAGTTCGGTGAGGAGCCGCTGATAGTGCGTGATGGCGATGACCGACATGCCGCGTTCGGTCGTTGCCTCCTTCACCCGACGGCTCACGGCCCGAAGCGCGTCGACGTCGAGGCCGGAGTCGACCTCGTCGAGGATCGCCAACGCCGGCCGGAGAACACCGAGCTGGATCGTCTCGTTGCGCTTCTTCTCGCCGCCGGAGAGGTCGACGTTGAGCGCCCGCTGGAGGAATGCCACGTCGAATCCGATCCGACCGGCTTCCTCCTCCATCAGGGCCATCACGTTGTCGGCGTCGTCGTCGCGGCCCCCGGCGCGCAGCGCCGCTGCAAGCATGTCGCACGGCTGCACGCCCGGTACCTCAGTCGGATACTGCATGCCGAGGAAGATGCCGGCCTGCACACGCTCCCAGGTCGGAAGGTTCAGCAGTTCGCGACCGTTGAGGATCGCCGACCCGCTGATGTCCTGATAGCCGGGACGGCCCAGCAGGACGTGACCGAGCGTGGACTTGCCGGACCCGTTGGGCCCCATGACCGCGTGCACTTCACCGTCGGGCACCACCAGATCGACGCCCCGAAGGATCTCGCGACCCGGAATAGAGGCCTTGAGGTTGGTGATGGAAAGAGTCATGAGCGCGAGCTTTCATCGGCCGGGTCGAGCGTGAGGAACACGTCGTCTCCCAGCGTTTCGATGTGATGGACCGGGACCGGCTGGGTGGCGGGAAATGATTGCGGCTCGCCGGTGGTGAGGGAGAACGCGCTGCCGTGCTTGGGGCACTCGAGCTCACATTCCTCTTCCCAGAGCGTGCCGTCAGAAAGCGAGACGTTGGCGTGGCTGCAGCGATCGCCGATGGCGTACAGGGTGTCGCCGATTCGAATCACGGCGACGCCGTGCACCGCGTCGCCGCTGCCCGGTACCTCAACGCGCGTAATCGTGGACGGTGCGAAGTCGGCCGGAGCGCCGATCCGATGGCGGGCCATCAGGTCGTCCGCCGGGAGAGCGCACGGCGATCGAACTTGTCGCCAACGGCGTTGACGAGCTCGGAACGCAGCGCATCGTCGGGGACCCGATTGAGCAGATCGGCGAAGAACCCGAGCACGATGAGGCGCTCGGCTTCGCTCGGGGACACGCCACGGCTTTCCAGGTAGTAGCGGTGATCCTCGTCGATCGGCCCGACCGCCGACGCGTGGGAGCACTTCACGTCGTTGTTCTCGATCTCGAGGTTGGGGACGGATTCCGCCGATGATTCCGGTGAGAGCAGGAGGTTGCGGTTCGTCTGATGGGCCACCGTGCCACGCGCATCCTTGGCGATGTGGATCAGTCCGGAATAGACCGACCTCGCCCGATCCTCCACGGCACCCTTGAACAAAAGGTCGGACGTGGTGCGTGGGGCGATGTGATCCTGCCTGGTGCGGAAATCATGGACCTGGTCGCCGCCGGCGAAATACACAGCGAGGAGTTCGTTGTGGGCACCGCGTTCGGTGGCTCGAGCAGTCGTCTCCAGACGGGCGTAGGCACCCCCGAGGGCCACCGCGACCGACGACAGCGTGGCGTCGCGTTGCGTTGTGGCCGTGAGTGAACCGACGTACCAATCGGTCTCGGCGACCAGCTGGACCGAGGCGTGACGAAGACGAGCACCGTCGCCAAGATCGAGAACCGTTCGGGCGACGAGCAACGCCGGTTCGCGAACGGACGTGTCGGACCGGAACTCTTCGATCACCGTGGCACTGCTGTTCACCCCGAGCACGACGCGCACCGAAGTGCCGGCGGTTCCTGCGGCGGAGAGCGTTGTGGTGATCCGGATCGGTTCCGCGAGCTCGACGTTCGCCGGGACGCGAATGACGATCCGTGAGGCGGTGTTGGCGACACCGAGGGCCTCGAAGTAATCCGGATCGGCGGCGACGTCGGTGTCGCTCTCGACCCGAACCCCGCGCGCAGCAGCGCTCTCCGGCAGATCGACGGCCGAGGAGACGACAGCAGAGGGTTCGTTCGATGACGAGAACTTCGACGCCTCGAACCGGTCGATCCCGCTGTATCGCCACAGCTCCTCGGCCTCCGATGGCGGACTGGTCCGGGCCAGGTCGGCAGCACCCCGGTGACGAAGCTCAAGGGTGTGCTCGGCATCGAGCGTAAGCACAGAAACAGGATCCGCAGACAGAAAACAACTCCTTGCAGGGGGACGACCAGTGTACCGGGGGTGACTCCGTTTGCTTCGCGCGTCGGCGGTCCCTGACGGGAATTTCTCCGGAGGCTCAAGCATGAGTGCGCGTTCGCCGATGCAAGCATCAGAACCACTGGAAGGCAACCAATGCTCGGTGACGCGAAGACAGTTTCAGACGAGGACAACGAGCGCGGATCGCGCTCGTTCGCCGAGCCCGGGGGATGGACGACTCCGTCGTCACTCGCTGGTCTCGGCCAGGCGATTGCACCTTCGTGGGACGACGATTGGACGGCACCCGACGCCCCAACGGCCGAACCCAACCCATGGGAGACGACCGAGCTCCTCCGCGATTCCGACCAGGCTCCCGAGCCGAGAGGTTTCGCCGACTGGGGTGGACTTGCCGCGACCAACTCGACGCCGGTCTCCCATGACTTGAGCGCCTGGGACAGCCCTTCGGACGCCGTCGTCGCCGAGATCGCCAACGCGCCGTGGAGTTTTGGCCCCGCCGTGGAGACGCCGGCGTGGGCCGTCGAGGCCGACACCGAGCCCATGTCGTCGACTTGGCCGACACTTCCCGACCCTCCGTCGAACTCAGCCGCAGCATGGGCCCCCGCACCACCACTCCCCGACGCCCCGTCAAACGCCCCGTCGAACTCAGCCGAAGCATGGGCCCCCGCGCTGCCACTTCCCCTCATCGCCGAGTCCAATGAGCTGGCCGAGCCGGCTGAGTCAGCCTGGACCAACCCCGCCATGGCGGATGGCCCCGCCGATTCCCGCTCCCCTGTTGCGCCCGCACCGCTGGCCTGGTCATCGTCTCAGACCGACGAGCCCCCCGAAAACGAAGCGTCCACAATCGCCATCGATACCGAACCGACCACCGTGTTGGACGAGCGCGAGCAGTCGGCAACCACACCTCTCGATGGGGACACCGGTACACCTGAGGTTCCATTCAGTGAGCTAGCAAGCGAGCCGACCGAAGACGACCAGGCGCTGCTGGGACCTGTCCCTGTGGTCCCACCGGCGATCGGCGAGTCGGCAATGGACGACGCTCCGGCTTCCGGCTCTGCGGGGGCAAAGCGCCGTGGGCGTCTCGCCGCCCGCTCCGCCAAGCGAAGCGTTGCCCCCGGGCCGGACCCGGCCGCGCCCGTCGACGCAGCGGCTGATGATGAAATTCTCGACCCGGCGGCGATTGCGGAGCCTTCGGCGCACCTCACCCTCTACCCCGAACCGGACCCGCACGAAGCCACGCTCGCAAGCGACGACTCGGCGTTCGACGCCGCCCAGATGGCGTCGATTGAGCCGCTGATCGTGGCGGAGGCCACCAGACCGCCGTTGCCGACGACAACCGGTCGCAGCTTCTTCGCCAGACACGAACCCAAAGACGCCACCATGTCGTCAGGGGAGACGCCGAAGGTGCTCCGGATCGCCGCCGTCACGTCGCTGCTCATCGGCCTCGGACTTTTCGGGTTCAGCGTCGTGAACAGCCGGTCGTCGGACACCAAGCCGACGATTGCCCCACCGCCGGCAACTGCCGCGCCGACGCTGCCCACGGCACCCGCAGCCGAGATTTCCGTTTCTGCGAACCCGGCGACGGACCCGATCATCCGGTCAGGGGAGACCGCAGAGTCGGTCACCGATTTCGCGGGTGCGGTCACCAACATCGACCCGATCTTCGGATCAGAAGACACGGCTCGGTCAGCGACCGTTTCCACCGGAGCAACCGTCGTCGTCGACCCTGCTCCGAGTTCGAGCAAGCCAACCGCCGCTGATCCGATCTTCGGTTCGCCGGCCGCGGTTGCGACGAAGGTCGCTGGTGTCGGCGTGTCTGGCGACGACGAGCTCTCCTTCGACTAGCGCGCTGAGTCGGAAGTTCCGATTCCGTCGATCCTTCGGATCGCGAGCCCGGCACAACGAAGGCGAGCAATTCTTCTGTCTCGAACTCCGGCCGAGCGGCACTGGCCGGTCGACGTCTCGCGCTGAATTTCTCGAAGCACTGCTGGGCGAAAGAATGTGACGTGAATCACATCTGAACATCGCTTCAGTTCTGCCGCCCACCTGCCGATGTTCGAAGGTGATGACGTTGTCACTTCCGACGAGTCCGACACGGGCGACGCACCGAGCGATCTTTTGGCGACGACGCGCGATCGTCGTGCTCACGCTGGCGACGGTGGCGGGCACGCCCGTGCTGCTGTCAACGGGTGTCGAGGCCGACGCCGCGACCTCTGCGCCGGAACCGGTTCGCGCCGCCGCCGCTCGCAAGGAGATCCCCCGCGTTGCGGCCGGCCCGACGGCGAACACCACGCCGAAGCCAGTGCCGGTCTCGAAAAAGTCGGCCACCGCAGAGACGCTCCTGGCCAATCCCCGGGTCGCGCTGAGCGAGAACGCCCGTGCCGATGTGCGCAACGGCCTTGTCGACGCCCGGCTGGTCTCTCTCCTGTCTCGTCTGGCCGAGACGTATCAACTAGAGATCTCGGTGTTCTCCACCGGGCACGGCCGTTTCGTGAAGGGAACGACCAAGGTGTCCAACCACGTCGATGGACGCGCGGTCGACGTCATCTCCGTCAACGGTGAGGAGGTGTCCGGGTCGAATGAAGCGGCAAGAGCTCTCGCCCAGATGCTCTTGACGATCGACTCGCAGGTCCGCCCGACGGAAGTTGGCGGGCCATGGGACATTGACGGCACCGACGGGGTCGGGTTCACCGACTCGGGCCATCAGGCCCATCTCCACATCGGCTACGACCTGTAAGACCGGATCCCGCTGACCCGCACTCGGGTCAGCGGTACCAGCGACCTCAGCCGATCGAGCCTTCCATCTGAAGCTCCACGAGGCGGCTCCACTCCACGGCGAACTCCATCGGAAGCGTGCGGGTAACGGGTTCCATGAATCCGTTCACGACCATTGCCGTGGCTTGGTCCTTGGAGAGCCCACGGGACTGGAGATAGAAGAGTTGGTCGTCGCCGACCTTCGAAACGGTGGCCTCGTGGCCGATCTCGGCCTGCATGACGCCGGGGTTGCGCTCGATGTAGGGATAGGTGTCCGACCGGCTCTCGTCGTCGAGGATGAGAGCGTCGCACTGCACGTGCGACTTGACCCGCTCGGCTCCTTCTTCGACTCGCACGAGCCCTCGATACGACGTGCGTCCGCCGTCCTTCGAGATCGACTTGGAAATGACCTGTGAGGTGGTCTCGGGCGCGGCATGGACCATCTTGGCCCCGGTGTCCTGGTGCTGGCCGGCACCGGCGTAGGCAACCGACAGCACTTCGCCGTGCGCCTTCGGGCCCATCAGATAGATGGCTGGATACTTCATGGTGAGCCGCGAGCCGATGTTGCCGTCGATCCAGCTGACGCGGGCTTCAGCCTCGGCGCGTGCTCGCTTGGTGACGAGGTTGAACACGTTGTTCGACCAGTTCTGGATGGTCGAGTACGTGATGTGGGCGCCTTCAAGGGCGACGAGCTCGACGACGGCGGAGTGCAGCGAGTCCGAGGTGTACACGGGGGCTGAACACCCTTCGATGTAGTGCACCTTCGAACCCTTGTCCGCGATGATAAGCGTACGTTCGAACTGGCCCATGTTCTCTTTGTTGATTCGGAAGTAGGCCTGCAGCGGCATCTCCACGGTGGTGTTCTCGGGCACGTAGATGAACGAGCCACCAGACCACACCGCACTGTTCAGCGCGCTGAACTTGTTGTCGGCCGTGGGAATGATGGTGGCGAAGTAGCGCTTGACGAGATCGGGGTATTCGCGTAGAGCGGTGTCCATGTCACAGAAGATCACGCCCTGCGCAGCGAGGTCATCACGATTGCGGTGAAAGACCACTTCGCTCTCGTATTGAGCGGTCACCCCGGCCAGGTACTTCTGTTCGGCTTCGGGAATTCCGAGCTTCTCGTACGTCAGGCGGACCGCCTCGGGGAGCGCATCCCAGGAGTCGACCTGACCGTCCATGGGCTTGACGTAGTAGTAGATGTCGTCGAAGAAGATCTCCGACATGTCGCCACCCCACGACGGCATGGGCTTGCGGTAGAACACGTCGAGGGCACGGAGGCGGAACTTGCGCATCCAGTCCGGCTCGCCCTTCATCCACGACATCTCTTCCACGATGTCTTTGGAGAGGCCCCGCTTCGGGGTGAACGTGTAGCTGTCGACGTCGTCGGCCCAGCCGAGTTTGTATTTGCCGAGATCAAGATCGGAGACGGTTGTGCTCATGGGGGGCTCCTCAAGTTCTGCTAGCGGTAATTTCTACTACCGCCATAGTAACAATTACCCGCCGGTATGCGTTGGCAACGTTGGCAACGTCCCAACGCCATCAATCCCACTCTTCGTGCTCGTCTGGTCTCCGAAGTACACTCTCCGTATTCATTGCTGAAGGAACGTTCAGTGAAGGCGATCGAGACAGAGGGACAGATTTCGCCTTCGGGCGACCCGGACGAAGGATCGCCGGCACCATCGGCGCCGACGCCCGGCGTGACCACGCGCTCCCCCCTTGCTCCCCATGCCCACGGTCGGAGGTCGCGTCGGCCGGCAATCGCCTCCCACGATCCGTCTTCCGCCACCCCCGCGATGTCTGCGTCGCCCAGCGTGGTTCCGAGCAGCGTCACCGTTCCCCCAGGTACGGGAGCGGTCCACCCGCCGGGTTCCGGTGAGCCGACCCTCCCGCTTGCACCGGAGCCCGTGCCCGAGTCGGGGGCCGGCAACGAACATCGCAGACCCGCATTCGTCCCGATGTGGCAGCGACACGACGAGGCGGAACCGCCATCTGGTTCTCCGACGGGGCGACGCCGACGCGTGGCGCTCGTGCTCATCGCGCTGAGCGTCGCGGCCGGGCTCGTCGGCGTCGGTCTAGTCGGCGTCGTTCTCCGGCGAGCCGGCGACACCAGCGAGTCGACAACGGCGGCGAAGGCGACAAAGGCGGCGACGGCCTCGACCACCGAAGCAACCACCAGTTCCGCTGCGGGCACCTCATCGATCGCCCCGGTGGACGCCCTCGAACCGCTCGCCGCCTCGGTGCGGGTACTGGCGGGTGGCCCGGATGCGATGGGAAATGGTGGTGGTGCCGAGCGCGCCCTGCTCCGGCGTCCGACCGCCGTCGTCCGGGTCGGCGTCGGCCTCGTGATTGCCGATGCCGGTGGTCTTCGACTCGTCCGTCCTGATGGACGGATCGAGGGAGTCGAGGTCGACGATCTGGCGCAGAACTTTCGCATCGACCATCTCGCGGCGCTGAGCAGCGGGCGCCTCCTCGCCGTCGACGAATCGACCGATCGTTTCGCCGTCATCGACGGCATCGGAACCTCATCGGTTTCCGCTACCGCCGCCGCCCTCGACGGCATCGTGTCTCCGGTAGACGTTGTCGGCGACGGCCGCGGTGGCGCCATCATCGCCGACCCCGGATCGGGGTCGGTGTGGCGCTGGGAACCCAACGCCAAGCCGATGCGTTTGCTCGGCTCGCTTCTCGCCCCGGTGCACGTCGCCGCCCTCGACGGCGGTGGGGCGCTGGTCACCGATCGAGGGACCGGTCTCATCCTTCGCATCGACGCGCCGAACCAGGCCACGGTGATCGCCGCCGACCCAGCAATTGCGTCCAGGGTCGCCGGAGCTCCCGTCGTCCTCCGTTCGACTCCGATCGCCGCGGTCGCGGACAACGACGGTGGCGTACAGGTGCTGATGGCCGACGGTGCCATTTCCAGGGTGCCGCTGCGGCCGCTCATCAATGACCGCGCCGCGCTCCTTGCGGAGTTCCTCGCCGGAGCGACTTCGTTGGCTGCCGATGACGGTGCCACCCTTGTCGTTGCCTCGGGCGAGCGTCGAATCCAACGACTTGTCGTTTCTGAACCCGGCCCGGCAACGCTATCCACCGTCATCGGGGATGCTCCCTGGCCGCGCGTCGACCTTGATGTGTTGCAGGCCACCGATGTGATGCTGATCGATCCGACCGGGATAGCGGTCCGACCGGATGGGACGGTCGTTGTCGTCGACCGGGGCACCAACGTGATTTGGGAACTCGACGAAGACGGCTCGGCGAAGCGGCTCGCCGGCACGGGCACGTGGGGAACCTCGGCCGACAACCCCGACGCTCTTGCGTCGGCGATCGCGTCGCCCACCGAAGTGGCGGTGCGCGGTGATGGCACGGTGGTGTTCACCGAGCCCACCTTCGGCCGGATTCGGGCGGTGCTGACCGATGGTTCGCTCGTGACGCTGGCGGGGCCGACGATCGCCGAGCCCGACCTCACCCTGTTCTCTCCGGGACCGCTCGCCCTCGACGGTCAGGGAGCGCTGCTGTCCGGCGATCGTTTCGCCGGAGGGATGTGGAGCATCACCGAGAGCGGTGTGCGGCCGGTTCCGGGTGCTGCGCCGCCGACGAGATTTGCATTCGCAGCAGCCGAACGCAACGGCGCCGTGGTCGCCATGGATGCCTTCGGCAAAGCCGTCCGCATCGAGGGAGGCGCCGTGTCCGGGGGCGCGCAGCGTCTCGTCTCCCCCGACGAGATCGTCGTGTCGGGAACATCGGATGGTTCCGATGTCATCGTGGCGGTGGCTTCCGACCGGACCGAACGTGGGCGAACGCCACAACGCTCCGATGCGTTCTCGGTCATCCGGCGCTCGGCGTTCGACCGCACCCGCAGCGCCCACATCGCGGCGATGGCGGCGCGCAACGGGTCGGTGTTCCTGGCGACGAGCGGTCTACGGGGGGCGGTCAGCGAAACAGACGGCGCCGGCGACCTCCCGCTCACCTCCACGTCGCTGGGCGACGACGGAGGACGCGCCAACGAGACCGCCCTTTCCGATCCGGTCGCGCTCGACGCAGTCGACGACGGCACGCTGATCGTCACCGACCGCGGAGGCGGGCGGATTCGTTCTCTACGGGCGGGACAGTTCGCCACGCTTGCCGGTAACGGCGGGGTCACCACGCGAAACGATGCGCGCGCGAATGCGTTCGAGCAGTCCCTTGCCGACCTCCGCGACGCGCACGTCGGCGACGACGGAACCGTCACCGTGATCGACGGATCTCGACTCCTCGCGGTCGACGGCACCGGTCTGGTCAACGAACGCGTCGTGCGTGATCCGGCCGGCGACATCGTGAGCCTGCGCTCGATCGACGAGGACTCCGATGGCACCATGCTCGGCGTCACCGACGACGGACGGCTGTTGCGTATCGGCGACGCGGGCTCGACGATTCTCACGACCGAGCCCGCCCTAGCAAAGGTACGCGTGCAGACCAATAACGCGGTGTGGGGCGTCACGAATTCCGGTCGCGTCGTTCGGCTCGTCGGCGGTCGATTCGTCGAGGTGGAGACTCCGCGCGACCTTGCGGTTATCGCCAGCGATGAGCGCGACGGACGGCTCGCGGTAGTCGGTCGCGATGGCGCCGTCGCCGTCCGAATCGCGGGCCGATGGTTTCGGCTCAGCCCGTCCACGACCGTGACGCCGGATCGGCGAACGAACCGTCCGGCCGCGCCGCGGCCAACGGACATCGCTGTACTCCCCGATGGCGCCATCGTCGTTGCCGATGCCGGGCGGGATTCGCTTCTCGTCTACCGGGAGTCCTAGAGCGGATCGCTTTCGGGCGCCCGGCCGGTCGAGCCGGGCCACCCCGGCCAGGCACCGCGCCGCTTCGTCGATCAGCCGATTCGACGCAGATGGGCCTTGAAGTGCCGCCCGTTCTCGACATAGCTCGCCGCGGACTTCGCGATCAGGTCGGCCGAGGCGGCGTTCTCCCGGATCTTTGCCGGCACACCGAGGGCCATCGCTCCACTCGGGACCTCCATGTCGTTGGTGACAACGGCGTTCGACCCGACGAGCGCACCGCTGCGCACGACCGCCCGATGCAAGACGATCGAGGCGTTGCCGACCAACGACCCGGACTCGATGGTGCAACCCTCGAGGTGAACCTGATGTCCGACCACGCAGTCGTCGCCGACGATCGTCGGCCACATCGGTGTCGTGTGCAGGACCGCTCCGTCCTGGATCGACGTTCGGGCACCGATGCGGATGAAGCCGTGGTCGCCGCGGAGCACCGCGCAGGGCCAGATGCTCGACTCGGCACCAATCTCGACGTTGCCGATGATCACGGCGTCGGGATGGACAAACGCACTCGGGTCGATGGACGGTGTGAGGTCGCCAAGGGCGTAGATAGGCATGCATGTGTTGTAGTCGACGCCGTCAACAAGGCGGAACGGGCAAACAAAGCCATTTCTGCGACGTCGGTCCACGCTGCGCCGCCCTAGCCTCGGTCCATGTCGTCGGACCCCTCCCCCCATCCCGCTCCGCGGGCCCCGCAGCGTCCCGTCTCCTCGACGCTGCATGGCGAATCACGCGTCGATCCCTACGCGTGGTTACGAAACCGTGAGGACTCCGATGTCATCGCCCATCTGGAGGCGGAGAACGCGTTCACTGCAGAAACGCTCGCCCCGCTCGCCGGGCTGCGCGAGTCGATCTTTCAGGAGATGAAGGCGCGCATTCAGGAAACGGACCTCTCGCTCCCCACACGAAAAGGTCTGTGGTCGTACTATTCGCGCACGGTCGAGGGAAAGAGCTATCCAATCCACTGCCGTCGTCCCACGACATCGGTCGAGGCCGAGCCCGATGGCACGGCCGACGAAGAAGTCCTCCTCGATCAGAACGTTCTTGCCGAGGGGCACGCCTACTTTTCGTTGGGAACGTTCGAGGTCACGGTCGACCATCGGCTTTTGGCGTTTGCCGTCGACACCGCGGGCGATGAGGTCTACGAGTTGCGCTTTCGTGACCTGACCACGGGTGTCGATCTTCCCGACATCATTGCCGAGACGTCGGCGGGCGTTGCCTGGTCGGCCGACGCGTCGTCGGTGCTCTATCTCGTCCTCGACGACGCGATGCGGCCCTATCAGGTGTGGCGTCACCGCATGGGGTCGTCGGCCGATGACGAGCTCGTCTTCGAAGAGCCCGACGATCGTTTCTACTGCGGAGTGAGCATGTCGGCGACCGATGAGTACATCTTCCTGGTGATCGGCAGCCAGGTCACCACGGAGACGCGCGTCGCGCAAGCCGACGACCTCGACGCCGGGTTCATCATGTTCCGCGAACGCGAGCAGGGTCGCGAGTACGCGATCGATCACCACCGGGGCACGAACGGCGCCGAACGGTTCTT
>JANOHI010000143.1:0-2721 GCA_031406385.1 Acidimicrobiia bacterium
CCAGTGAAGAAGCGCACCGGGGAGGGCGTGGTTGGCGGCTCGATCAACGTGAGCGCTGCGGTCACGATGCGAGCGACCAAGGTGGGAAACGATACCGTACTCGCCCAGATCGCCGCGCTGGTCGCGACGGCCCAGAACTCCAAGGCCCCCGGCCAGCGACTCGCCGACCGCGCGGCGTTTTGGTTGGTGTTTGTCGCCCTCCTCGGTGGCACGGGCACCTTCTTGGTGTGGAGCGTCCTGGCTGGTCGACCGGCGAGCGAGGCGATCCTGTTTGCTATCACCGTCGTCGTTATCACCTGCCCCGACGCCCTCGGTCTGGCGACCCCAACGGCCATCATGGTTGGCACCGGACTCGGCGCCAACCGTGGCGTGCTGTTCAAGAACGCCGTGGCGCTGGAGACCGCAGCCCATGTCGACATTGTCGTCATGGACAAGACCGGCACCCTCACCAAAGGCGAGCCTGAAGTCACCGATGTCATCGCCGACGGCATTGACGAATCACGGCTGCTCGCCCTTGTCGCCGCGGTGGAACGGGAATCCGAACATCCCCTTGCCCAAGCCGTCGTCACCGAAGCGGAACGGCGGGGCGCGGTGAAACTACGCGCCGACAAATTCGAGAGTGTGCCCGGGCACGGCGCCATCGCCGAAGTTGATGGAGAGCGTGTCGTCGTCGGAAACCGACGACTCATGGAACGCGAAAGCATCGACCTCGGTCCGCTCGGTGCTCGTCGTCAGGAACTCGCTGAGGGCGGGCGTACCGCGATCCTTGTTGCCATCGGTGGTCGTACCGTCGGTCTGATTGGCATGGCCGACGCCCCGCGGCCCACGGCGGCGAAGGCCGTGGCAGAGCTTCGACGGCTCGGAATAGACGTCGTCATGCTCACCGGCGACAACGAAGCAACGGCGAAACGAATCGGATCGCTGCTCGGGGTCACAACCGTCATTGCCGACGTGCTTCCGGGTGACAAGTCAGCCAAAATTGCCCAGCTCCAGGCCCAGGGAAAAAAGGTGGCGATGGTCGGTGACGGTGTCAACGACGCCCCGGCACTGGCGCAGGCCGACATCGGCATCGCGATCGGTGCCGGTACGGACGTAGCAATCGAGACGGCCGACATCGTGCTGATGCGCAGCGACCCGCTCGACGTCGCCGTTGCGTTGCAGATCGGCCGAGGCACAGTCCGCAAGATGCGTCAGAACCTGGGGTGGGCGATCGGCTACAACGTGATCGCGCTTCCCATCGCTGCAGGGGTGTTCGAACCGGCGTTCGGGCTTGTCCTTCGACCCGAAATCGCTGCGCTCTCCATGTCTGGCTCAAGCTTTCTCGTCGCGGTGAACGCCCTCATGCTCAAGCGCCTCCGGCTGCCCTCACCAGTGAACGACGCCGACCTCTAGGAACTGCAGACTCCGTGGACGGGGACGTGAACTCGGCCGACAACCATCGTCTGGGCCGGCCGCGAAGTCCCGGCTGTGCGTGCGTGGCGCCGCTCACTGCGCCCGGTGATCGGGTCGCGACTCTGCGAGGCGCTGTCGGCGGCGAGGAGGACCCTGTCGTCAGCCTCACCCAACTGTTGCGACTCTGCCGGGACGAGCACGCGGTCCTGTGGGAACACCACGCCGATCCGCGCTGCCGCGCCCGGGTTGCCACCCTCGTCGAAGGAGTGCGTAGCGCGTTGCCCGCACCTGGTACCTCGTCGACTGTCGGCCCAGTGGCCCGACAGGCGCTCGCGGCGGCGTTCACTGCGCACGATGAGATCCCACCCGTTGTCGTGGCCCATGCCCTAGCCGAAGTGCTCGACACCTGTTATGGGCACGCCTTCGCCGACTGGTTCCGCCACCGCAGCCCGTACCAGCCGGCTGTTGGCGACCCAACGCCCCTTGACAACCCGGACCTGCGCCGCGTCACAAACCTTGCACCGACGGCCCCACCGTGGAGGCTGGCCAACCGGCTCGACGAGACGCGCCGTATTCGCCTTGCTGGCGGGTGGACAACGCAGTTCCGGGTGGTGTTCGACTACAGCATCTTCGACACCCTTGGCGGCGTCATCACCAGCGACACCGTGATTGCAACCGGGCACCCGAATCACGACCTCGCGGAGTTCGGCCTTTCGTCTGACCGGCACGCAGCCACCTTCCCGGTGGAGCCTGTGGATCTGGCCGACCAAGCTCGGCGGATCGATCATCTGCTCGGTATCGCGGTCGGCGCAGGCGCCAGCATTGTTGTACTCCCCGAACTTTGCGTCAGCGAGGCCCTCGCCACGCAGCTGGAGACCTGGGTGCGCCGACCCGGCCCGCTTCGGCTTCTTGTGGCTGGGAGTTTCCATCACGCCGATCCCGACGAACCGGCACGGCGAGCCAATCGGGCGCTCGCTTGGGTGCGGGGCCACCCAACGTCGCTCATTCACGACAAGCACTCTCCAGCTGATCGCCCCGTTATTGAGGACATCACCCCACCCGGCTGGCCCGAACTGCGGGTCTACGTCACGATCGACGGGTGGCATCTCGTGATCGCCGTGTGCCGCGACCTGCTCAACCCCCACGCCGTACACGCTCTCAGTGAGGCCGGTGCCAATCTCGTCCTCGCCCCTTCCATGAGCGAGACACTGATGGCTTTCGGTGGACCGGTCGCCCAGCTCGTTGGCGCCACCCAAGCGCTGGTCGCGGTCGCCAATAACCCTGCCGACTGGTCCTCGGCGGGGAGACTCGACGCCGGCTCACAGCCCG
>JANOHI010000144.1:0-4070 GCA_031406385.1 Acidimicrobiia bacterium
ATCTCGTCGACGGCGTTGGGTAGTAGGGAAAGATTAGCGCGCAGACGATCAAGCTGATCGGGCTGCTCGATGAGCGCATGCAGTCCGCCGCCGATGGTTGCGCTAGTGGTGTCGTGGCCGGCGGTCGCGATGATCACGTAGTAGCTGATCGTCTCCATGTCTTCGAGGGGGTGCCCGTCCATAGCGGCGTTCGCAATCACGGAAGCAAGGTCGTCGGTCGGATTCGCACGACGAGCCGCGGTGAGCTCGCCGAAGTAGCGGAAGTAGTCGGCAACCACCGCCATGATGTCCTCCATCGCTGCGCCACGCTGCATGTCTTCGTCGGCCGCGCCGAAGAGCTCTTGCGTGAGGGTGAGCATGCGGGGATGATCGCTCTCGGGAAGCCCGAGAATGGAAAGGATCACATAGAGCGGATAGTGCACCGCAACGTCTCGCATGAAGTCACACGACCCACCAAGCTCAACCATGCGGTCGACGTAGCGCTTCGACAGCTCGGCCATGCGCCCCTCGAGCTTGCGCAGACTTGACGGTTGGAACCACTGCGCCGTGATCGCCCGGTACGCCTTGTGATCGGGCTCGTCCATGTGGATGAGCGTGCGCAACATGTCGCCCTGCTCGCGCCGTCGATCGTCGGCGGCCTTCTCGCCGAGCACCGGTCGCGGGGCGTTGAGAAAGACGTCGTTGCGGGTCTCGATCTCGAGCACGTCGGCGTGCTTGGTAATGGCGTAGAACGGGTAGCAGAAGTCGTTCTCGGCGATGAGATGCACCGGCGACTCTCGTCGCAGGAGCGCCGCGGCCTCATGCCACCGCTTGTCGTCGGCATAGGCGCTCGGCGTGATGAAGATGCGGCCGGCTTCGTCAACGTTCACTCCTGCATCGTCGCGCCGAACCCACCCTCCGAGCGAGTCAGCCAGCTGAAGCGCACGCACCGCTTGGACCGATTGCGAGACTGTCAACCGAGGGCGAGGACTGCGGCGACGCCGGCGACGGTGAGAGCGCTGGCCGCAAACTCGCTGCGACGGTGCCGTTCACCGAGGAACCGATGGGAGATGGCGAAGGTGAGCAGCAACTCGACCTGGCCGAGCGCTCGGACTTTGGCGGCGTTCTCCAGGGTGACGGCGATGGCCCATCCGGCGGAGCCGAAGACGGACAGCACCCCGACCACGGCCGAGCTTCGCCACGTTCGGGCGACGGCGCGGACATCGTCGGCATTGGTGGCGAGCATCTGAGCGCCATTGATGAGCACTTGGACCGTGTTCATCGCCGCGAGGGTGACAAGGGCGCGGAACACCGCCGGATGATCACCGAGCGATTTCGACGACGCCCGGATCCACACTGATGCGAGTGCAAAGCCAGCACCGGCGAGCAGACCGAGCCCGAGCGCGGCGTCGAGCCGAAAAAGTGTCGGTGCAATTGTCTCAGGTTCGGGGCGGCGAACCAACGCGAGCCATCCGACCCCAACGACACACACAGCCGCGCCAACCCATCCCCACACCCGCAACGGCTCATGCAAGACCACAGCGGAGAACACTGCGACCTGGAGGACCTCGGTCTTTGCATACACCGTCCCAACGGCGAAGCCGCGGCGGTCGAAAGCGGCGATGAGAGCGACGGTGCCGACGATCTGAGCGACACCGGCGGCCGTCACGGTCAGCCAGAAGCCGGCGGACGGCACTGGCAGCGACTGACCGAACGCCACCACGGCCACGGCCACCGCACCAAGCGCAATCGGCGCGCCGTAGAAGTAACGGACGAATCCCGCTGCGGTGATCGACAGGTGGGCCCGGAGCTTCTGCTGCATCGACGTGCGGGTCGCCTGGAGCACGACCGCAGCAAGCGTTACAAGGACCCACATCAGCTTGTCTCACATTCTGAGAATAACTTTCCGTACTGCAAGACTACAGCGCTGCACACGCCCTACGGCAGGCGTGTGGACGTGACGGCGGCGACTGGACGGCCTTCGCCAAGGAACGCGAGGCCGCCAAGGCCGAAACACCCGGCCGCAATGAACGCGAACGGATAGCCGCGCCGGTCGACGAGCCA
This sequence comes from Acidimicrobiia bacterium, assembly GCA_031406385.1. Classification (GTDB taxonomy): domain Bacteria; phylum Actinomycetota; class Acidimicrobiia; order Acidimicrobiales; family JANYDT01; genus JANLQX01. Next base: position 2,044 of record JANOHI010000144.1, read on the forward strand.
ACCGCTCGCCCCACCGAGCGCGCTGCCGACTTCGAAGAACATCACGAACGTCGAAAGCGCCAAAGGCCGATCCGCCACGCTGACCCGGCCCAAGGTGATGCCGATCAATGTCGGGAACATCTGCGCCATGCCGAGCGAAACAAGAGCCACCGACAACCAAAGCCCAACGCGACCCTCTACCACGCCAAGGGAAACGAGCCCAGCGGCGACGCCGACAACCGAGAACGCCGCCGAACGACGGAGCCCCACCCGAGCAGGAACCCTGGCAGCAACGACGCGCAAGGTGAGAATGACGATGCTGGAAACAAAGAACAACGCGCCGACTTCGCCGACGGCGACGGAGTCGGCATAGGGCGTGAGGAAGAGCGACCAGGTGCCCTGCGCGATGACCACGCACGCCAGTACCACTCCAGGTCGCAATCCGCCTCGGTGCAGTCCCAATCGACGCACGCGCGACACGGTCTGATCCGACGCGTGTCGATCAACCAGCCCAGGGTCGGCGACATGGCGGCGCGCCACCTCGAGGCAACCAATGCCAACAACGGCGCACGCACCGGCGAGAAGAAAGGCGGGGGTGAAAGAACCCGACCGACTGAGCCGATCGCCGATGAGAGGCCCGATACCGATCCCGGCGAAGAGCGCCGCGGAGTTGTGCGATGCGGATTCTGTCTGGCGTCCCTCGACGGCGTGGGTGGTGACCAAGTTGGTGATGCCAAGAAACGCCAGCGTTTCACCAATGGCGAACACACCCCGGACAATCGCCAGTAGCACGAGCGATCGCGCCCCGACATGAAGCACGAACGCGCTGGCCGCCACGGCGAGACCAAGCACCGCGGTCATCGACTGGCGAATCCGCTGGGCCATCCACGCGACCAACGGTCGGCTGGACAGCGCCCCAAAGGTGTACGCAACGGCAAGCAGACCAAGGTCTGCACCCGAAGCACCGAAGGAACGTTCGGCGAAGCGTGGAACCGTCGGGATGGTGATCCCGACGCCCAGATAGAGGGCCCCGGTCGCCGCAGCAAGCCAAGCGAACCCGACCCTGCCCCCGGCCGGAACATCCGCGTTGGACAACCGCTCAATGTCAACCAACGTCACGGCACCACTCTCGCACCACCATCAGGTCGGCGGTGGCTCGGCGCTCAGAGGAGAACCGGTGAGGCCCCTCGAGTGAGGCTCGCGCCGGGCGACCCGATCGGGGGCGCTCTTCGCGCAGCGGCGACAGTGATCACCTACATCGACACGTCGATGCCGCGCCGACGCGAATCGGTCAACGGCCGAAGACGACGGATTGTCGAGCTGAGAAGACGGTAGGGCTTCAGCCGGGCGACATGTGGCCGAGCTGCGTAAGCACGTCGAGGCGATCGTAGAGCTGCTCAACTCTGCTGATCTCGCCTTTGGCGTTGACCGTGATCACGTTGACGAATGGGAAAGACACGCGCTTTCCAGTGGCCGGGAACGTGCCGAACGGCCCGTCATTGACGCCCTCGCCGTTGAACTGCATCGTGACGTTGTCACCAGCCTCGGTGATTCGCACATCCGCGTACGCGGCATCGCTCATTGCGTCGATCCAGCTCTGACCGTACGCCATGATCTCGTTGCGGCCGGTGGCGGTCACACCTTGGGCTAGATCGACCAAGGTGCCGTCCGCAGCAAAGCAGGCGAGCCAGCGATCGAAGTCACGGCTGTTGTAGTACTCGGTTGACGCCTTGACGACGTCGGCGGCCTTCCCCATGGTGCTTGCCTTTCGTGAACCTCGGTACACGGCGACCAGAATTGAGCGCTATCGGTCGCACCATACCCGGTGCACTTCGCCGCGTCAACGCGCAGACCGGCGAGCCACGTCGCCGCATTCCTGACCCCACAGAGTGAGCGGCGACAAGGAGATCGCCGAAGAACCGTTCACACGAAAATCGAGATCATTCAGGTCGGCTGCTTCGGGGCGGGCCGTCGAGCAGTTCCTAGGTACGAGCGGTGGGTTCCGGGGTCGGCTCCGCTACAGGCACGAGGTCGAAGCCATCGACCGG
>JANOHI010000499.1:0-3465 GCA_031406385.1 Acidimicrobiia bacterium
GGGACCTGCTCTACAGCCAGCGCTTCCCGCCGGCATCTACGTGGATTGGATGTGTGGTGGTCTCGGTCGCTTCCCTGCTGCTCGGTTGGGCGGTCTTCTCGCGTCTCGAGCCCCGGTTCGCCGAGGAGCTCTGATGAACGAAACCTCGTCCCCGCCGCCGGGCTCGATCACCAAACGAATTCCGACGGGCCGTGGCATCAATCGAACGAACGAGCCGGTGATCGTCGTCGACCACGTTCGCAAGAAGTTCCGGCTCTATCACGAGCGCAACAACTCGCTGAAGGCGGCGTTGATGCGTCGACGCGTCGCCAAGTATGAGGAGTTCTGGGCGATCGACGATGTGAGCTTCGAGATCCGTCCCGGTGAGACCTTCGGGATCATCGGCGAGAACGGGTCAGGCAAGTCAACGATGCTGAAATGCATCGCGCGGATCCTCCGACCCGACCACGGGTCCATCACCACACGCGGGAAGATCAGCGCACTCCTCGAGCTCGGTGCCGGGTTCCATCCGGAGCTCTCGGGCCGAGAGAACGTGTACCTCAATGGTTCGATCCTCGGACTCGCGAAGCGCGAGCTCGATGCCAAGTTCGACGACATCGTCGACTTCGCCGGCCTCAGCAAGTTCATCGATCAGCCGGTGAAGAACTACTCCTCGGGAATGTACGTCCGCTTAGGGTTCTCCATAGCCATCAACGTCGACCCGGACATCCTTTTGGTCGATGAAGTGTTGGCGGTCGGCGACGAAGCGTTCCAGCGACGGTGCGCCGAGAAGTTTTCCGAGCTCCAGAACAACGGCAAGACGATCGTGCTCGTGAGCCATGCCATGGGACAGGTTCGGGCATTGTGCGATCGCTTGGCGTGGATGAACCAGGGCAAGCTCGAGATGGTCGGTCCTGCCAAAGAGGTCATCGACAACTACCTCGGCGACGTCCACGTCGAACGGTTCCGTCGCGGACCCGGTGCCGAAGTCCGGTGGGGAAACGGCGCCGTCCGGATCGACGCCATCGAACTGCTCGTGGGCGACGACGACACACCAGTTCTCACTGTGCGCCAGGGCGACAAGGTGACCATACGGATCCGCTACACCGTTCCCGGATCTCCGGTTTCGCGGCCGGTGTTCGGGTTCGCCATCTACCGCAGCGACGGCGTGCACGTGACTGGCGTGAACTATCGCGAGCACGGCATGGTTCCTGACGAGCTCGCCGGCTCGGGCTCCTACGACTTCATCGTTCCGAACTGGCCGGTCTTCACCGGCACCTTCGATCTGAGCGCGGCAGTGCAGAACCTCACGTATTCCGAAACCCACGACTGGTGGCAGAACGCGGTGCGCTTCGAGACCGCTCCGGGGGCCTTCGTCGAGGCGGAGGGTGTGTTGATCCTGCCTGGCGAATGGCGCCACCGCGTCCGGCAGGCTCGCTCGTAGCTCATGGGTCCGTCGCCACCCGGAGGTCGCGGGCCAACGATGCGAAGGTCTCCGCCACCTGATCGCATTTCGAGGGCTCGGCCGTGGACGCAAGGAGCACACCCGTAACTCCCGGCACTGCGAGCAGCTCATGAGACAGCGCGAGCGCAAGCTCTCGTCCGACGCCTTCAACATCGCGCGCCGACCTCATCGCCTCGGCCCAGCCGATCGGTACCCGCGCATTCGGATACTGCATCCACCGATCGAAGTCGCTGCGCGAGAGCACCACCGAGACCACCGCGACGAACTCCATTGATGCCGCACCCAACAATCGGGTGTGATCGATGAAGGCGGCGACTTCGCCCGGCGATGACGGCTGGTCGAGCATGCACAGAGAGGCCCCGGCGGCGGCCTTGTCGGCAGTTCGCATCGGCCGGAGGTGCACCGGTGGCGTGTGTGGGGATGCGGCAACTGACACCCGAAGACCGAGGGATGCGGCAAGCGCAGTCATTCGGGTCGAGTCGAGGTCGAACACCGGCATCGCATCGGGCCGATTCCCGGAGTGCGTATGGTTGCCGGTCACGCAGTGGACGCCGACAACTCCCATGTCGGCCAGGGCAGCCAGCTCACCTTCGAGCGCTACTCGATTCCTGTCACGAGCGTTGAGCCCGGGCCATGCGCCCAGTCCCTCGTCCTGCACGAGGCGGGCGCGATACGACGGGGGGAGCCGTACCCGCATCCAGTTCGCATCACCGAACAGAACGGCATCAACGGAGCCTGCCAATCGGCGGGCGACCCGCCGGATGTGGGCCGACGAATTCGCATCCTCGGGGAGCTCGCTCATGATGAAGGGTCGAGGGAGCGTGGTCCGAGCCGGATCGCTGGGCGATCCGGTCCGAAGAGAAGGATCCAGGCGCGTTGCGCCTTCGAGGAACACGCACCGGGGCGGTCCGCCAACCTCAACGGGAACTTCGCACGAGCCATCACTGCCGACATCGCCGCACGGTCCGTAGATCATCTTCTTCGGACAAGACGCTGAACCCGTCGTCACGATCTCGCTCCACTGCTCAGTCGTGCCCGAGCGAACCGCTCCGCTGCCACCGGATCATCGACGGCGTAGCGGACCGAATCGAAGAAGATCGGCTCGTCCGAGCGATACCTGATGATTTCGACATCACTTCGGCGGCGTCGCCTCGTGACCCGACGACGCGTTCGATACACATGCGGAAGCAGAACGATGACCCCACGAAGGGCGCGCAGACCGGCGGCCGGATAGTGACGACCGAGGAGGGAACCACGGACGATTCCGACGGCACGTCGAGCAGCAACGCGCGCCGCCCGCGGAAGCTCGAGGAACATAAGCGCGCACAGCAAGAGATTGCGCTCGGTGTGCTCGAACTTGAAGTCGTAGGGGCGCTCGCGCACCACGCCGGCCGACATCACGTGGAGGACAACCGCCCGAGGTTCGGTCACGACGCGGTAGCCGAGCAGCTGCGCCGACCAGCACCAGGCGACATCCTCGTAGTACAGGAACAACCGCTCGTCGAGCGGTCCGACCTCCTCGGCGCCGAACGCACGGCGGCGGATGAGTGCGGCGCCGAAGCGGGAAGGCCGCCTTGTCGGCGCGCATGGTGTTGGTATAGCGCGCCATCACGTCGGGCCGGTCGATGAAGAACGTGATGCGGCGAAAGCCTTCCGCCTCGCACTGCGTGAAGTAGCCGTCTTTCGAGGCGTAGAGCCCCATCAGCTTGGTGTTTTCCTTCGGGCGCAGGCGGGCGGCCGTCTCCAGTGTGAACCTGTCCGGCACCCCGGGAATCGTGAGGTGCATCGAATCCAGCGCATAGGCATCCCCGGCAAGCAGCCTGCCGTCGATGGAAACCGACACGAGTTCGATTTCGTCTCCATCGAGTTCGAGGGGAGCGCCGCGGTCGGCCGCGGCGGGATTGCGCTTGACGGCCAGCCGGGCTTTCACCAGCGCATGGTCGTTGCGCAGGTCGACATCCAGATCCACGGTGGAAATCAGGAAGGCCGGCGGGGTGTAGTCCTTGAGGTAGATGGTGTTC
>JANOHI010000004.1:0-19145 GCA_031406385.1 Acidimicrobiia bacterium
GCTCGATGCGGCGGCGCTCGTCGTGTTGTGCGCCGACGAGCCTCGATCGCGATTGGCGGACCTCCACGAGTCGCACTGCCAGCTCGGCGCGTAGGGCGGCGTTGTCGAGCTCGGTCGCGGCTGCGGCGAACACGGTGTCGGCCAGTCGCCGGTCGATCCGCTCGGTGTCGTAGACGACACGCGCGATGACCCGTGTGCCCCGGCGGACTTCGTCACCGTTGGGCGGTGCGTCGTTGGCGACACCATCGGCATCAATCCAACGCCGTTGTGGGGGGTTCCCGTCCTCGACGGGGAACAGCACGTCGAGCGCCTCGTCGCCCAGCGCCTCGCGCAGCACCCCGGTCAGATCGGTGATCGGTGTCGAGGCATCGAGATGGCGCTGCAGCACGGCGAGCGCGTCGTAGCGCCGTCGATCGAAGCGACGATCCAGACGGTCCTGCAGGAACCGTCGAGCCGGTGTGAACACTGCGACGGCTGCCACTGTTGCGATCGCCACCGAGACCGGCGAGTCCGCCCGGTTCCTCCCGAACACTGCACCGATCGTCACGGTGATGACGAGGAACACTCCGACCAAAACGCCCGACAGCAGCGTGTGGGCGAGCACCCGGCTGAGGAGCCGCTCGACGTCGAAAAGCCGGTAGCGCGAGATGCCGAGTCCTGCCCCGAGCGGGAGCAGTGCGATCAGCGGTGCGGTGAACAACAACGGTCCAATGTCGCTTCCGGTCCGGGCCGTCACGAACGCGCCCGCGAGGAGCACAGGCATCGGCACAGCGAAGATGGCAAACCAGAGCAGCTGAAGGCGTTCGACCCCCCGGGCCCGTCGGAAGCGGAGGAGCAGCGACCAGACCGCCACGAGAACACCAAGACCGAGGACTGACGCCGCGAGGGCGCTGACTGTCTTGAGCGGACCGCCGAGCGGCCCTGCCGCCATCGGATTGCGGACCGCCTCGAACGGGTGATCGAGCTGCCGGTCAGAGAACAGCGCTGCCACAACTGTGACGAACGCTGCGATCACGGTCACCCGGAGCATGATCCCGAAGCGCCCGCTCACCGGGCGGCCGGTGGGCGTCAGGTGCAGGACCGCGGCGACGATCCCCAACCAGGACACCCACGTCAACGAACCCACGACGACGACCGCGTCCGCTCCCGGGAGCGACCCTGGCCGGACGATCACCCCCTCGAGGGAGTAGACGTCGATCGGAACAACCACTGCGACCGCGAAGCCCAGCCCGAGCAGCAGCCACCCCACCGGGTGCTCGGGGCGGCGTATCGCGACAGCGCCGCCCACGAGACACGACGCGGCGATCATCAGGACGAAGGCTGCGATCACGGTCCCCGAGGCCGTCAAGTCGGCGCGACCGACCGAACGCAGCCGAGCATCGTCGGCCACGCCGACTCCGATCGCAAGTGCGCTTGCGAGGATTACCGCGACAACGATCAGCGTCGGACCGCGGCGACGCCCGACGAACGATCGAGTGACGGGGCGCATCACTTCATCGTCGCGCCTCCGGACGCCGTCCGCCTCCGTGGCAACACGGAGGACGATTCCCAGGTGGGCACCGATGACCCCGTGCCGCTCGCCCGTCACCGTGGACAACGCCAACGCAACCGACGGTTCCACCGAACCGGATCCCAAAAGGAGCACCGTATGTCCGCCAGCATCGCCGCCTCACCCCGGGGGCCAGCAACTGCCCGCCTCGTTCCCTTGATCGGGGTCGCCTTCTCGGTCCTGTTCATCGGCAGCTTCCTCGCCGGCGGCAGCAGTGCCGAACCGACTACGCCCGGAGCCGAGGTGATCGCCAAACACAGCCAGAGCGACACCGCGCAGCTCGTCACCGGCACGGCAGCGACGATCGCCGCAATCGCGCTCGTGTTCTTTGGAGCATGGCTCCGTGGCGCCCTCCGCGAGCGGTCCCGCACAAACACTTGGCTGGCGGACGCGGCGTTCGCCGGCACCGTGCTCCAGGCCCTCACGCTGAGCCTGTTCGTGGCATCTGCCCATGCCGTGCAGGACGGTATCGACTCCGGCCAGCCAATCATCGCCCAGTCACTGAACATCGCAGACGGGAACACCTTCTTCCCCTCGATGCTCGCCCTCGCCTGCGTGCTCATTGCCACCGGCGTCAGCTCGCTCTCGGGCGGACTTCTCCCGAAGTGGTTGGCCGTCGTCTCAGTCGTCCTCGGCGTGATGGCACCGCTCGGCAAGGCGGGGTTCGCACCCTTCATGCTCTTCCCGGTCTGGGTCGCAGTCGTCGCCGTGCTCGGATCCCGAGGGCCTTCCGAGGCATCTGCCGATGTCGTCTCCGTCCGTCCGATCGCCCAGGGAGCCTGACATGCGAGCCCGGACTTCCTCCGTGTCCCGAGTCCGTTCCGTCGTCATCTCGCTCACCGTGCTCGCCGCACTGTCCGGGCTTGGCGCCTGCAGCAGCGATAGCGACAGCACGACCACTCCCGCCGCCACTGAGGCCGCTGTCGCGTCCCTGACCGAGCCGGTTGGGGCCCCCGCGGCCGATACCAACGCGGCGTCGCCGACCTTCGACCCCGTCGGCTATTGCAAGGCGTCACTGGCCATCGAGGTCGCACCCGGCCCCGACATCGACTTCGCCACGGCAACACGCGAACAGATGGCTACCGGGATGAAGGCCTATGCCACCGGCACCATGCTCCCCCTATTGGAGGACGTCGCCAAGGCCGCGCCACCGGAGCTCGACGCTGCGGTCTCGACGTTCCGGACCCAGCTCCAGAAGCTGGCCGAAACTGGCGACCCGTCGGTGTTCAGCGACCCGGCGCTCGAGGCCGCCGGCGCCACGGCCCACACCTTCGACCTCGCAACGTGCAAGTGGAACACCGTGAACGTCGAACTCCAGGACTACTCATTCGCCAATGCCCCGGCGACGTTGCCCGCCGGGGTCGTCAACATCGAAGTCAAGAACGCCGGCAAGGAGATCCACGAGCTGACCATCCTGCGTCGCAACGACGGCGTCACGCAGTCATTCGCAGACATCCTGAAGCTGCCGCAGGACGAGGGACAGAAACTCGTCAGCCAGGCGGGTGGCCTGCAGGGAACGGTCGAACCATCACGATCGGACTATCTGATCGCTGACCTACAGCCCGGGACCTACGCCTTCGTCTGCTTCATTCCGAAGGGCTCCACGTCATCAGAGGCCATGGACAACGCAGCCGAGGACGCCCCACCCCACGCCATGCTCGGCATGGTTCACGAGTTCACCGTCGAGTGACAGTTCGATTGTTCCACCACGGCGGTCATCGGAACTTCGGTCACAGTTCGTCTGTCACGGTTCGTCTGTCACGGTTCGTCGGTCACGGTCGTCGTGGACTCTTGTCGGTAGGAGTTCGTGAACTCTCGTCGGTAGGAGTCGTGAACTCTCGTCGGGAGGAGGAACCGTGACGTCGGGTGATCAGACCCGCTGCAGCGTGCCTGTTGCGGTCATGCGGAACTCGATGGTCGCCTTGCCGGCCCGGCACGAGACGGTTGCGCCGACGGGGAGCCCGACGAATGCCGCCATGTCGCACGTGGCGCCCGATCCCGCAAGCGACTCGAGGCGTCGTCTGCTTACGATGGGGAAAGTCGGCCGGGCGTCGAGGGCGCCGGTGGGCGTGAGCGTGACGAGCCATCCGACGATGCTCTTGTCAAACGCCACGAGGCACTGCAGGGTCAGGCCGACCTTGGGCTTCTCGACCGGTGGGCAGCTTGGCTTGCCGAGCCGGGCGCCGAGGGTCGTCGCCACCGGTGTGGCACTCGCCGTGACCGCGGCACTCACCTGCTTCGCGCCGGACTTGCCGGTGAAGGGGGGTGCCGTGGTCGTCGACGACTTCGATGATGCGCCCAACGTAGGGGAGGCGCTCGTCATCGCCCAGCCCGCCATCAGGACGGCCGCCGCCGTCATCGCAGCGGCATGACTCACGGAACGGCGCACGTTCACCAGCTTGGCCCCAACCCGTGAAGGTCGTAGCCGCCGAACGGCCTGCGACATAGGGAGCCGGCGCGTACGGTGGAGGGGTGCGAAGCGTCCGTGTCATCCCCTGCCTCGACGTCGAACGCGGCCGAGTTGTCAAGGGCGTGAACTTCGTCGGCCTGCGTGATGCCGGTGATCCGGTCGAGCTGGCCGCCCGCTACGACGCCGAGGGAGCCGATGAGCTCGTGTTCCTCGACATCACTGCGTCGTCGGACAATCGTGAGACCGTGTACGACGTGGTCGCCCGGACCGCGGAGACGGTGTTCATCCCGTTGACCGTCGGCGGGGGCGTCCGCACCGTTGATGATGCGCGTCGACTGCTGCGCTCCGGCGCCGACAAGGTGTCGTCGAATTCTGCCGCCGTCGCCCGGCCGCAGTTGATCGACGAGATCGCCACCGAATTCGGTACACAGTGCGCGGTTGTCGCTATCGACGCCCGCGCATGGTCCGATGGCCGTCCGGGATGGGAGGTGTTCGTCCACGGAGGACGTACCCCGACGGGTATCGATGCCCTTGCGTGGGCTGACGAAGTTGCCCGCCGGGGTGCTGGCGAGATCCTGCTCACCTCGATGGACCGCGACGGCACACGCGATGGATTTGATCTTCCGCTGACCCGGGCCATCGTCGACGCCGTCGACATCCCGGTGATCGCCAGTGGGGGCGTCGGCTCGCTCGATCACCTTGTCGACGGCGCGCTGATCGCCGGTGCCGACGCGGTGCTTGCGGCATCGATCTTCCACTTCGGTGAGCACACCATCGGTGAAGCGAAAGCCGTGCTCTCGGCGGCCGGAGTCATCGTTCGTCCATGGCAACGCTGAACCGCTCCGCCGAATCGCGCGTCGACGACGACAGGTCGATGTTGAGCAGAGGAACAGACGCGGACGTGATGATCGCGAGCTCCTGAACCGCTCGGGTCAACGCCACGTAGAGCACGCGTGCGCCACGATCTTCGTCGATGATGAGAGAAGGTTCGACCACGATCACTTCGTCGAATTCGAGTCCCTTCGATGCCCGCGCGCTGAGGAGCGACACGCCGCCGGCCAGCACGGCTCCGGGGATCCGTCCGTCGGTGAAGGCCACGCCATGGGCATTGAGCGCCGCCGCCAGATCATCGAGGAGAGCATCGGCGGCCAACACGGCAAGTGACGCGCGAGTGGACTGTCTGGCGAGCGACGCGCACCGCTGAACCGCGGCATCGACGGTCGGCGCCGTGACGATCACCGGTACCCGGCCCTGCTCGCGCACGGACTTCGCCGGGCGCACGTTGGGTGCTGCGACCGGCAACAGGCGATTGGCGACGTCGAGGATTGGTGCCGGAACGCGGTAACCCATGGTGAGTTCGGCGACGCGTCCGTGCGGTGGACGTCCGTCGGCGAGACGAAGCTCGCTGAGCGCGTCGTCCCAACGTTGCTGACCGCCGACGGCCGTCGACTGAGCGAGGTCGCCGAGAATCGTGAGCGACCGTGCGGGGGAGCGACGGGCGATGACCCGGAACTCCATGGCCGAGAGGTCCTGTGCCTCGTCGACGACGATGTGGGTGAAGGCACGGCTCACACCTGAGGTCAACGCTTCGGCCTCGTCGAGCAAAGCCAACTCCGGACGGCTCCACCGCTGATCGGCAACGGCGGTCGGAATGCTCCGCCGCAACAGGGTCTGTTCGCCCGGCGACAGCACACCGGACGCCGCGTGCGCGAGTGCCGAGCGACCGGTCAGCAATGACCGGACGACGGTATGCGCGCTGAGGTTCGGCCACAGCCGGTCGAACCAGGACTTGAATGGCTTGCCGGTGCGAAGGTCGTCGACGAAGCCGACGTTGCGAGCCGGATCGGCATCCGTACGCGCGCTGAACGATTTCCACGCGGCCGCAACGAGCTGATCACGAAGGACGTCGCGGCCGACGTTGGTCGGCAGGCGGCGCCCCCTGACGTCGTCGAGCTGGGCCCGCACATCGTCGGCCGACAGGCGGGCGATGCCGAAGATCGTGGGCGCCTCGAGCGGAAGCACGTCGCGCCCGATCCGGGCCGCCACGGCCGCAGCGATCACCAGAGCCATCCGGCCGTCGCCTTTGAGTGCGGCGACCTCGGGAGGGTCGACGTGCCCGACCCGGTAGCGGCGGAGCAGCAACTCCACTGTGGTCTGCACCACGCTGCTCTCACCGAGCGACGGCAGGACCTCAGAGATGTACGCGAGGAACAGCGGGTTCGGGCCGACGACCAGCAGTGGGGCTCGGCGGAACAGCTCGCGGTGCTCGTAGAGCAGGAACGCCGCGCGGTGCAGGCCGACCGCCGTCTTGCCCGTGCCCGGTCCGCCCTGGACGATGATCAGATCGTTGAGGGGAGCGCGGATGATTTCGTCCTGCTCAGCCTGGATGGTGGCGACGATGTCGCGCATTGCACCCGAGCGCGCCCGGTCAAGCTCGGCGAGCAGCGGATCGGGGACCCCGCCACCCTCGGCGTGGGCGTCGGGGTCGTCGAAGTGCTCGTCGAAGAACCCGGCGAGAACCTCACCATCGGACGCGAAGCGCCGGCGCAGGATGAGGCCCAGCGGATCGGCCCAGGTGGCCCGGTAGAACGGTGCGCTGACGGCGGCGCGCCAGTCGACGACCACCGGGTTCCGCTCGAGATCCTCCACGTGGCGCCGGCCCACGTAGTAGCAGGCTCCGTCCTCGTCGTCGATACGCCCGAACGCCAGCGCGCCGACGCCGCGCCGCAGCGACACCAGCCGTTCCTGCAGCACCGCGTGGATCGCCTTGGCATCGAACGCCGTATCGAGGTGGGCGTCGTGCTGGGCCTGGCGCAGTGTTGCCTCGGCTCGTTCGCGCATGGCCACGAGACAGGCCTCGGCGTGGGAGAGGTGCGCTCGCTCGGCGAGGAGTTCGTCGGTCAGCTCCTCGTCGGCGTCGTCCATAGGGGGAGAAGACACTATCCGGCAGGCGCAACCCCCGGGTGAGCGTGCCTTTGTTGTGACTCCGACGGCGGCGGACACAGGCGCACCACTCGCCATATGTGGGCACGGCATCGGAGTCGGTGTACGCCGTGCCCGCGTGGTGCGTCGTCTCATCGGATTCGAATAGCGTTTGGTGCCTGCTCGTTGTCGACGTAGGTGGTCCAGTTGGACAGAATGAATCCCATCAGCGCACTTCCGGGCCTCCAACGGTTTTCGTCCTCCGCCTCGAGTGAGGAGATCGCGGCCGCAGTTCGTGCCGCGGGCGCGTGCATCGTCGAGGGGCTGGTGAGCGACGAGCTTCTCGACCGCTTTTCGACCGAAATGGCCCCTTGGACAGAACGGGTCGCCCGAGGTGGGGAAGACTTCACAGGCACACTCACCCGCCGCGCCGGTGCCCTGATTGCTCGCTCGCCGGCCGCTCGCGAACTTGTTGCCCATCCGCTCCTGCTCGAGGTTGTGACGAAGACACTTCCTCGGCACTCTGCATTCCAACTGCACCTCACGCAAACGATCGCAATCAGCCCAGGTGAAACAGCGCAGACGATTCATCGGGATCAGTGGGCGTGGGACTTCTTTCCGTTCCCCGCCGGTTTCGACGTGCAGTGCAACACGATATGGGCACTTACTGACTTCACCGAAGAAAACGGTGCGACCCGGGTCGTTCCCGGATCGAACACGTGGCAGGACAAAATGCGAATCGACCCGACGGACACGGTCGCGGCAGCGATGACCCGTGGTTCGGTGCTCATCTACTCGGGTTCCGTGTACCACGGCGGGGGTGCGAACAAGAGCGACACCACTCGCGTTGGGATCAACATCACCTACTGCCTCGGTTGGTTGCGGCAGGAGGAGAACCAATACCTCTCGTGCCCACCCGAGATCGCCCGCACGTTGGATCCCGAGTTGCTCAAACTCATGGGCTATCGCCACGGCGCCTTCGCCCTCGGTTACGCAGACGATCTTCGCGACCCGCTCGAAGCCCTCTTCAATCCCACCGTGATGGACCATCCCGTCGATGCGGAAGCCCGCCAACTCCTTGGCTTCCGCAACGAAGGCGTCGACTTACCTCCTCCCCCAGAGTAGTCACCCCGACAGCGTGCCCCCAACACGATTGCGGCTCCCCAGTCGGGCCTCCTTTGAGACGTTGATCGGTGTTTGTCAACCAAGGCGGCGTAGGCCGCGCCGGAGCTGATACGTACGAGTACCGCTTCGAGGAATACGGTGTCGGTGATGACGTTGACGACCGAAGGGCGGGTGTTCGAGGCCGTACAGATGGCTCGGGTGTTCACCGACTCCAAGGTCTTCGTCGACGCCATTCCCCGGTTCGTTGATGTCGCAATCGAGGAGCGGTTCGACAGCCTTCCCCGGCCGCTCCATCGCGACGCACTGCGTCGATTCGTCGTGGAGAACTTCGCGCTCCGCACGCCATCGCCGCCCCGCCGGAAGTCCGGCGTTTCGATCGAGCAGTACCTGCACGACCAGTGGCCGGTTCTCCGACGTACGCATACCACTGTGCCGCCCGGAAGTTCGCTCCTCGCGCTCCCACACCCGTACGTGGTTCCCGGCGGGCGATTCGACGAGCTGTTCTACTGGGACACGTTCTTCACCGGCCTCGGACTGCTCCGCCACGGCCACGTCGAACTTTTCACCGGCATGGTCGACAACCTCGTCTTCCTCCAGGAGTCGATCGGCCGAATCCCCAACGGCAGCCGCACGTACCTGGCATCACGAAGCCAGCCCCCGTTGCTCGCGGCGATGGTACGCGCATTGATGGGTGCCGGTGTTGACGGCCAGCGATACCTTCCCGCACTGCTTCGCGAGCACTCCTTCTGGGCCGCAGGCGAACGGGTCGTAGCGCTCGGCGGCGCGACGGCCGCCCGCTACTTCGATGGTCTTGACACCCCGCGACCGGAGTCTTTTGCCGAGGACGTCCACGTGGCCGGTGGAGCGCGCCGTGGCGAGCTCTTGCGCAACCTCCGGGCGGGAGGGGAGTCGGGCTGGGACTTCTCGTCGCGCTGGTGCGAAAACCCGATGGATCTCGCCACCATCGAGACGACGGACGTGATTCCGGTCGACCTCAACGTGCTGCTGGTCGAATTGGATGTGTTGATCGCCGAACTCCTCCTCGCGGCGGGCGGGGGGAATCGGGCCGAGGGGTTCCGGGTTGCGGGAGCGGAGCGCGCCGCCCTGGTCCGTGAGCACTTCTGGGACAGTGAGAACGGATGGTTCGTCGACCTCGATCGACGAACCGGCTCGCACCGCCCGGCTCTGACGCTCGCGGGAGTTCTCCCTCTTGTGGCAAGCATTGCCAGTCCCGAGCAGGCGACGGCGGCAGCACGGACGCTTCGGGATCGGTTCGTTGCGCCGGGTGGACTGCGAACGAGTCTGGTGCACTCAGGCCAGCAGTGGGATGCCCCGAATGGGTGGGCCCCGCTGCAGTGGTGGGCGGTGGAAGGTCTGCGGGCATACGGATTCGAAACCGACGCCGCCGAAGTGGCCGACCGGTGGGTCGAGACGTGCCGTCGACGGTTCCTCGTCGACGGGGCGTTGCTGGAGAAGTACGACGTCGAGGTGGTCGACCGCGAGCCGACCGGTGGCGAATACGAGGTGCAAGCCGGTTTTGGCTGGACCAATGGGGTGCTCATCGACCTCCTGGCCCGAGGGTACGGGCGGTCCTGAGCACTCCACCGCTTCGGCCCGACGCTGTCGCCAGTAGCGTGCACGCCGTGGCAAGCGCAGAAGCAAAACTGGCGATCACGATGCTGGCCGATCGGGTCCTCGTCCAAATTCCGGCCGCCGACGGCGAGCGGCTCTCCAAAGGCGGGCTGCTCATTCCCTCCACGGCGCAGATCTCCCGACGCCTGGCGTGGGCTGAAGTGGTTGCTGTCGGTCCGAGCGTTCGGCTCATCCAGCCCGGCGACCGGGTCCTGTTCAACCCCGAGGATCGCTACGAGGTCGAAGTGAGCGGCGAGGACTACCTCCTCCTGCGCGAACGTGACATCCACGGCGTTGCCGCCGACCGTATCGACGGCACCACCGGCCTCTACCTCTGACGCTGCGCCGCCGTCGACTCCGAGGTTCGCGCCGTTCCCGGGGTCACCGACGTGGCGGTCGACCTCGAAACGAAGGCTGTCGTCGTGACCGGCACGTCGCTCGACGATGCGGCGATTCGGGCGGCAATCGACGAGGCAGGCTTCGAGGCGTCGGTCTGACGCTTCGCGGACGCTCTTTGGTCGGGTCGACAACTCGTTCGACCTGCGTGTTGTCACCCCGCCCCGTTCTTCACTGTGTGATCGGCGTTACAGACGCCGTGGCAGTGTTCTGCCATCGTGGAGAGGTCGGTGCACTCGCATCGCAGGGCAAGGAGGAATCACCATGGTCGACCACTTGAAAGATCTCGACGACGTTCGGGCCCTCATCCAGTTGTACATCGATGGATCCAATGGCGACGGCGACAAGATGCGACAGGCATTCCATCCCAACGCCTGGATGTTCGGCCACATCGGAGCCATGGACACCTATGAGCCGATCACCGAATTCACGGCGATGGTCGAAGCCCAGCCGGGCTTTGCCGGGCCGAACTACAAGGCCACCGTGCGAACCATCGATGTCGTCGGCGACGCCGGTGTCGCCGTGCTCGTCGAGACCGACTACTTGGGCTGTGACTTCGTCGACTACTTCACGGTGGCCCGGATCAACGGTCGTTGGTGGATCACGAACAAGACATACGCCCACACCGGTGGCCAGCTGCCCGCTGGGTGATCGGTTGGCAGGTTGTGTCCGCACGACCTCGCCTCGGCAAGGGTCCGCACATCCGTCCGTCGTGGCCGCACATCACCCAGCCGATGCCGCACATCACCCGAAATCGGCCCTGGATCAGCGCGAAACAGTTGTTGTGCGGCGAGGAAGCCGTTGATGTGCGGCGAGGAAACGCTGTTGTGCGGCGAGGAAACGCTGATGTGCGGCGTCTGGTCGAGCCAACCCGTTAGGCGTGCCAGCGGACCCACTGGCCGTGGAAGCCGCATTCGGCCAGGAGCGTCAGCGTGCCGTCACCAGCTTCGCCGTCCCAGTAGCGCAGGAGCAGCGCGGCGTGGGCCCGATCAGGTTGATGGGGTTCGAACGACAGCCAGGCGAGGGGAGCGTCGGGTGTTGCTGATGCCCCGACCGACTCGACGAGCTCGGTGATGCGCGTCCGCTCCTCCTTGTCGATGTATTGCCACACGATGGAGTGCATGATCACGGTGACCGCGCCCTCGCTCCGTTGCGCGAGCTCGTGGACGAGCCATGCTTCGGCATTGGCGCGGTCGACACGGGCCGGGATCGTGCGGGCAATCTGGATGGCGGCGAGGGCCCGCTCCCGACGGTCGAGCTGATCGGGCCACAGGAAGCCCAATAGATGCAGCGCGCCGTCGTCGGTGGTCGGATCGATCGGCTCGGGATCGCATCCGGCGCGATCGACGATTGCTGCTTCGTACGGTGGCGGTGTGCGATCGCCCCATCGATCGAGGATCGCGACCGGGCTCGACGGATCGCCGATGGACCACCCATCCTGCGCGTACCGGAAGTGGTCCAGTCGCAGATTCAAACCGGAACTGGCCCCGATCTCGCGGAGTGAGACCGGACGCCCGGCCCGCTTGGCGATGTGGGCAAGACCGGGGTATAGCGCGGATGTTCGGACGACTTCGTTGGTCTGGACGCCCCAATCGAGTTCGGCGGCGAGTCGCGGTTGTTGTTCGACGACGGCGCGAAGGAAGTCTCGGCGCAAGCTCGGACCCGGTGTTCCGCCACAGGACGGATAGTGCCGGGCGAGGTCGGGCACGTCTCCCCGCAGCGCCGAACGGTGCAGTGCAGCAAGGAAGCGCAGTGGCGAGGCCAGCCCGAACCGAAGATGCGCGTGGTCGGTCATGGTCTGCCAGACCGGGCCACCGGACTCGACGTCCTGCGCTCCGAACCGGCACAGGTCGGCATACAGCGGAGACCCGATCGTCTCGCATCCGCCGACCTGGAACGCGAACTCCTCTGAAAGCTTTGTACGCAGTTCCGGGGTGGTCATGCACTCATGATCGGCGAATGGCGTCCGGTCGACAAGATTGATTTCCGTCAACGTTGACCCTCCGGGTGACCCAGCTACCTGGAAACGCACGGGTCACATCGCACCCCGCCGGTAGGGTTGGAGGTGATGACGTTCACCGCTGTCCCGCTCCACGCAACCGATGAGCAGCTCGCCGCGGTGCGGTTCAACGAGCATGGGTTGGTGGCCGCCATTGTCCAAGACGCCGCCAACGGCCAGGTGCTGATGATGGCCTGGATGAACGCGGAAACGCTTCGTCAGACGTTGGACGAGGGCCGCACGGTGTTCTGGTCGAGGTCTCGGTCGGAGGTGTGGCGCAAGGGCGACACGTCAGGTGACCGTCAGTTCGTACGCCGGGCTTTCTATGACTGTGATGGTGACACTCTGCTGTTCATCGTCGACCAGGAAGGCCGCGGCGCCTGCCACACCGGCCAGCGCACCTGCTTCTATCGGAGATTCGGCAACGAGGCCGCGGTGTCCTCCCAAGCCGACTCATGGGTGCGCTGAGGAACACCATGGACAAGCTGAACCCTCCACTTCCGGAATTCCTCGCGCTCGCGGCAACCCATACGGTTGTGCCGGTGTGGCGGGAGATGATGGGTGATCTCGAGACGCCTGTCGCGGCATTCGCCAAGCTCGTCGGTGACCGTCCGGGCTTCCTGCTCGAATCGGTCGAGCACGGCGGCCGGTGGGGTCGGTTCTCCTTCGTCGGCCGCAACGCCGCAGCCACGGTGGTGTCCCGGCGTGACGCCAACGGCGTGGCCACGCTCACGGTGACCAACGGTGCGCTTCCGACGGCGGTGCCGACCGACAGCGGTGTCCTCGCCTGCCTAGAAGGGCTTCTCGCCCATTATCGCGGGCCGCAGCATCCGGACATCCCGCCGCTCACGGGCGGCATCGTCGGCTACTTCGGCTACGACACCATCAGGGAGATCGAGCGTCTCCCGAATCCTCCGGACGATCACACCGGGCTGCCTGATGCGGTGTTCTCCGTTGTCGGCTCCGTCGCCGCCTTCGACCACTGGCGCAGCCGGGTGTTCCTGATCGACAACGTGCTCACGACCGCCAACCCCGACGCCGACGCCCGTGCCTACGAAGCGGCACGCGCTCGGATCGATGTGATGGCCGCCGACCTCGGCAAGCCACTGTCGTACACCCTCGTGCCACCGCCGGACTCGAACGACCCTCGGCCGGAAACCACGCCCAGCGTCTCGCCTGAGCAGTACAAGCGTGCGGTCGAGGTGGCCAAGGAATACATCCTTGCCGGCGACATCTTCCAGGTGGTGCTGGCCCAGCGGTTCGACCTCGACCTCCAAGCCGATCCCTACGACGTGTATCGCGTGCTCCGTCTGGTCAACCCGAGTCCGTATATGTACTTACTTCGCAATGAAGAGGTCACGGTGATCGGCTCGTCGCCGGAGCCGATGGTGCAGTTGCTCGACGGCAGGGTGATCTCGCGACCGATCGCGGGAACGCGTCGGCGCGGCAAGACCGAGGAAGACGATCGGCGACTCGCCGGCGAGCTCAAAGAACACCCGAAGGAAGTTGCCGAGCACGTAATGCTCGTCGACCTCGCCCGCAACGATGTGGGTCGTGTCGTCGACTTCGGCACCTGCACGGTGGAGGAACTGATGACGCTGGAGTACTACTCGCACGTGATGCACCTCACGTCGCAGGTGACCGGCCGTCTTCGTGAGGGGCTCGGCCCGATCGATGTGCTGCGGGCCACATTCCCGGCGGGCACCGTTTCGGGCGCGCCGAAAGTGAGGGCGATGGAGATCATCGATGAGCTCGAACCCTCGCGCCGTGGACCGTATGCGGGCGTGGTCGGGTACTTCGACTTCGCCGGCAACCTCGACACCGCGATTGCCATTCGTACGATGTTCGTGACGCCGGATGGACGAGCGTCGGTGCAGGCCGGCGCTGGCATCGTTGCCGACTCCGATCCGCAGGCCGAACACGACGAATGCGTGTTCAAGTCGGCTGCGCTGTTGGCTGCCGTGCCTGCGGCGCGAAGGATGCGGCGAGTGAAGGAGCGGTCGTGAGTGTTGTCTCTTTGCTGGTGTTGCGAGCAGTCGGAGCGCAGCGGAGAAGCGCAGCGCCGATGAGCAGAGTGAAGGAGCGGTCGTGAGTGTCTCAGCGGAACAGCTTGGGTCGGCGTTGGAAGGACCTGCGACCACGACCTTCGTTCGGGATGTGATCGTGGCGGAGGGCGTCGACACGGTGAAGTTCCTGCACTCGCAGCTCTCGCAGGACCTCGTGTCGATGGCCGTCGGTGAGACGAGGTGGTCGTTCCTGCTGCAGCCGACCGGCAAGCTGGTCGCGTTGCTTCGCGTCGTTCGCGCCGCGGAGAACACCATCGTGCTGGATACCGACGCCGGTCATGGCGTGGCCGTTGTCGAGGCGCTGTCGCGATTCAAGATCCGAACGAAGTGCGATCTCGCACTGCATCCCACGACGGCCTTTGCCGCGTCGTGGTCCGAACGACTGCCGGTTCTCGTCGAAGGCGAGGGCGTGTTGGACGAAGCGGTGTCCGACGTGTGTGCCGTTGTCCGTGGGTTCCCGCGGTGGGGAACTGAGCTGACTGATGCGACAATCCCCAACGCCACGGGCCTGGTCGACCGTGCCGCCAGTTTCACCAAGGGTTGCTACACCGGCCAGGAACTGGTCGAGCGTATCGATTCGCGCGGTGGAAATGTGCCGCGGAGGCTCGTCGGGATTGCCATCGACGCGTCCTGCGAGGATCTCGGCGACGAAGCCGGGCTCCTGCTCGATGGTTCGGCCGCTGGCGAGCTCACGTCGGTGCGCGTCGATCCGCGCACGGGGCTTACGGTCGCTCTCGCCTACGTGAGCCGCACCGTCGACGAGTCCTCAACTCTCCTGACTGCGACTGGACACGCGGCCCGGGTCGTCGTCCTGTCGTGACGCTTCGTCGTTGGGGCATCGGCGCAGTGGTATGCGCGCTGGTGATGTCGTCAGCTGGCGGATGCACGCGCCGGGTCGAGATCGCGTACCCCGAGGTCCCCACCACATTGGCCCTGCGCCCATCCACGAGCACCACGATCGGACCTGACCGTTCGAAGGAGACCCTGCTCCCGCCGCTCGACTCTGCCCCACCGCTCGTCACCACAACCGTTGCGTTCGGCGAGGGCACCGTCACGGTGGAAGGCGTGGTGCAGGGCCCCGACGGCCCCGTGGCCGGCGCCACGGTCCGGTTCGAGCGCATCGTCGGTGAGCGATCGGCTGAGCGGTCGGTGATCACCGATGACGCCGGCCGCTTCATCCTGGCGAAGGTTCCCGGGGGGCGCATGAGACTGCGGGCGTGGAAGGTACCCGACGTTGCGATGGCCCGCAACATCGTGTTGTTTGCGTCCGAGAAGACGAACGTCACCCTGAAGGTCGATCGATTCGCCACCACCGATGTTCGGTGGGCGGCGGCACCGGCCGGACCGATCGAGGGTCAGCCGGTGAACCTTGTCGTGCAGGTGAGCCGGCGGCTGGTCGACGACGAGGGTGTCATCGGCTTCGAGCAAATCAGCGGCCTAGCGGTTCGTCTTGTGCCGCTCGGTGCGCTCCAACCGGAGGGCGCCAACGAACGGCTGACCGATGACACCGGGCGCGCCTCGTTCCCGATGCGCTGCAACGCCGCGGGGCCGGCAAGCATCCGGGCTCAACTCGCCTCCGGTGAGGACGCCACCCTCGAACTCCCGTCATGTGCGCCGGTACCGACAACAACCACCACGACGATTCCCCCGCCCGAAGTCACGGCTCCGCCGATCATTGTTCCGCCGGCTGATCCACAGGAGACGACGACCACCGCTGTAGACGTCGCCTCGCCAGTCTGAGTGGGCGGCAGATGCGCACGAGCGTTTTCAGCGAGCTGACGGGTCCGTCGTCGGCACCCTGATGATGAACGTGGTGCCTTGTGGCGAAGTCTCAGCATCGGCCGTAGCGCCCATGGCTTCGACGAGCTCGCGCACGATCGCCAGTCCGAGTCCCGACCCGATCTGACGTGTCGGACGTCGATCGGACGTGTACATACGATCAAACACGTGCGGGAGGTCTTCGGGCGCGATACCCGGTCCATCATCACTGATGCGGATCTCTGACTCGCCAGGCTTTTTGGCGACGAGCGAGACGTTCACGGTCTCTCGAGCGAACTTGCACGCGTTTTCGAGCAGGTTGGCAAGCACCTGCTGAAGGCGGTCGGGGTCGGCGAAGGCACGCACACCGTCTTCGGCGTCGAGGGTCAGTTCCAGGTCGTCCTGTTCGGCCCGCGGCAGAAAGCCGTCGGCGGTATCGGTGACAAGGTCGGTGAGGTCGATCGGCTTCGGGCTCAGCGTGAAGTTCTTCGACTCCAACTTGGCCAGTTCCAACAGGTCACGCACGAGACGTTCGAGCCGACGGGACTCCGATGCGATGACCTGCGCGGCCCGTTGCGGGTCGGGGGCCGAGCCGTCAGCCATTGCTTCGGCGAAGCCCTGAATGGATGTGAGTGGCGTCCGCAGGTCATGCGAGACCGAGAGGAGAAATTGGCGCTCTTGGTTTCGGGCACGGCCGAGCGCCTCCGCCATGCGGTCGAGGTCGCGCAACAGACCGCCGATTTCGTCCTGGCGCTTCGCCGCCTTCTCGGTGTTCGAACCGCTCTCCGTCACGCGCACCGAGAGGTCGCCAGAAGCAATGCGTTTCTGGGCGAGCATCGCCTCGGTCAGCGGACGACTGATGCGGCGGGCCACGGCGAGCGCAGCGAGGGCGGCGAGGGCGAGCGCGAGCGCCGACGCCGTGCCGATGGCGATGAGCGCCTGGCGCGGTGTGTCGGGCAGCGGACGGCTCAACAAGAGTGTGTCGACCGTTCCCTTCGAGTCCCGCCGGATACGCACGGCCGAGTAGGCCTGTCGTCCGAGGATGCCGTTGATCGCCCGTCCGTCGGCGATGGCGACAAGATCCTTCGAGGTGATCTCCTCGGTGATCTTGAGGGGAGCGCCGCCCGCCTGAAGTGGGGTGCCGTCGGAAAGAAGCACCGGGGGAGCGGCAACAAGGCCGAAGCGGGTGGTGTTCTCGGCGCGGTCCGGATCGGCGTCGGGGTCGACGAACCGCCACACCGATGCCGTCTCGAGCCCCAGGGCCTCCTTCACCGACTGGAGACCGTCGAAGCTGGTGGCCTGCCCGCTACGAACGAGGCGTTGTGCCGACAGCGTGAGATTGCGGACCGTCGTCGTCCGATCCGAGCGAGTGATCCCGAAGAACGACGCGGCCGCGGCAACGCTGAGCGCAATGGCCACAGTGCCGACGATGACGAAGATGAGGCGGCGTCTCATCTAGCGTCGGTCGTTGGGGTCGGCGGCCGGAGCCGCTTCAGTTCAATCGGTAGCCGACACCGAAGACGGTCTTCAGTTCGAACCCGTCACCGAGCTTTTTGCGGAGCTGGCGGACATGGACGTCGACGGTGCGCTCGTCGCCGAACCATCCCGCACCCCACACACCGTCGAGGAGTTGCTGGCGTGAAAGCACGAGCCCCTGGTTCGAGGCGAAGAAGGCGAGCAGGTCGAATTCGCGGGTGGCGAGCGATACCGAGGATGTGCCGACGCGGATTTCGCGGCGGGCGATGTCGACCTGGATATCGCCGATGATGATGGTCTCCGGGCGCTCTTCCTTGGCCGGGGTGGCGTCGAGGCGTCGCAGGATGGCCTTGACGCGGGCGACAAGCTCACGGGGCGAAAAGGGCTTGGTGATGTAGTCGTCGGCGCCGAGTTCGAGACCGAGGATGCGGTCCACCTCGCTGTCGCGGGCGGTGAGGAACAGGACCGGCACGGTGCTCTTGGCGCGGAGGCGCATGCAGACGTCGAGTCCGTCGAGATCGCCGGGGAGGCCAACGTCGAGGATCACCGCACGGGGACGCTCCCGGTCGATCGCCGCCAGGCCAGCCTCACCCGTCGTTGCCTGGATGACGCGGTATCCGGCTTGGCGTAGCGACATGTCGAGGAGATCGGCAATGTGGGCGTCGTCTTCGACGACGACGATCGTCCCGTGGTCGTTCGTAGCCATGGCGAACATGCTGGCACGTCCCCGCCAGCGGGCGGCGTACCTCCGCTGCGCGTCGACGTCGGCCGGCTGGCCCGATCGGGCCGGCTCACCTCGACGTTCCGGTATTTTCCGGCCCAAACGGGTGTCCCGGCCCACGGAAGAGGTGGCGGGCGATACCGTCTTCGGTGTGAGCGCGGTTGCCGGTACCTATCTCGAACGGATCGTGCATGCCCACCGGGAACGCGTCGCTGCGGACACCCGTGATCTGGCTGCCGTTCGGGCGGCTGCTCTCGCCGTCGATACGGGGACCAGGGGATTTGCTGCTGCGCTCCGTGCCCCGGGGTTGAGCGTGATCGCTGAGATCAAGCGTCGCTCCCCTTCCAAGGGACTCCTCGCACCGGACCTCGATGCGCTGGTTCTGGCCGAGGCGTACCGCGACGGCGGAGCGGTGTGCCTCTCCGTCCTCACCGACGTTGACCACTTCGGTGGTTCCGTCGACGATCTTCAGGTCGCACGGGCGGCGTCGGGCCTCCCGGTGATCCGTAAGGACTTCACCGTCGGGGAGATCGATGTGTACGACGCCCGGCTCATGGGGGCCGATTGCGTTCTGCTCATCGCCGCCGCTCTCGATGACGACGAGCTCCGCCAGTTTCATCACGCGGCCACCGATGTCGGCCTCGATGCGTTGGTGGAGATTCATGACGAGGACGAACTCGCTCGGGCTCTCGCTATGGGGGCAACACTGGTCGGTGTCAACCAGCGTGATCTGCGGACCTTCGCCGTTGACCACGACCGCGCCCGACGCGTCGGTCGGGCCATGCCCTCATCGGTGGTCCGGGTGGCCGAGTCGGGCGTGCGAGGAGCAGCGGACGCCGCGTCGCTCGCCGACGCCGGATTCGACGCCGTCCTCGTCGGGGAAAGCCTTGTCACCATGTCCAATCCCGCGGAGGGGGTCCGCGCCCTGCGCACGGCGGTTCGCTGACACAAGCTGGACTGCCCGACAGCTGTTCTGGGTCAGCTCACGTCGTTGGGTCGGGATTTGCCCACCCGACCTTCGCTTCGGCCACCCTCCCCATTGAGGGGAGGGAAGGCTAACCTCACAAGCATGCGTCGGTCTTGTCCAGCGC
>JANOHI010000040.1:0-1808 GCA_031406385.1 Acidimicrobiia bacterium
CACCCTGGTCGGAGCGGCGATGCGACCGGCCGGCATGTCGATGCGCAGCATGGGGAGGCCGAAGAGCGCCGACTGGAGAAGCGCCTTGCGGTGTAGACCGCGGATGTCTGGTGTCTCCTCGAGGTAGGTCTGCTTGGCCCGCGCCAGTGCCTCGCCGACCGGCACAGGACCGGAGCCGTAGCGGAGTTGTTTGGCGAACCCGCTGTAGATGCGCTCGCTGTATTCGAGGAAGTCCGTGTCGCCGTACTGGTAGCCGGTGCCGGCGATGAGGGTCGCCCTCTTCCGGGCAAAGGCCTGCACCCAGTCGAGGGGAACGGTCACACCCGGGATGGCCTCGCCGTCGACGATGTTGTACCCGGAATGGCAGCCCGCGCTGAACACGACGGTGTTGACGAAGTCGGTGGTGGAGGCAGCCAGCTCCGTGCTGAGGACGCTGGTCTTGAAGTCGGCGGCGAGCGCGCTATTGGCACTGAAGTGCCCGGCCAGGAACGTGACGTCGTGGCGGCTGCCAAACAGCTTGGTGCGCAGTTGGTCGGCGGTCCAGGACGTTGGGTCCTCGGGTGAGATGTTGTACTCCGCCAGGAGCTCGTCGTTGACCTTGCCGGTGCCCGATCCGATTCCCGCGACGAGATCGGCCTGCACGGCTCTTGCCGCGTCAGTCAAGAAGTCGTACCCGGTGACGAGGGAACTGGTCGGCCTCGTCACACCATCCGGCAGCAGCGCGTAGGCGTCCAACATGCCGGACGCCTCGGCTGCGGTTTCGACCAGACGGCCCACGGCCAGATCGGGCACGGGGAACGCAGCGTTGCCCAGGTTCAGCGTGGTGGTGGCGCCGTACTCGTCCTGGCCGAGCACGTAGTTGAGCCGAAGGCTGGCCTCCGACGCCGACGACGAGGTCACCGGCGGCACGTAGTCGGACTCTGGACCGAGCAGGGTCTCATCGGGGTAACGGAAGAACGGGATGGCAGCGTCGGGACCGACCAGCACGATGTATCGCAGTGGGTTCCCGCCCGCCCGATACGCCTTCACGATGTCCTTGATGGCACCAGCCACCAGGTTCTTGGCATACGGACATCCGGGCTTGGCGTCGGCCTGGGCGTTGAGCTGACTGACGCGGGGGTCCGCCGACACGTCGACGACCATACCGCCGACCTCAGTCCGCGTTGCGAACGCCGACAGCTTGCTCAGCATCGCCGGAACGGTGCCGCCTGGGCCACCGGTATTGCCGGGCTGGTTCAGCATCCGCGCAGAATCGACGAAGATCAGCGACTTCGCAGTCCCCGCAATCGCGGGGGGCGGTTCACCGATCTCGACGACACCCGAACAGGCCGGAAGGTCGTCGCGGCTGACTTCGAGGGCGAACGGGGCGTCCGTCGACGTGACGCCGTTTCGACCGCTAACCCGGACGTAGAAGTACCCGGTGTTGTTCCAGGTGTTGGCCACGACGGCCTCGTCCCCGGTACCGGTGGTGTACGAGACACCGGCCAGGCTGCGGGTCTGGGCGCTGGCGAAGGCCTCGGGGCTGAACACCGACGGGGCGATGCCGTCAGGGCTGAACACCGACGGGGAGAACACGCTCGGGCTGAAGACCGACGGACTGAACACCGACGGCGAGAACACCGACGGACTGAAGACGCTCGGGCTGTACGAATCGGGGCTGAACACCGAGGGCGAGAACACCGACGGGCTGAACACCGACGGGCTGAACACCGACGGGGCGTAGTCATCGGCGCTGAAGACGCTCGGACTGTAGGCGTCGGGGCTGAACACCGATGGGCTGAACACACTGGGGGCGAACTCGGCGCCGA
>JANOHI010000064.1:0-3133 GCA_031406385.1 Acidimicrobiia bacterium
ATGGTCGGGAGCGGAAAGTAGAAGTTGAGGACAGGAAATCCGCCGAACCAGTCGTTCGACCAGCCGGTGAGGCGACCCTTGGAAAGCAACGCCCGGCGGAAGTAGTCCGACGACCAGACGTGGGCACCCATGTCGCCGCCGGTGGCGAGCGAGTTCTTCAACATGTCGCCCCGACCCCAGCGCCACGGGGTGAGCCAGTCGAACAGGTTCTCGAGCAGCGATGTCCTCGGTGCGGGTTTGCCGAGGGAGAGCGCTCGGTCGGTGCTGATCTGCGACGGCAGCTTGAACATGTGGAGCTTCCACGCCATGAGCAGCGTGCCGATACCAAGCACGGCGAAGGTCAGCCGGCCGAGCGTGTCGCCCGGCATGGCAAACGCGGGTCGGGGGAAGCGTCGCGCTCGGCTCGCGCCGGTCGACGCGGACACGGTCGTCGCCCCTGCCTGATCGATTTCTTGGGGGGCCGTGTCGATGCCGAGGGCCGCTGAATGGCCGGATTCGGTATCGGTCAGGGCGCGAGGGTCAGCCTCGGCATTCATTCGTTCAATCTAAACCCTGTGCTCCGCGAAGAAGCGTCTCTCCGTCGGACGCCCCGTCTGGGCGGGCGCCGCCCATCACGTTCACGGCTAACGTTCCGTCGCCCCGGTCTGGGCGGACGGGTGATTGGAACGGAGATCGTGTGAGCGTGAAATCGAACAGCGGAACGACCTCCGACGGCCTGCCGTTGCCCGTCGGCACCGGTGAAGAGCGTCTCCACGCGATTTTTAAGGCCTACGACGTCCGGGGGCTTGTCGGTGAGCAACTCGACGGCCCGCTGGCGAAGGCGATCGGGGCGGCGTTTGCTCGTTTCGTCGTGGCGGAGGAAGGGGTATCGGACATCGTGGTGGCTCGCGACATGCGTCCGTCCGGTGTCGATCTCGTGGCGGCTTTCGTCGAGGGTGCGACCGGCGAGGGGGTTTCGGTGGTCGACGTCGGTCTCGCCTCGACCGATGTGATGTATTTCGCCAGCGGGCGCCTCGGGATGCCGGGCGCGATGTTCACTGCGTCGCACAACCCGGCGGCGTACAACGGGATCAAGATGTGCCTGTCAGCGGCGAAGCCGATCGGCGACGATTCCGGTCTGCGCGAGATCCGAGACCTTGCTGCCGACTTGGCAATGGGTCGAGTGGCATTCGGTGCATCGCTGCCGGTCGGCACCTCTCGGCACGAGGACATGCTCGATTCCTTTGTTGATCATGCGCTGTCGTTCATCGATGTATCGAAGATCCGTCCGGGTCTGAAGATCGTCGCCGACACCGCGAATGGGATGGGTGGCCTGGTCGTTCCGGCTGTCTTGAAGCGCCTTCCCGTGACCTTCGAGATCTTGTTCCCGGAGCTCGATGGAACCTTCCCGAACCATCCGGCTGATCCGATCCAGCTGGAGAACCTGCGCGACCTGCAGGCCGCCGTCGTGGCGTCGCACGCCGATATCGGTCTGGCGTTCGACGGCGATGCCGACCGGGTGTTCCTGGTCGATGAGCGGGGGCAGCCGATCTCGGGCTCTACGACCACGGCGATGGTCGCAACCGCCGTTCTCGAGAAGAACCCCGGCGCCACGGTGCTCTACAACTGCATCTGTTCGAAGGCGGTACCCGAGGTTGTCTTGGAGCACGGTGGCGTGCCGATCCGCACCCGGGTAGGGCACAGCTTCATCAAGGCGCTCATGGCGGAAACCGATGCTGTCTTCGGTGGCGAGCATTCGGCGCACTACTACTTCCGTGGCAACTGGCGCGCTGACTCCGGAATCATCGCTGCGCTCCACGTGCTCGAGCTGCTCTCCACGGCCGACGGGGGAGCGGCACTGAGCCAGGTCCGGACGCCGTTCGAGCGCTACGCCGGCTCGGGTGAGATCAACACCAAGGTGGCCAACCCCCAGCTGGTGATTGAACGGGTGCAGACGGCATTCGCGGCTCGGGCCAAATCGATCGACCACCTCGATGGCCTGACCGTCGACATGGGTTCGTGGTGGTTCAACCTTCGAGCGTCCAATACCGAACCGCTGCTGCGACTTAATCTCGAGGCGCTCACGGCCGACGAGGTCGGCACCCACGTCGCCGACGTCCTTTCGCTCATTATGGGACTGGCGTCCGTCAAGAAGTAGGCCGAACGCAGAGAACAGCGGCAGCATCGGTGCATCTTTGACTGTTCGGGTGAGTGCTTCCGCCGATCGAGTGCCGATAGACTCGTCATCTCTCGTCGGGCGTTCGTTCGCTGTCATCCCGTGTTCGGGGCCGATTCTTTCCGTCTGCGGTGCCGTCTCCAATGAGCGGCGCCTACCCGCTCATCGAAGGAGCCGATTCCATGCCCACACTGACCGACCGCGACTACAAAGTCGCCGACCTTTCGCTCGCCCCGTTCGGACGCCGCGAAATCCACCTCGCCGAGCACGAAATGCCGGGCCTCCGAGCGATCCGCCGCGAACTCGGGCCGTCGAAGCCGCTCAAGGGTGCTCGCATCAGCGGTTCGCTCCACATGACGGTCCAGACCGCGGTGCTGATTGAGACCCTTGTTGAACTCGGCGCCGAGGTGCGCTGGGCGAGCTGCAACATCTTCTCCACGCAGGACCACGCCGCGGCGGCGATCGCCGTGGGCCCGCAAGGCTCCATGGAGACACCGGCCGGGGTACCGGTCTTCGCCTGGAAGGGCGAGTCGCTCGAGGAGTACTGGTGGTGCACCGAGCAAATGATGTCGTGGCCTCCGGATGCCGACGGCAACA
Source organism: Acidimicrobiia bacterium (assembly GCA_031406385.1). Classification (GTDB taxonomy): domain Bacteria; phylum Actinomycetota; class Acidimicrobiia; order Acidimicrobiales; family JANYDT01; genus JANLQX01. The sequence continues at coordinate 2,753 of JANOHI010000064.1, forward strand.
CCGGTCCGAACATGATCCTCGATGATGGCGGCGATGCGACCCTGGTGATGCACAAGGGAGCGCAATACGAGATCGAGGGCGCGGTGCCCGATGCCGGAGAGGCGTCGAGTGCCGAGTTCTCGATCATCTTGCGTCTGCTGGCGCGCACGATGAAAGAGGATCCGACGAAGTGGACGAAGATGCTCGAGGGCGTCAAAGGCGTCACCGAGGAGACCACGACCGGGGTGCATCGGCTCTATCAGATGCACGAGCGCGGGGAGCTGAAGATCCCGGCAATCAACGAGCACCAGGTTGCCGCTGGCGGGGCCGTCGATGAACTTGCCGTCGCCGTCCACCAATGCCGGCACGATGCCGTAGAACGGCGTTCCCGCCGCACCCGGC
>JANOHI010000067.1:0-2431 GCA_031406385.1 Acidimicrobiia bacterium
CGAGCAGGCCGGCGATCGGAATCAACTCGCCGGCATAGGACTCACTGGCGCGATCGGCGAATGCGTCACCCTGCGGGGTGACTTGGCGGTCGCGGTCGCGGCCTCGGCGACGGCGGCGGCGACCGTTGCGATCGGTCTCGAAGCCGCCGTCGAAGGTCGACGCCTGCTGCGGACCACGATCGGGACGGGGACCACGGTCGGGGCGGTCGCCCCTCGGACCTCGATCACGTTCAGCGCGCGGGCCACGATCGCCACCCTCAGTACGGGGGCCACGATCGCCACCACCCTCAGTACGCGGACCGCGATCACCGTCGGGGCGGTCGGACCGGTCGGACCGATCGGGACGATCGGGTCGATCGTTTCGAGGCCCGCGGTCACGGTCACGGAACCGGTCTCGGCCGAGACGCCCGCCATCGCCGTTGCCGCCATCGGTGGCCGGGGCGTCGGCGAGATCGGCTGGTGTGGCAACAACGACATCGGCCGTGGCCGAGGATGGCTTCGCTGCCGCGAATGCCCATGCCGCCTCGTCATCGTTCGACCCGCCGGCGCTCGGCGCCTCGACGTCGGCGAATGGGTCGAAGAGGGTCGAGGACGAACGGGCAGACGCCGGCTTCTGGCGGCGCGAGGATCCGTCGGCGCGGTCCGGGTGGGTGGCGGACGGCGTCGGCGCGCCCGCGGCGCTCGCCGTTGCGGCATCGTCGGACGCCTCGGCGACGCTGCCCTTGCTGGCCGGCGCGCGTCGGGGTTTCTTCTCCGACGGAGCGTCGAGCACGCCAGCCGTCTTGAGGATCTGATCGATCAGTGTTTCTTTCTTCGATCGGCCGCTCGGCTTCATGCCAAGGGCCGTGGCGATGGTGGCCAGTTCCTCACGCTCTTTGCGCTCGAGGACCGACCGTTCCAGGGTGCCTTCCATCTGTTCTGTTGCCTCCACGCGCCGCTCGGCGCGGATGAGTCCGGATGTGCTCGGACATGGTGTGGGACCCGCCGTGACGCTGCTGGTGTTTCCGGAGAGGTCTGCGTCCGACGCGAAATCCTTCGGACACCGAACCGCACTCGACGCCCGAAGGCGGAGCAGTTGTTGCGGTGGATCGTCGAGGGCGTAACGCCGCCCGACAAGTGATCACCATAGCGGGTCCGCGGCGCGGAAACGAACCAGACTGCAAAAACCTGAGCGTCAGTCGCAGATCGCGGCGATGTAGCGCTCCACCTCGGCGACGGAATTGCCGATCTCGACCACCCGCTGGGGTCGGTCCTCGAGCCCGAGCGTCGAGGCCGGTCGGGGCGCCTCGAACCCGAGCGCCTCCACGATCGTCTCGCCGAACTTGATGGGCAGCGCCGTCTCGAGGCACAGGATCGGCGTCGCCGGGTCGGCACGTCCATCGGCCCGGGCCTCGAGCGCGACCTTCACACCGTCCGCCGTGTGCGGATCGATGACCCGACCGGTCCGATCGTGGACCAGCCGGATCGTCGCGATCCGGTCGGCGTGAGCGCTGGTGCCGGCGGTGATGGCGTGGTCGCCTGTGGCCCGGCGATCATCAGCGTTGCTGAGATCGAACGAGCCGACCGATCGGAGCGCCTCGTAGAGCTGACGGGTCCGTTCCCCGTCGCGACCCGTCACATCGAAAACGAAGCGCTCGAAGTTCGATGCCTTGGAAATGTCCATCGACGGACTCGTGGTGGCGTGCACTTCGGCCGAGGACCGGGGACGGTAGACGCCCGAGCGGAAGAACTCGGCGAGCACATCATTCTCGTTGGTGGCAAGGATGAGCTGACGGATCGGTAAGCCCATTCGACGGGCGACATGCCCGGCGAAGATGTTGCCGAAGTTGCCGGAAGGGACAGCGAAGCTCACCTGTTCGCCCGGGCCGGACGACGCGGCGAAGTAGCCCTTCGCGTAGTACACGACCTGGGCGACGACACGAGCCCAGTTGATCGAATTGACCGTGCCGATTCGGTACTTCGCCTTGAATGCGGCATCCTCGCCCACGGCCTTCACGATGTCCTGGCAGTCGTCGAAGACGCCTCGCACGGCGAGGTTATGGATGTTCTCGTCGAGCAGAGAGAACATCTGTGCCGCCTGGAAGCGGCTCGTACGTCCGAGCGGGGAGAGCATGAACACGCGCACGCCGCGCTTGCCCCGGAGGGCGTACTCGGCGGCGCCGCCGGTGTCGCCGCTCGTGGCCCCGAGAACATTGAGCGACGAGCCATCGCGTTCGAGCACGTATTCGAAGAGGTTGCCGAGCAGCTGAAGCGCAACATCTTTGAACGCCAGGCTCGGCCCGTTGCTCGTGCACAGGAGCGAAAGGCCGTCGAACAGCGGCACCACCGGCGTGATGTCGTCGGTGCCGAACGCTTCATTTGTATACGTACGATCAACTGGGCTCGTGTCGTCGCCCAGGTCGTGTACTACGCGAAGGGCTACTTCGCCGCG
>JANOHI010000078.1:0-5702 GCA_031406385.1 Acidimicrobiia bacterium
TCTCGATGACCTTGTAGCCGCCGTCTTCACGCATGGCCTTGGTCGAGAAGTTGGTGTGCGCGCCGGCACCGTTCCAGTCGCCCTTCTCGGGCTTGGCGTCGAGGGAGATCACGACATCGAAATCCTCGGCGATGCGGTGGAGCAACCAGCGAGCGACCCACAGCTGATCGGCGACCTCGAGGGTGCCGAGCGGGCCGACCTGGAACTCCCACTGGCCGGGCATGACTTCGGCGTTGGTGCCCGAGATCGAGATGCCGGCATCGAGGCACGCCTGGGTGTGGGCCTCAACGATGTCACGACCGACGACGCGGCCGGTGCCTACGCCGCAGTAGTACGGACCCTGCGGACCGGGGAAGCCGGTCTTCGGGAAGCCGAGAGGACGGCCTTCGGCGGTGAGCATGGTGTATTCCTGCTCGATACCGAACCACGACTCCTGCTTGGCGTACTTCTTGGCGACTTTTGCCGCCGCCGCACGCGTGTTGGTCGAGTGCGGCGTCATGTCGTTGAGGAGAACCTCACACATCACGAGGATGTTGTTGCCGCCGCGAATCGGGTCCGGGCAGCTCCACACCGGACGAAGCACGCAGTCGCTCTTGTCGCCGGGCGCTTGTTCGGTCGACGAGCCATCGAAGCCCCAGATGCCGGGAGCGTCGCCGTCGGCGACGATCTTGGTCTTGTTACGGAGCAACGGGCTGGGCGACGTGCCGTCGATCCAGATGTATTCGGCTTGGTACGCCACAGAGGGGCCTTTCGTTGTGTCCTCGGCACGAGCGGCGGCCGGGGAGTTTGTGGTTGAGATCAGCTTCTTCGTTTGCACTGGTGTTGCGAACGGTGCAGCGAAGCGGAACTTCGCAACACCGAGCGAGTGAGAGTCCTGAGGGGAGGCACATACGATTGCAGGGACTCGTTTCCCGACAGTTGCTCGTTTGTGACGGGTATGTGAACGGATACGGCATTTCATGTTTTCGGTGCCCGGACGCGTTACGGATGTGTGAACGGGACGTTCATCACGTTTCCCAACGGACCGCCGGTGCGCCACGATGGGAAGCGTGCCGATTGAAAACGCCGGGCCCGACGACGACGCTTCGCCGACCTTCGAGGACGGCGACGAGCGCATGGGCCGGATGTCTGATCAAAACGAATACGTGATGCGCACGATGGAGGAACGGCGCGTCCGCTTCGTACAGCTGTGGTTCACCGATGTTCTCGGTTCGCTCAAGAGCCTCGTGATCACGCCGGCTGAGCTCGAGAATGCCCTTGAAGAGGGCATCTCCTTCGATGGCTCGGCGATCGACGGGTTCAGCCGCCAGATCGAGTCCGACATGCTCGCCAATCCCGACGCCAACACCTTCGAGATCGTGCCGTGGCGCACGGAAGAGCCGGTGGCGCGGATGTTCTGCAATGTGACGGAGTTCGACGGCTCGCCGTTCTTCGGGGATCCGCGTCAGGTGCTGCGGCGCAGCCTCGACCGGGCGGGCGCACTCGGCTACCAGTTCTTCGCCAGCTCGGACCTCGAATACTTCTACTTCGCCGACAACGACCCGAGTCGGCCGCCGAAGCCGCTCGACACGTCGAGCTTCTTCGATCTCTCGGCCGCCGATGCCGCCGGTGACCTTCGCCGCAAAACCATTTCCCATCTCGAAGCGCTCGGGATTCCGGTCCGCTACAGCCATCACGAGGAAGCACCGAGCCAGCAGGAGATCGACCTCCGCTACACCGACGCGTTGACGATGGCCGACTCGATCATGACGTTGCGGTTGGTGGTGAAGGAGGTCGCTATCGAGCGGGGCGTGTACGCCACGTTCATGCCGAAGCCCATCGCCGGCGTTCAGGGAAGCGGGATGCACACCCACCTCTCGCTGTTCCACGATGGGCACAACGCGTTCTACGACGCCAAGGACCCCTACTTCCTGTCCGTCACCGCCAAGCAATTCCTGGCCGGAGTGCTTCGCCACGCCCGTGAGATCACCGCGATCACCAACCAGTGGGTCAACTCCTACAAGCGTCTCGTGCCCGGCTACGAAGCGCCGACGTCGGTGACATGGGCGCGTCACAACCGCTCGGCCCTCGTCCGCGTGCCAACACCCAAGCGCAACCGGGAGTCGTCGACTCGGATCGAGTACCGCGCCCCCGACCCGGCCTGCAACCCGTACCTCGCCTACGCCGTGCTTCTGGCCGCCGGCCTTCGTGGCATCGAGCACGGCTACGAACTCCCGCCCGAGTTGGACAATCAAGAACTCACTGCGGCCCAAATGCTGGAGTCGGGCATCGCCCAGCTGCCCGGGTCGTTGAGCGAAGCGGTCGACGTGATGGAGGCGAGCGAACTGGTCCGCGATGCGCTTGGTGAACACGTCTTCTCCTGGTTCATCCGCAACAAGCGGGTCGAGTGGACGGGGTACAAGACCCACGTGAGCCAGTTCGAGCTCGACCGCTACCTTCCCGCCCTCTAGCCGTCGAAACGCACCCCGAAATCATGGCTCTCAGTCCGATCCTCGTCTTCCCGGATCCACCGCCTGCGGTGCTGGTGCAAACGCTCGACCTCGCCGGCTACCGCTGGCTGAGCGCATCGACGCCCAACGCGGCCGAACGACTTGAACCCGACGACGGCTGGGGTGCGGTGATCGTGACCGCCGACACCGACGCAGAGGGGGCGTGGGCCCTGTGCCGGGCGCTGCGCAAGCGTGACGTCCCCGTTGAGCCGTTGCTGCTCCTCGTGAGCGGATCGCAGCTCAACGACCTCGAGCTCCGCGAGGACCTCTTCGATGACTTCTGCCTGTCGCCGTTCCATCCCCGCGAGCTGGAAGCTCGGCTGCGCCATCTGCTGTGGCGCGCCGGCAAAGGAAGTCGGCCCGAGGTGGTCGAGTACGGACCGTTGATCCTCAACATCGAGACCTACCAGGCCGTGATCGAGAAGCGGCCGCTCGATCTCACCTACATGGAATACGAGCTCCTCAAGTTCCTCGCCACCCATCCGGGAAAGGTGTTCACCAGGGAGACGCTCCTCTCACGGGTGTGGGGGTACGAGTACTACGGCGGGGCGCGAACGGTCGACGTCCACATCCGCCGTCTGCGCGCCAAGCTCGGCGACGAGCACAACCTCATCCACACCGTGCGGTCCGTCGGATACCGCTTCGGCACCGGACGCTGGGGCAGTTGACTTATCGCTGACGGGCCTCGATCACGGACCTACTGGGGCCCGGTGTACTTGAAGATGTAGAGACCGAAGTCGCGGTCACTTGCGGCGACGTACTCGACACCGGCGTGCATGAAGGCCTGCACGCCCCAGACGTTGCTCCCGCCTTCATCTATGAAATGGCCAACTTCGCTTATCTGGTCGTTCTCTACCCGGGTCACCCGGAACCCGGCGGAGTAGTAGGAGAAGTACGCAAGCTTCGGGTTCACCAGAGAAGTTGCGACCTCGTGAACGGAAAGGTCACCGAAGCCGGAAGCGAACGCCGGATCGTGTGCCTCCGGAACCGCATAGGTGTCGACCTGAGCGAGCTTCGAGCCGGTGAGTGGTTGCTTGAACAAGCGGACATATCCCCAGCCATCGAACGCCGACGCAAAGCTGAGGACGTCGCCGACTGTTCCGAGGGCAATGCCGGAGAGTACCGAGCCGTCTCCTGGAAGCGAAGCACAATTGGCTTCGATGGGGAGGCCGAACAGAGCAAGGCCTTCGCTGCGCGGACTGACGCCAAACGTCGGGATGGCACCTTGCACGTTCATGCCGAGCTCTCCATCGCAGGCGTCGGGGCCGGTCCGGTTGAAGATGAGCACTCCCTCGTACCCGCCGGCCGAAAGGACGGACGCCACCTTTTCGGTGAAGGGACACACCCCGCGCTCGACCACCGCGATCTGCGACCCGGCCCCACCGGCGGGCACAGGTGCGTCGGCGGCACACGCACGGCCGACGTAAACGCTCGGGCCGGAAAGCGTCTGACCTGGCGTCAGTTGCGTGGTCTGGCTTCCGGACGACGCATGGATCGCAGAGCCGTCGGTGAGATTCTTGGCCGTGAGTGCGTACGGAGAAAAGTCCTCGTCGGAACCGATCAGATAACCGTTGTCGAACGTGAATTCCGACTGGTGCGCGTTGCCTTCCGGAGCGACGGTGAAACCGCTTTCGAGCGGTTCGGTATCCGGGTTCGGGAAGTCACTGTCTCGGAGGTAGACCGGAGCGAGCGGATCGGTCATGTCGAGAAGAACGTACCCGCCATCCCAGTACGACAGGGACATGATCTGCCTGCCCGCGATCTCTTTCACGATGACGTCGTGGAGGAAGGTCTCGACCAGGTTGTCGGGCGTCGATTGCGAGATCTGCGGGAACATCAGGTCCAGGTCGTACTCGGCAATGACCTTGGCCTTTCTCGGGTCGGTGATATCAACGATGTCGACATCCGGACCTTCCTCGTTATCCACGATCACGGCGTAGGCCTTGTCGCCGGCGTCCCAGGCAAAAACGCTGTGGATTTCATTGGCAGCCTTCTTGCCCTGGCCGTTGACCGTGAAGTCACCGACACCCTCAGCGAGCATCGACGGATTGGCCGGGTTCGTGATGTTGTAGAGGTTCATTCCGCCGAACCCCACCTTGTCCTTACACTTCTCATTGTTCGTCACGAGGATGTCGCCGGTGAACTTCGGCGTGGAGATGGAGAGCGCCTGCACGCCCTCGCCTGGATAGCTGCCCTCCTTCGCCTGAATGAACGAGACTTCTTTGGGGGCGGCCGGGTTTCGGATGTCGACCACGTGAACGCCGTTGTACTTGCATGTGACGACGCCCCATGCCGCAAGGTAGGCGTACCCCTTGAGAACGCCGACGTCGGCGATCTTCTCCGGCTCCGCGTTCTTCAGTTTCAACTTGCTTATGAGCGCAACGTTGGTGCTACTTGCAGGAAGGTGCCCGTCGCCGTCGCCGTGCTGATGAGCATCGCGGTCGCTGTCGTCAGTGAACGCACCGTCGGACTGCAGTTCGGGGTGGCCCAACGCCGACGGCACAGCGGAAACCGCGAAGGCAGCACATACGCCAAAGACCAAAGCCATCGGGGAGAATCGCATCGTGTGCCTTCCGTTGATTTGCGCAGACGGTACCGCAGTAGCTCCTCGGTCCGCAAGGGCACGTTCAGGAGTTCAGTTTGATGAGTTCGCTGCCCTCGTGGCGCTCGTCGGCGTCGTTGGACAACAGCACGCCGTGGAGGGCTGAGGCGAGTGCGCCGGTCAGAAAGAACCCGACGGGAAAGACCGCCACCATGAACACGATGAGAGCAAGAGCGCCGAGCATTGGTCGTCCGTTCTCCGGGTTTACGGGGTGGTGATGCCAGCGGGACCGGTGTAGGCCCAGAACTCGATCTCGACGGTGGCCCCGAGTGCCATCGTGACGTTGCCGACCGTTGACCTCGTGGGACGGTGTCCGCCGAAGAGCTCGGAGTAGGCCGCGTTCATCGTGGCGAAATCGTCCATGGTGGCGAGGAACACCGTGCACTTGACCACGTCGGTGAGCGATGCGCCGGCAGATGCCAGCAGGCCCTCGGCGTTACGGAAGATCTGGCGGGTCTGGGCATCGACGCCACCCTCCACGATCGCTCCGTCGGCGAGACCGAGCTGACCGGAAAGGATGACAAGGTCACCGGCTCGAAGAACGGGTGAATAGGGGCCAACAGGTTTCGACACGGCGACGAACCTAGCGCGTCTTCGCAAAAGTTCCTCTC
>JANOHI010000087.1:0-7906 GCA_031406385.1 Acidimicrobiia bacterium
TCAGGTACATGTTCAACGGCGACGTGAACATGTGACGCAGCTTGGTGATCGGCAGGATCACCAAGAACGCGAAGAACGACACCACGTGGAGGCCCCAGAAGAACCGGTGCCAATTGGCCAGGCCTGAGACACCATCGAACGCGGCGCTGATCGGATAGCCGACGTAGCTCCACTTCTCGAACGACGGACGGCCGACGAGGGCGATGCGCGCACCTTCGGCGAGGAATCCGGATGCGCCGAGGATCAAGAAGTTGATGAGGATGACGGCGTCTTCGGGCCGGTTCTTGATGCGGATGCGGTAGACCCGCTGCACGTAGCGGCGATACATGGCCCACACGATGCCGCCGATGAAGAGCAGACCAGCGGTTTCCCCGAATGCCGAATATCCGCGGTACACGTCGCCGTGGAGGAACTTGAGACCGTTGGGGAGCTGGTGGTCGATCTCCAAGACGGTGGTCACTGCGAACAGGCCGATGAAGCCGAAGTAGATCATGGAGTGCATGAGACCGGCGCCGCGATCGCGCATCAGGGTCTGCATGTAGACGCCGGAGCGGAAGTCAGCCATGCGGCGCGTGGCGTTCTTCGTGGTGGTGCGCCGGTTGTCGGGGGCGCCGCGTTCCCAGTTCTTCACCCGCTGCGAAAACAACCAGGCGCCGGTCAGAAACAGGATCGGCAGAACGGTGTAGAAACCGGCCTTCACCGCAGCCGGGATGTTGGCGAATACCGAACGGTGGATCTCAGAATCCCCTTGCCACTGATTGATCGTGGCGGCGATTCCGGACCCCGCGGTGACGGTGGCCATAACCCCACCGACGACAAGCGCCAGCACGCTGGGCGAAAGCCGCTTCTTCTTTGGTGTCGTGGACGCGTCATGCGGCGCAGTTGTCATACCCAATCAAACGGTAGTCGGCAGCGCCTCGTCGCGGTGAAACGGCTGGCTGCTAAACACGTCGACATGACCGCGTCATCGTCGACCACCACGGAGGCCACCGACGGTCGTCGCCTGGTGATCGGCGTGGCCGGGGGCACCGGTTCGGGCAAGAGCACGGTGGCCGATCGGATCATCGAGAAGGTCGGACACGCTCAGGTCTCGGTGATCGCGCTCGACTCGTATTACCTCGACCAGACGCATCTCGACCTCGAGACACGGACGGCGGTCAACTACGACCACCCGGAAGCCTTCGACTGGGAACTCCTGCGCATCCACGTGCGGGCCCTTATCGGCGGCACCGCCGTTCATGTTCCCATCTACGACTTTTCCACGTTCACCCGTACTGACCGTGTCAAGACCCTCGCAGCCGCTCCGATCGTCGTCGTTGAAGGCATTCTCGTCCTCTGGGACGCCGAACTCCGCGCGCTCATGGACCTCAAGGTGTTCGTCGACGCCGATCCCGACGTCCGCTTCATCCGCCGGCTCTCACGCGATGTTGCCGAGCGTGGCCGCACCACCGAGTCCGTCATCAACCAGTACTTGGAGACGGTGCGTCCGGCACATCTCAACTTCGTGGAGCCGTCGAAGCGCTACGCCGACGTCATCATTCCCCGCGGCGGCAAGAACGAGCCGGCGCTGCAGATGCTCGCTGCCCGGGTGGACGTGTTCAGCAACGCCTGGGTCCCGGCTGCCACACAGTAGTCCCGAGCAACTCGGGCACGACGGGGTGGCGTTGCCGCGAATTCACCCTTGCGCCACCACACGGTCGCCTGGAGTTGGGCCGTGCTCCACCTAACCCCTCTACGGTCCGCCTCGCCCATCGACCGGAGGATTTCCTTATGCATCGCACCCATCGTCGTGGGTGGCGGATCGGCGTGGCCTCGACTGTTGCACTCGCAGCAGTCGTCGGCGCCGGCGTCACCCCCTCGTCCGCCAAAGGACCCAAACGTTCCGGTGAGGAGGCCTTCGCCCATGTCGGGACGTTCGACGTGCGCGACAACAGCACCAACGTCGCCGAGATCGTCGACGCCACCAAAGACGGCCGCACCCTCGTGTACACCGATTCGGCCACCGGAAAGGTCGGCTTCGTCGACATCAGCGACCCGAGACGCCCGGTCGCAGCCGGCACCATCACCGTTGGAGGGGAACCCACCAGCGTCGCCATCACCGATAAACACGCTCTCGTCTCGGTCGACACCAGCAACGGCAACTTCGTCACCCCCACCGGCACCCTGTTCGTGATCGATCTCGCCACCCGCGCCACCGTTCGCACCATCGACCTCGGCGGCCAGCCCGACGCGATCGACGTCTCTCCGAATGGCCAGTACGCCACCGTGGTCATCGAGAACCAACGCAACGAAAGCCCCCCCGTCAGCCCGCTCATCCCGCAGCTGCCCGCCGGCAACGTGATCGTGCTCGACATCAAGGGCAAGCCGGCCACGTGGACCAGCAAGATCGTCGACCTCACCAACCTCCCGGGCATGTATGCCCCGACCGACCCGGAGCCGGAGTACATCGACATCAACAACCGCGACCAAGCCGTCGTCTCCCTCCAGGAGAACAACCACCTGGCGATCATCGACCTGCGCACCGCCAAGGTGACCGCCAGCTTCACCGCCGGCACCGTCGACCTGGTGAACGTCGATGCCGTCGAGGAGAAGCTCGGACCGCAGCGCAAGGGTCGCATCATCCTCGACGACTCGGTGCTCGCCCGCCGTCGTGAGCCCGACACCGTCGCCTGGATCGACAACAAGACCTTCGTCACCGCCAACGAGGGTGACTACACCGACGAACTCGGCAAGGAAGGTGGCAGCCGTGGCTTCACCATCTTCGATACCGCCGGCACTGTCGTGTTCGAGGCGGGTGCCTCGTTCGAGTACGAGGCGATCCGGGCCGGTCACTTCAACGAGACCCGAGCTGCCAACAAGGGCGCCGAGCCCGAGGCTCTGACGGTCGAGAAGTTCGACGACCAGACCCTGCTGTTCGTCGGTGGTGAGCGCAGCAACGTCGTCGGCGTCTACGACGTCAGCAAGGGCACGCCCAAGTTCCTCCAGCTGCTGCCCACGGGCATCGGTCCCGAGGGCATGAAGGCGATCCCCAAGCGCGACCTGCTGGTGGTGGCCGCCGAGACGGCCGCCGGCATCTTCCCGTCGATGATCACCATCTACGAGCGCGATGGCGACGACGACGCAGCGCCGTCGATGACGCTCCTCAGCGCCGACGACGCCACTGGTCTCCCGCTGCCGTGGAACGCGATGAGCGGCCTCACCGCCGATCTCACCGATGCGAACACGCTCTACGGCGTGAGCGACTCGGTCCTGGCCGAGGCCGGTATCCACACGATCGACGTTTCGTCGGTGCCTGCGGTGATCACCCGCCGTGTGCTCGTCACCGACGCTGCCGGCGCGGTGCGCAACGACCTCGACCTCGAAGGCATCGCCGCCGCTCCCGAGGGCGGATTCTGGCTCGCCTCCGAAGGCCGCGTCACGGCTGGCAGCTCGCGACCGAACGTCATTGTGAAGGTGAATGCCAACGGCGTCGTCCAGTCCGAGGTGCCGCTGCCCGCGGCGCTCGTGGCCGGTGCAGGCAACAACGGCCTGGAAGGCGTCGCCGTCACCGGTGTCGGCACCACCCAGTACGTCTACGTGGCGATCCAGCGCCCGTGGTCCGATGATCCCGCCAACACCGTGAAGATCGGTCGATACGAGGTGGCGACCGGCACGTGGACCTTCGTGCAGTACGCGCTCGACGCCGTGGTGCTCCCCGCCGGTGCCGTGATCGGCCTGTCGGAGATCACCCTGCTGCCGAACGGCACGTTCGCGATCATCGAGCGTGACGGTCTCGCCGGTGCGCAGGCCGTGCAGAAGAAGATCTATGGCGTCAATCTGGCGACCGCCAACTTCCAGCCGTTCGGCTTGCCGCTCAATACCGTGCCCAAGGTGCTGCTCGCCGACGTGCTCGACGAGCTCCGGGCCAACACCATCTACACGCCCGACAAGCTCGAGGGCCTCGCCGTCGCCGCGGACGGACAGGTGTACATGGTCACCGACAACGACGGCCTCGACGCTGCACTCGGTCAGACGCTGTTCCTCGGTCTTGGACCGGTGGGGTCGGCTCTCACCGGTTGATCGTTCTGCACGGGGCCGCCGGGGACGTGACCCGGCGGCGCCTTGCGTCTCAGGACGACCCAGCGGAGGCCGCGCACCTGGTGTGTCTGTCTGGCACTCGGTGATCCCTGCGGCCACATAGAGCGGATGACGGGAATTGAACCCGCATTCTCAGCTTGGGAAGCTGATGTCCTACCATTGAACGACATCCGCAACGCCTTCGCAGTGTAGCGGCACCGCTCGGTTCGTCCGTCAGGCAAACGGCTCGCTGTCCCTGTCCGGCGGGGTGCTGCGGACGGTTTGAACACTTCGGGAACCGCCGTCGTATCCCTCTCCAACGTCCCCCTCCGAAGGAGTTCCAAAATGAACCGAACCCGGCGTCCACTCGTCCTTGTCCTCGGCGTCGCCCTTGTCCTCCTTCCCTCCGTCGCCAATGCCGCAGATGAAGGCGGCGACCCGGTCACTCCCCCTTCGTCTATCGCTGCGCCCTTCACCCTCGGCGGCGCGTCGAGCGTTGCCCCTCCGGCGTCGGTCGCCGCGGCTACTCCGGCCACAGTCCCGATGCTCCTCGCCGAGGGCCGAACAGCAATTGCCGCGAAGAAGTGGACCGACGCCATCACGGTGCTGAAGAAGGCCGAAGCGCTCGATTCGAAGAACGCCGACGTTCAAAATCTCCTCGGCTTTTCGAGCCGCAACAACGGCGACTACGCCAGTGCCATGGCGCACTACCAGGCGGCACTGAAGATCAACCCGAAGCATCTCGGTGCCCTCGAGTACCAGGGCATGGCCTACCTCTTGGTGGGTCAGACCTCGAAGGCGCGAGCCAACCTGGCCTCGCTGAAGAAGATCTGTGGAACGACCTGCGTTCAGTACAAAGATCTTTCGGCGGCGTTGACCAAGGCCCCGAAGAGCAAGAAGAAGTACTGAGCTCCCGCTCTCCGTTGGGGGTGCTCCTCCGAAAAGAAAACGCCTCTGGTGGGTCAACCCTCCAGAGGCGTTTGTCGTTCCAGGCTCTTGCGAACCGAGGTTGTAGGCCGCCGGGGTCTCGATCCCCGCACCAACAGATTAAAAGTCTGTTGCTCTACCGGATGAGCTAGCGACCCGCCGGACAATGTAGACCAAGGACACGGCGTTTCCGGTCGGTCGAAGGGCCACACTGGTGTTGTGGGAACGAAACGGATGCTGGTGATTGAACACGAAAACGACTCCGGTGCCTCGATGCTCGGCGACCGCGCTCGGTGGCACGGGATCGACCTCGACGTCCGGGTCCCGACCGCCCAAAACTTTCCCGACTCGGCCGAGGGATACGACGCCGTCATCTCGCTTGGGGCGTCCCCCGGAGTGAACGATCCCGACGTGGCCTGGTGGCTCGATGCCCACCTCGATCTGCTGCGCGACGCCGACCGGCGTGGCATCGCCGTGTTCGGCGTGTGCTTCGGGGCTCAGGCACTGGCTGTCGCCCTGGGAGGCACGGTGAAGCGAGCGTCCACCCCGGAGGTCGGCTGGTACACGGTGGCGAGCACACAACCGGATCTCATCGAGACAGGCCCGTGGTTGCAGTGGCACGTCGATTGCGTGGCCGTGCCCCCACCGGGCTCGACGGTGCTGGCGGTCTCGCCGGTTTGTGTGCAGGCGTATGCGGTCGGGCCGCACTTGGCCGTCCAGTTCCACCCCGAGGTCACCGTCTCCGAAGTGACATCGTGGAGCCAGGGCGACCCGGGCGGGCCGCCCTCGGCGGGTACGTCAGCGGAAGAGATCCTCGCGCGCTTCGGCGAGGAGTCCGCGGCCGCTCGGGAGCGGGCCAATCGTCTGATGGACCGTTTCTTGACGCGCGCCGGTGTTCTCACCGCTGCGGGCTAGCGCGGCGGGACTATGTGGACCCGTGTGAGGCCGGTCGGCACTGCGGGAAAACGCCTCCCAACTGCACTGGGAGGTGTTTTGCCCCCATATATGGGGGCAACCTCTCTCCCAGTGGACGGAGCACTCGTGTTGCGAGCAGTCGAGCGCAGCGAGCGGCGCAGCGCCGAGTGAGCTGGGGGCAACCTCTCTCCCAGTGGACGGAGCACTCTCTCCCAGTGGGTCAGTCGGACTCGGTGATGGTGACGGAGTTGATGACGACGTCGGTGTGGGGGCGGTCGCTGCGGTCGGTCGGGACCTGCTGGATGGCTTCGACCACGTCGAGACCCTTGACGACCTTGCCGAACAACGAATACGAGGGAGGAAGACGAATCCCGCTCGGGCCGCTGATCACGAAGAACTGGCTGCCGTTGGTGTTCGGTCCCGCATTGGCCATGGCCAGGGAGCCGAGTTCGTAGCGTCCCGCCTTCGGCAGTTCATCGGCAAACCGGTATCCCGGTCCACCACGGCCAGAGCCCTCGGGGTCGCCACCCTGCAGGACGAAGTCCTTGATGATGCGGTGGAAGATGATGCCTTCGTAGTAGTGATACCGGGCCAGGAACACGAAGTTGTTGACGGTGAGCGGCGCACCGATCGGGTCAAGCGCGATGCGCAGCTCGCCCATCGAGGTGTCCATGACTGCGCTGTAGGTCTTTGCGGCATCGATACACATCGGCGGCGGCGCCGAGAACTTCTGCGTCTTGGGGCTGGAGCCGTCGGCGGCGGGGCAAACGGGTGTGGACATGACAGAACCTCGTTCTGATTTGAAGGCGAGTGGCGAGAAGGTAGTGCGCGTTTTGGTGTTCCGGTGACGCGTTCGCGCCCACGAGCCGAGCCTGTCAGCCAGATTCGGTCGTCGGGACGGCGCCGGCGAGACCCGGGATCCGTTCGATGTCCTCGCCCTTGGCGTCGATCTCGACGGTGATGATCGTGATCGGGCGCTGAGGGGCAAGCTCCTGGCCATCGGGTGTCGGTTGCACGCCGAGTGCGTCGATGGCCTCGAGGGTCTTGGTGCCCTTCACCACGCGGGCGAAGACGGTCGAGGTGTTCGGGATGTTCTCGCCGTTCTTGCCGGTCACGATGAAGAACTGGCTGCCGTTCTGGTTCGGGCCGGAATTCGCCAGCGCCACCGTGCCGATCTGAAACCTTGCGTTCGACGTGATCTCGTCGGGAATCGTGTAGCCGGGTCCGCCGGTGCCGTTGGCCTTCGGGTCGCCACCTTGAACAATGAATCCCGGGACGACCCGGTGGAATGTGAGGCGGTTGTAGAAGCCCTTGCGGGCCAGGAACACGAAACTGTTGGTGGCGAGCGGAGCCCGCTGCTGATCGAGCTCGATGGTGAACTCGCCCTCAGACGTGGTGATCACCGCTCGGTACCGGGCCTTTGGGTCGATGCAGTCGATTGGCGCCGACACGAACGCCTTCGCTGTCGTCGGCGCGTCGTCGGGTAGCGGGCAGGTCGAAGGGACGGCGACAATAGGAGCCACGGTGGCCGGAACCTGCGTCGTCGTCGCCGCCGTGGAGTCAGCAGCCGGGGCGGTGGCTGCCACCGAAACGGGGGCGACGATGTTCTCGGTGGTGGGAGCGTCCTTCGCGAGAGAGAATGCGCTTGCCACACCGAGGCCGAGGACACCGATCACGGCGCCGGCGGCGAGGCGAGCGCCGATCTTGCCGTGGCCGTCTTCGACCTCGCGTTGCGCCTTGTTCACGGCTTTGACGCTACTGGCCGACGACCGCGAATCGGTGGCTTCTCATGCCGCCCCGCAGGACTGTCGTCCCCAACCGCGTTGCTGAGGACAGAGCGGCTCACCCTTCGAGCGGTGTGCGCGGACCCGGGTTACGTCGTGGCGCGTACGGGTTTCTCCCGGGCTTCACGATGCTGGCCGGTAGCATGAAGACGGCCCCGCCCGAGATGGAGGGCGTGGCATTCGGGATCCCATGGTTCGACGAGCTTCCCCTTCTCCGCGATGGT
>JANOHI010000094.1:0-9574 GCA_031406385.1 Acidimicrobiia bacterium
GGAAATCCCAAAGCTGGGTCAAGCGCGCGAGCAGCGCGGCACGATGCGGCAGTCGCTCGAGCAACTGCAGTGAGACGCCGTTCTGCGCGCCGATCCAGGCTTTGGTGGCGTCCGACCCCAGGTCTTCAAGCCACCGGTACGGGTCCGCGACCTTGTGCCCGTGGTAGTCGTCGACGGCGTTGCCCTTGGGTGACGGTGCTTTCCAAGGGTCGCCTCACCGGCTGGTCGAACGACTGGTTCGGCGGATTTCCTGTCCTCAACTTCTACTTTCCGCTCCCGACCATCGTCATCGGATTCCTCGGACTCATCATCCCGGCCAACATCGCGTTCAAAATCATCACTGCGCTCGGCCTGATGGCCCTCCCCACCACCTCGTGGGCATCGGGCCGCATCGCCCAACTCCCCCGACCGATTCCGCTGATGCTCGGCCTGGCGGCGTTCCCGTTCGTGTTCTCCCGCCATTTCGACCTCTTCATCTACGGCGGAAACCTCGGCTCGACCATGGCCGGCGAGTTCTCGTTCGCGCTCAGCGTGTCGCTGGGAGTGCTGTTCCTCGGGCTCTTCACCCGGGTGCTCAAGACGGGCGAGTACCGCGGCCGCGCCGCGCTTACTCTCGCGGCCACCGGGCTCTGCCACCTGCTCCCGACCATCTGGGTCCTCTGCGTCAGCGCCCTCCTGCTCGCCGCACATCTGCGTCCCGATCGGATGGCCATCAGGAACGGTCGCATCCTGCTCGCCAGTGTCGGCGGCGCTGTGGTCGCCGGCGCGCTGGTCTGGGTCACCGTGGACCACAAATACGGGCTGGTGCTGGTCGGCGGGTCGTTCTTCGTGCTGGCCGTCATTGACCTCTTCCGTGACACGTTCGGGGCGCGGCAACTCCGCGACGCCCTACTCGTGCTCGGCAGCGGCGGCGCCCTCGCCGGGTTCTGGCTGATCCCTTTCGCCCACAACCTGCCCTACACGAACGACATGGGCTGGGAGAAGATGAAGCTCTACCAGCAGAACCTCTTCCCGTTCTGGGGTCCGAAGCCCTACGCCGACTCCCAGATCATCGCCGTCGCCATGATCCTCGCCGCCGTTGGTGCGTTGTCGGCGATCATCTCGCTTGTCCGGGCCATCACGGTGTCCGTCGAGGACCGGACCGCCATCGCCGCGCCCACGTTGGTCGGTGTGTCCTTTCTTGCTTCGGCGATCGGACTCGCCATGGGCCTCGCCCGCGGAGACTCGTGGTTCGGTCTGATGCTCGGTGGCGCGCTCTTCGCGCTCACCTTCCTTGCCGCTCTCGTCTTCGACCGTTCCCGCAACGGACACATCGGCGTTGGCGTAGTGATTCTCGCGGCACTCGTCACGGCGGGCCTCCTGCTCCGGTTCGGTGCCAGCCCGGGCCATTTGATCGTTGCGACCGGAGCGTGGGCGTTCGCCACCCTCGTTCTGGCTGGGTTGCGCGGCCTCGAATACGAGCGAGTCGGGCTTGCCCTCGCCCTCACGGCGGGCGTGTGCGTGTCATTCTTCGTCCAGACGCCGCAGTTCCGCCTCTGGAACGCCCGCGCCCTCCCGTTCTGGTTCCTCACGATGTACCTTCTCGCCGCGCACGGCGCCTACCGGGGAGCCAAAGCGATCGGAGGCGCCATTCGCCACTTCGCCGAGCCACGAACCGACTTGCGGCGAGCACCCATCTACGGTTCGCTCGTCGCCACGCTTGCTGTGTTCGTGGGTGTCGGCCTCCCGCTCAACCTCGTTCCGAACGCCATGCCGGTTCCGAAGGCCAAGAAAGGGCTCGTCGGGGTGCAGTTGGCACGTCAGAGCACCGACTCGAATTTTTCCCCTGGCTGGGCGCTCTACAACTATCGCGGCTACCAGGGCGCCGCAGGGTGGAACGACTACAAGGCCCTCATGGACAAGGCCAAGGAGGTCGGGGCAACGAATGGTTGCGGCCGCGTGCTCTATGAGTACGAAGACGCAAAGCTCGGTTCATTCGGCACCACGCTGTCGCCGATGCTGCTTCCGTATTGGACGAAAGGATGTCTCCAGTCGTTCGAGGGCGTCTATTTCGAGTCGTCGGCCACGATGGCGTGGCACTGGATGACCAGCGCGCTGGTCACCACCCCGCTCACCAACAATGCCGACGGTTCGAAGAAGTATTCGGGCCCGTCCAACCCCCAGCGTGATCTTCCGTATCCGACCTACGACCTGGTTCGTGGCGTCGAGAAGATGAAGGCCTCCGGCGTCCGCTACTACCTGTCGATCACCGACGCATCTCGCGCCGCGGCCGAGGGCATGCCCGACAAGTTCCGCAAGGTCGCCGAAGTCGGCAAGTGCACGCCTGTTGGTGTCGCTCCGCCACCCGACTCCGACGCCAAGTCCTGTTTCACCTTCTTTGAGGTCAATGGGTCGCAGCTCGTGAGCTCGCTCACCGAAGAACCCCAGGTCGTCACCGGGATCGACCAGGACCAGTACGGGGGCTGGCTCGATCTCCAGATCGAGTGGTACACCAACCCAACCCCATACCCCGCCACGATCGCATGGCGCGGGCCGAAGGAATGGAACCGCTTCAGCGCCAAGGTCGACAAGCCGAAGGTGAGTCCCGGCAAGGACGCCGCCGGCAAAGACCTCCCCGCGCAGGCGATTCGCACCTTCGGAGCCGGTGTCACCACCAAGAGCATCGCCGCTCGCAAACCAATCACGCCGGTCAATGTGTCGAACATTTCGCTCAACAACACCGACCTGCGATTCACCGTCGACCGGGTCGGCGTGCCCGTGCTCGTGAAGGTGTCGTACTTCCCGAACTGGACGGCGTCGGGGGCGAAGGGGCCCTATCGCGTCATGCCGAACTTCATGGTCGTCATCCCGACAGAAAAGAATGTGCACTTACATTATGGGTACTCGGGAGCGGACAAGCTCGGCTACCTCGCGTCGTTCGCCGGGGTCGGAATGCTCGGATTGCTCCACTGGACTCGGCGCCGACCGCTCATCGAGGTACCCGCGCGAGCCCCACGTTCGTGGCTGGTCGGTGGGGACACCGACGGCCGTGACGACACCGGTACTGACGGCAGCGACGACGATGCGTCGGAGGCCTCCGACGCAATGATCGACGCCGAAGATGGTGTGCCGGAGTCGTCCGCCGAAATGACCGGGGCAACGGATCTTCGCGAACCGGAGTCCCCGTCGAACGCCCCGTGAGCGAGCAGTCCCCACCGGAGCGCAGGTCGCTCCAGCTCTTCATCCGACATCACCAGGCCATCGTCGTGGCCACCCTGTGCGTGATCCTGGCCATCGGTCTGCGCATCGACCGAGTGCTGCTCAACACCTTCCCGACAGGAGGTGACAACGGCGGGCACCTTGGTATGCCCGCATACGTTCGACGAGTGCTTGCTCCCCAGTGGCGTCTCACGGGCTGGTCCAACGACTGGTTCGCCGGCGTCCCGATTCTCACCCTCTACTTCCCGTTGCCGGCGTGGATCATCATCGCGCTCGACTTCATCCTCCCCTACAGCATCGCCTACAAACTCGTCACCATCACGGGAACCGTCCTACTCCCCTGGGCCGCGTGGCGACTTGGACGCAAAGCGTCGCTCCCGGCCCCGGCACCGATGTACCTCGCGATGGCGACACTGCCATTTCTCCTCAACCGCTCCTACCGGATTCTCGGCGGCAACGTGCTGTCGACCATGGCCGGGGAGTTCTCGTTCTCGCTGAGCCTGCTGTTCTGCGTGGTCTTCCTCGGAAGCATGCTCGATGTGGTCCGTCTCGGTCGCCACCGCACGTCTGCGGCTCTGCTCCTCGCGGCAACCGGGCTGAGCCACATCGTGCCGGCCATGCTGGCCCTGGTCGGCGCCGCGGCGCTCCTCGTCTGCTATTCCGAGCACGGACGCCGCCGACAGCAGATGGCGAACACCTTTGTGGTCGGTGCCGTCGGTGGACTCGTCGCCGCGTTCTGGGTGATCCCGTTCGCGTCGCTGCTCCCCTATACGAATTCGATGGACTACGAGCGCAACACGCTCCTTCGTACCTCGCTGTTCCCCTTCCTCCCGGGAAGGCACACCCTGCACGTCCTCTCCGACGGAGGTGCCCTCATCGCCGGGGGCTGCGCATTTGCCATCGTTGCTCTGGGTTGGGCCGTGGTGAGACGTTCGCGCTTCGTCGCCGCCATTGCGCTGATGGCGGCATTCTCGGCCATCGGCTTTCTTTTCTGGCCGACCGGCAGCATGTGGAACAACCGGCTGCTCCCGCTGTGGTTCTTCGCCATCTTCCTGCTTGCCGGAGTCGGCGCTGCCTCGCTCGTGCGTCGATGGGCCGACCGACCCGGAGTGACCGCAGTCATCGGGGTCAGCGTCCTCTTCGTCGCACTCGCCCCCACCTTCGCAGCCCTTCCCGGCTGGTTCCCCCTTCCCGTGAAGGGCACAAACGGCTGGAGGTTCCAACCGCTGCGAGAAAACCCGGATTATCGCAGTGCCGACCTTCCATTCGCCTGGGCCGCCACCAACGCGGAGGGCATGCAACGCAAGAAGGCATGGCCCGAATACCGCGCACTGATCACGACACTCCAGGCACTGCCATGTGGCCGCATGTTCTGGGAACGCGACAAGGGCTACGTGCGGTTCGGGTCATCGATGGCGATGATGTCGATACCCTTCTTCACGAAATCATGCATCCAGTCGGTGGAGGGCCTGTATTTCGAGTCGACGCAAACCACACCGTTCTCATTCATCACATCGTCGCTCGTCAGCGACGCTCCCTCGAACCCGCAACGCGATCTTCGCTATGGCACGTTCGATCTTGATCGCGGTGTCGACCGGGTGCGGCGCCTCGGCGCCCGGTACCTCATGGGAAGCTCCGACAAGTTCAAGAACACCGCTCGTACGCGCGCTGACCTTCGCGAGGTCGCCCGGTCCGGGAAGTTCATCGTCTACGAGGTGTCCGACAACGCGATCGTCGTGCCGCTCACGAAGAACCCTGTGGTGGTCCGCGGCGCCCGCGCCGGGCTCGACGGCGGGTTCGTCGACCTCGGACTCGCCCAATGGGCTGACACCGTCTCGCTTCCCGACACCTACGTGACGAGCGGCCCCGGCTCGTGGCCACGCGCCGACCTCTCCGTTCGCCGGACGCGAGGTACCGGCAAGCTACGTGACACCCGCGGCACCGGCGTCACCGTGCGTCCGGCACGACCGGCGCCGTCGCCGGCGCTTCCCGACGTCGTCGTGAGCGACGTGAACCTCCAGCCGACCTCGGTGTCGTTCACCGTGGACCGCACTGGGGTACCGATGCTCGTCCGCATGTCGTGGGCGCCGGGCTGGAACGTCTCCGGCGCCGCCCGCATCATGCGCGCCGCACCGAACTTCATCGTCGTCGTGCCCAGCGAGAACAACGTACGGATCACGATGTCGCGCACCGCCCCTGAGCACGCCGGCAACGCCCTCAGCGCGCTCGGCATCCTTGCCGTCGGAGCGCTTGCGTTCAGCGACCGTCGCCGACGGCCGTTCGCGTCGTCGAACGGAGGCGGTCCGGACTCACGCGTCGCCGCGGATGCGCCGTCGATTGCTGATGCGTCGTCGACGAGGGGCGACACGGAGGACCAGTTGGCACGGACGGAAGCCGAGATCGTCGCTGGCGCTGGCGATCCTGACGCCGATGTCGATCCTGACGCCGATGTCGCGGTCGATGTCGAAAGCGACGGCTCGATGTCCCCCGTCTCAGCTTCCGCGAAACTCAGACCGTTTCTCTCGCCGCAAGGCGAACCAGAGGGTGGCCAGGCCTCGAACGGAACGTAGGACGCGAGACAGAATTGGGGTTCGAGCGGGCCTCGTCTCCTCGATGGTCACGCCGATCTCATCGCTGCGGTACCCCGATCGCTCCATTCGCAGGATCAACTCCGTGTCAAAGAGATCGGTGCCGAACAGGCACACCCGGCCAATGTCCCGCGCCGGTTCGCGGCGCAGTGCTTTCATCCCGTGTGTGTCGGAAACCTGCAGACCGAACCCGAAGCGAAGCAACGTCGAGAACACACCGGTGACGACCTTGCGGGTCCAGTGGCGGCGGTCATCGGCACCGGCCCCGCGCTTCGATGCGACGATCACATCTGGGCCGCCCGGGACCGACATGCGCTGCGACGCCTCCCGCAAGAAGCCGAGGTCGAAGAGGTCAACATCGAAGTTCACCACCAACTCGTTCGACGCAGCGAGGAGGCCATCGCGCAACGCCAAGCCGTAATTGGCCGTGGGGATCGACCGGGCCTGCACTTCGGCAAACGTTTCGGCGAGACGCTCGGCAACCGCACGAGTAGCGTCCTTCGAGCCGTTCTCGACAATGATGACTTCGAACCGGCGACCCTCTTCGCGAAGACCTTCCACGACCGATCGGACCGCAGTCTCGAGGAACGCTTCCTCTTGATAGGCCGGGAACACGACCGAGACCGAGGCAAGGCTCGCAGCGGGCGCGGAGGAGGTCGGCTCGGACACGGGCGGAAATCCTACGTTTCACGGCGACCCGGAGCGCGCCTGGCGTCGCAATCGTCGAGTTACGCCCGCTGTTTCTGGCGAAGTCGCGCCGTAGTGACTCGGATTCTCCGGCCACGACGCACCGTTCTCAAGGTGACCCCCGGTACGATTCATACGTGATTTCCGGTTCGCCGCTCCGCTCGCAAATTCGCCGCGCCGCCCTGTCGCTCGTCCTGCTCGCCGCGGTCGCCGCCGGGTGCTCGTCGAATGGCACCACGAACGCCAGCACCGACACCGATGTCACGGGCGCGGCGAGCGCCGCGACGACTGCACCGACTGTCAACGACGCGGGCGTGACGCCGAACGTCCAGCCGAGCGTCACGACGACGCCGGCGGCCGAAGGAGAGACACCGCAAACGGCTGTCGTCGGGAGCATCATCGATACGCCGCCCGAAGTGCTCGCTGCCGCCACAGCGCCGGCTACGCTCATGAACGACTTCAAGCCGGCGCCGGACGACCGATCGCTCGTCCTCACCGCCGCCGTGCCGAGCGTCGACATCTATGACAGCGCAACTGCGACGACACCGACTCGCCAGCTCGCCAACCCAATCCCTTCGGGTTCCCCCCTCACGTTCTTGGTCGACGGACTCACCTCAACGCGCTACAAAGTCCTGCTCCCCGTTCGTCCGAACGGCAGCACGGGGTGGGTGAACCCGGCGCAGGTCACCGTCCTGGCTCACCAGTACAAAGTGGTGGTTGAACTGAACAACCACCGAATCACCGTCACCAACGGTGAGCAGGTCTTGTTGCAGACCAAGATCGGTGTCGGCCGAGCGACCACGCCGACGCCCGGGGGCCGGTACTACATCAAAGAGCTCATCCGCCCCTGTTACTCCGACGGCAAGGGCGGCGCCTGCGTCCAGACCGACGACGGACCCTATGGGCCGTACGCCTACGGTCTCAGCGGCTTCTCCCCCGTGCTGACCGACTACCGCGGAGGACGCGGCGAGATCGGCATCCACGGAACGAACGAGCCGGAGAAGATCGGCACCGACGTGAGCAAAGGCTGCATCCGGATGCAGAACGACGAGATCCGCAAGCTCGCCAAAATCCTCCCGCTCGGCACGCCGGTCATCGTCGAAGCCTGAGTTCCGGCGAAGCGGAAGTTCACTTTCCGCGGTCGACACCTCTTCGGAAGCCATGGCATGATCGTCTGAGCGAACAGCTGACCGCCGTCGGCTCACCCGCTCGCCGCTCCGACACCTCCGAGCCGTCAATCCCGACGCCGAATCTGCCGAAGGACACCATCGTGCACGCACCTCGACCTCCACAGTCCAAGTCCCGACGGGCGACGACGCTGAGCGTCCTCAGCCTCGGCGTCTTCGCGCTCGGGGCACCGCAGGTGGCGCTGGGGACCGAGGCCATTTCGCCCGTTCCCGCCACCACGCCCGTGCTGCCCGACACCCCGACCGCTGGTGTCGGTTCGGGCACGCCAACCGCCGCCACCCCGCCCACGTTGAGTGTCGCCGCGGCGCCCGTTGCGGCGGGTTGGAAGCCACCGGTCGTCACCGTCATCGCGGCGGCCCGGAATCGGCTCACTCCGGTGTACCAGACGCCCACCGCGACGAAGCCGTTCGCAAGCCTGGACAACCGGAAGAACTTCAGCGGTCGCCACGTCTTCTTGGTGCTCGCCCAGGAAGGAAACGTCTACAAGGTGCAGGTCCCGATGCGGCCCAACGGGCGAACGGGCTATGTCAAGGCCAGCGACGTCACGCTGTACCAGCACGATTACGCCATGTCCGTGGATCTCTCCGACCACACCCTCATCGTCTACAAGGGCGGCAAGGAAGTGCAGCGAGAGACCGTGGCCGTCGGCACGGCCAAGTACCCGACGCCCACCGGCTCATTCTTCCTACGGGAGTTGGCCAAGCCCGGCAATCCGCGCGGCGCCTACGGCCCCTGGGCTTTCGGCCTGTCGGCGTACTCCAACGTGTTGCAGAAGTTCGGGCGCGGCGACGGCCAGATCGGCATCCACGGCACCAACCAGCCTCGCGCCCTCGGCACCAATGCCAGCCACGGGTGCATCCGCATGAAGAATGCGTCGATCACCAAGCTGGCCCAGACGCTCCCCCAGGGCGTCCCCATCGAGATCACCCCGTAGCGCCGGCGCGTCGCCCGTTCGGGCCCGAGCGACAGCGGAGTATCTCGCCGCATATCGGCAGACCCCTGCCCCACATCAGCCGCCCCCGAGAACGACGAAGGCCCCGCCTTTCGGCGGGGCCTTCGTTCAGATCACACCCGTTACCGGGTGATCAAACCTTCAGAGCTGAGATCAGCCCGTGAAGGTCGGCTCGTCGATGACTTCCGGAGCCGGGGCCGGCGACGGGGCCGGAGCCGGAGCAGCGGTCGTCGGGGCAGCGGTGGTCACAGCCGGAGCAGCGGTCGTGGTCGTGGCGACCACGTAGCTGTTCGTGATGATCACGTTTGCCCAGCACTCGTCGAATGCCGTGGTCGGAGCCGGGCCGCCGGGGCTGGCGCCGGTCGGCGAACCAACCTGGGCGCAGCCACTGCCACGACGCTTGATGACGACGCGGCCATCAGTGGTGTTGTCGCCACTGTTGTCAGCGTACGACGGCGTGGCGCCATCGGACTTGGTCTCGGTGACGAGGCAGTTCGTGCCGGAAACGATGTTCTGGTACACCTTCGACTGACGGTCCTTCAGCAAGAAGGTGTCCTTCGGACCACCCTTGTCGCAGGAAACCGAGATTTCGTAGGTGGCGATGTTGGTCTTCGGGTCGCCGGTGACAACCTTCGACACGACGAGGTCGCCGTAGGAAGCGTTGGTAACGGTGACCGTCTGGCCCATGGCCGTCAGAGCCGAGCGGTAGGCGCCCGTGGAAGCCGCGCCGCCGACACCCGAGAGGGTGACCGTGGCAACAGCCGTGGTGGACGAGTACAGCGTGACCGGCATGCCGAGGGAGTTGGTCTCGATGACTTCACAGAGGCCGGTGCCGTTGAGGCCCGGGAACTCGTTGTTGGTGAAGACGCGGGCTGCTGCGCCACCGACGAGGGTGAACGCACCGGTGAAGGTAGGGGCGTTCGGAGCAACCGGGATACCAATCCTGGCGGCGTTCGCCGCA
>JANOHI010000155.1:0-3496 GCA_031406385.1 Acidimicrobiia bacterium
CGAAGGTTCAAATCCTTCCCGGCCCACTCCGAGAGCACACCACGGGCGGACCCACAGGGTCCGCCCGTCGACGTTCGGGCCCGCACGTTTCAGTTTTCGGCCGGCTCCGGCAGTTGGTCAGCCGGAGTAGATCTCGATCCGAAGCGATGTCGGGTCAACGAGGTCATCGGTGAACCCGGCGGACACCAGAGGGTGATCGGTCGGTGTCGGCACCGGCGAGCCATCGGTCCACCACACGAGCGATACCCAGTGTCCGTCGTCGCTGCTGGAGGTCGCTCGACGTCGACATCCCGCATGTTGGTAGTACCAACGGTGTTGCAGGGCATCGTCGGCCGTTCCGAACGACTGCGCATCGGCGCCTTCGACAAGACGGAAACGGGTGATCTCGAGCACCGGTTCAGCGTACGTCGCTGGCCGCACCATGACCGAGCGGCGGGGTCGAGTATTGCACGACGAACTTCGGGTTCTCCGCTGCGGCTCGACGAAGGCTTCTCCATCCCTTGAGGTTGGGGTGGTCGAAGACCGTGGCCGCTTCGGCAGGACTCAGCAAGACGATGGCGGCATCGAGCTCCCGCGCCGACATCGCGATGGTGGCTTGTCCGGATCGCCAACCGGTAACCAACGCCAGGATCCAACCGGGGAGATGATGGCCGGCGCTCGTATTGGCGAGCGGGAACGTGGGCTGGTCGGTTTCGGCGTCGCGCATGCCAACCACGTAGTCCGGCGATACATCGAGGTCCGGCATCGCCGCCAACATCGATGCGCGGAGACCGTCGAATGCGGGGAGTTCCGTGTACCCAATCCACGGCCGAGCATCGGCAGGGCGCTGCAAACAGCCCGGGGCGTCGAGCCGAAACCCAAGGCGCGTGTAGAGATGAAGGGCGTTGCGGTTGTCGGCACCGACGGCCAGTTCGACGGTGTCAATTCCGACCGCCAGCAGACCCCCAGCCGATGCGGCGAGAAGGGCGGCCGCAACGCCCTTTCGCCGAACCGGTTCCGCGACAACCAGATGGGCAACAAGGGGCAGCCCATCGAGGAGGCAGACCAACGAGAGGCCAACGATGTGACCGCGCGGGAGCTGCCGTGCACAGAACGTCGCCTCCGGAACGGGTGGCCCCCACTCTCCGGCCCAGAACAGGTTGAGCTGCTCGCCATCACCGTCGAGGGAGTCGTCCGACGATCGGTAGGCCTCGACAAGCACCGCGCTCGCCTGGTCGGCTTCATCGGCGCGGAGCCGATTAACGACGATGTCCAGCTGAGGCGCAAATTCGGCGGAGAGTTCAATGACGTCTTCCGCCGGGGCAATCATCCGAAGTCGAGACATACCTCAAGCTTCCCAGCGGCCACCCCGTCCAGGGGCCGGATTTCTGGTCAGTGGTAGCCGCTGTGGTGATACAGGCACGGGACACCGCGCCGCTCGAACATCGCCACGTTTCGTTCGTCATCCTCGATGGCGAGTTCGGGCTCGAATCCGAAGGTCCGCAGCTCGTGAAGCGTGTAGTCCTTGAAATCACGCGCCAGTTGGTAGTCGCCGTAGTCACGCATCACCAGCAGGTCCCAGCGAACGTCGTGACGGTCGAGCCAGGAGAGGGTGATGTCGGCAACGCTCGAGGGGCGAGCGGTGAGGAGCACGATCGTGAGGGCGGGATCGAGCATCCGTCCCATCGTTGCGACCGGCTCGATCAGCGGATCCTTGCCGCACTCGTCGAAGAACAGGTTCCAGTTCCTTCGGCTGCCCGTGACGAGATGCTGACGGTGGGTCGCATCTGCAAGGACCCCGTCAACATCGAAAATCACACATCGGCTCGGTTCGAGCTTGCCAGCGCGCCACCACCAGTTCTCCGGCTCGTATCGCAGTCCGCTCACCCCTGCTCCCGCATGCGCTCCTCGACCACATAGCCGAGCACAATGCTGTTCGGCTCTTCGTACGATGATACGCGCGCATATATATCATCGTGGTTGCCCACAGCGCAGGGCACGTTGAGACGCCGGAATTCCTTCACCACATCGTCGACGTCTTCGGGGTCATCAGGATCGGTGCCCTCGAGGAGGGCCTCGGCCAGGGTTCGGCCCGCCAGCTCGAACTGTCCTTCCACGTCGCAGCGGATCACGGGAGCATCGGCCACTCGCCGTTCGCCGCGGTCGCCGACCCAGTAGCCGAGAAGTTCTCCGCCGAAAACCTCCGCGACCCAGCGCACCTGCGTGGTCATCCGTTCGAAGGCCCGCGCGAGCGCTGGTTCAACCCCGTTCTCGATGGTGAAGTCGGAGAAGAGGTCGGCGGTGTCGTCACCTTCGAGCAAGACCATCTCGTAGGCGTCGAGCAGATCGACATCGTCGGCGTACTGGGCACGCCACAGCGCGGCTAGGTCCGGAGGAACGGGCTCCCCTCGCAGGACCTCCGACGAAAGCGCCTTCAGCGTCTCGTCAAGTTCGGATTCGTCAACAGCGTGCGGGGCCACTCCCCCAGTCTCGTCGACCGCGCACCCCACCTCGCGACTCCGCTCCGAAGTGTGACCTCAGTCCACCGTTCCTGGAGCGCCGACGCAGGTCCTCCGCTTCGGAGCGCGCTATCAGTCCTCTGTTGATGCTGCTGCGCGCTCCTTGATGAGGGCCATCACGTTCGGGTCCGAAAGCGTCGTGGTGTCGCCTAGCTGGCGACCCTCGGCCAGGTCGCGTAGGAGACGGCGCATGATCTTGCCGGAACGTGTCTTGGGCAGGTCGTCGGTGAACACGATCTTCTTCGGCTTGGCGATCGGGCCGATCTTCTCGGCGACGTGCCTGCGGAGCACCTCGCCGTGCTCGGGGCTCGGAGCATGTCCACTCTTGAGGGTCACGTAGGCGATGACGGCCTGACCGGTCAGTTCGTCGTTGGCACCGACCACGGCGGCCTCGGCGACGGACTGATGGTCGACGAGGGCAGACTCGACCTCGGTGGTGGAGATCCGGTGGCCGCTCACGTTCATGACGTCGTCGACTCGGCCGAGAAGCCAGAGGTAGCCGTCGTCGTCGAGCTTCGCTCCATCGCCGGCAAAGTACTTGCCGGCATACTTGGACCAGTACGTCTTCATGTACCGATCCGGGTCGCCGTAGATCCCCCTGAGCATCGAGGGCCACGGATGGCTCAGAGTGAGGTAGCCACCGCCGACGCTGATCGGGGTCCCCGCTTCGTCGACAACTTCAGCGCCGATGCCGGGAAGGGCGAACGTGGCACTTCCCGGCTTTGTTGTGGTGACCCCGGGGAGCGGTGAGATCATGATCCCACCTGTCTCGGTTTGCCACCAGGTGTCGACAATCGGGCAGCGGTCGCCACCGATGTGTTCGTGGTACCACATCCACGCCTCGGGATTGATGGGCTCGCCGACAGATCCGAGGAGTCGCAGCGAAGAGACTGCTCGCTAGCTAGCTGCCCGCTACTCGAGTAGCTAGCAGCTACTCGAGTGGTAGCTAGCTAGATAAGTAGTCCTGTAGTGTGTAAAATTGGGCTCCTTGCTCCTTG
>JANOHI010000124.1:0-1255 GCA_031406385.1 Acidimicrobiia bacterium
CGAGCAGGGCGCCCTCGCCGATGTGGTCCACATCCCACGGGGCCACCTCGAAGCGCAGGTCGAGGCGCGTATCTCCGGTCACGACACGCCGATCGTCGTCTACTGCGCCGGAGGCGTGCGGTCGGCCTTCGCCGCGAAGACGCTTGGTGAGCTCGGCTACACGAACGTGGTGTCGATGGCCGGTGGGTTCGGCCGCTGGAAGGACGAGGGCAAGGCCTGGAAGACCCCGGCGTCGCTCACCCCGGAGCAGCGCAACCGCTATCAGCGCCACCTTCTGCTTCCCGAGGTGGGGGAGAAGGGACAGCTCGCGCTGTTTGAGAAGAAGGTCCTGATGATCGGCGCCGGCGGGCTCGGCTCCCCCGCGGCGTTGTATCTCGCGGCGGCCGGCGTCGGCACGCTCGGAATCGTCGACATGGACGTCGTGGATGCCTCGAACCTGCAGCGCCAGATTCTGCACAACCTCGACCGCATCGGTGACCGCAAGGTCGACTCGGCGAAGAAGACCCTCACGTTGATGAACCCCGATCTGAACGTCGTTACCTACGACACCCGTCTCGGCGCCGAGAACATCGAATCGATCATGGCCGGCTATGACCTCATCGTCGACGGCACCGACAACTTCCCGACCCGCTACCTCGTCAACGACGTTTCGCTCAAGCTCGGCATCCCCGTGGTGTTCGGTGCGCTGTTCCGCTTCGACGGCCAGGTCACGATCTTCAAGCCCCACGACGGCCCGTGCTACCGCTGCATGCTCCCTGAACCGCCGCCGGCCGAGATGGCACCTTCGTGCGCCGAGGCCGGCGTGCTCGGCGTGCTGCCCGGGATCATCGGCTCACTCCAGGCGATGGAGGCGATCAAGTATCTGCTGAACCTCGGTGATTCGCTGTCGGGTCGTCTGCTCACCTACGACGCGCTGGAAGCGAGCTTCCGCCCGCTCAAGATCCGGCGCGATCCGAACTGCCCGGCGTGCTCGATCGACCCGAAGGATATTGTGATCGCAGAGTACGACGAGCTCTGTATGCCTCATCGCCACTAGGGCGAGGATTGGGCAGAGCGGAGTACGACGAGCTCTGTATGCCCCATCGTCAGCGACCAGCTCTCGGTTGCGAGCGTCGACATCGATGCCAACCCGCAGATTGCCATGCGATTCTCGGTCATGAGCGTGCCGACGTTGTTGCTCATCGACGGGGAAGAAGTGCTGTTTCGAACGGTCGAGGCGCGATCGAAACAGCGACTCGTGGACGAACTCGAGCCG
>JANOHI010000147.1:0-5399 GCA_031406385.1 Acidimicrobiia bacterium
CTGAATCTCAGCGACCTTGCCGTCGACGAAACTGATCAGCAGCGCCTCGGTCTGGGTGACCGTCTCACCGTCTTTCTCCGTGGTCGACGTATGGACGGACAACGCTCGGTCGCCGCCATCGGACAGCACGCTGTCGAGCTGCACCGCGAACGTGCCTCCGCTGAGTTCGAACAACTTGCCGTACAAGCCGAGGATGGCTTCCTTGCCCTTGTGCGCGCCAGAGACGAGCGACGAGCCAGGCACAATGTGCACCGCGTCGTCGGTGAGAAGCGCCATCATGGCGTCCATGTCGCCGCTACCGAAGGCGGCGTAGGCCTGGCGCACCGTCTGCAAGTTCTGCTCGACCGTCATGATGGCCCCTTTCGCGCGCCGCCCGACTTGAGCTGAGCGCGCGTTGATGAGTGTGCGCCTCGGTAGGCCGCTTTGCAAGGGGTGGCGTCGGCCTGATCGGGCGCGGCTTGGCTGCGCGAACCGTTCTGGACCGGGAGATCCGACACGTCAACTGAGGAGGTCGGCGGACACTTCGGCCCGCTGCGAGTGTCAGGAAGTAGTCTCCCAACCGATGGCAATCGAGAACGGCGTCGCGACAAGACGAGAAGTCAGGTGAAGCTGCCGCCGCTGCGCTATGCCGACAACGACGGTGTCGCGATCGGCTACCGGACTGCGGGTGAAGGCGACGATGTCGTGTACACCTCGGGTGCGACCGTCGCGATGGAAAATTCGTGGGTTTGGGCGAGTCCGATCGCCGAGTTCGCCCGGATGACGGTCTACGACAAGCGCGGGATCGGTGTGTCCGACGGCGCTGCCAACTTCTCGTTCGAAGAACGGATGGACGACATCCGAGCCGTGATGGATGCCGCTGGAATCGAACGAGCCCATCTCATTGGCGTGTCCGAAGGCGGTCCGCAGTCGGTGCTCTTCACTGCGGCCTACCCCGACCGGGTCCGGTCGTTGACGCTGTACGGGACGTATCCGTCGTTCATGAAGCGGCGAGACTACGCGGCCGGCAAGGACATGACCTTGAGCGAGTACAGCCGCTGGGTGGACCGGGTGATCGGATCCATGTCCGGTGTCCGATCCGACATGGAGTGGTTCTGGGACATGTGGGCTCCGGGCCTGGCGGCGACGCCTGGGTTCTTCGATCTGATGGAGGGAATCAAGCCGTCGTGCGGCCCTCGTGCACAGCGGTTGATCTGGGAGGCGATGTACGAGGCCGATGTGCGGTCGTTGCTCCCGGCGATTCATGTGCCGACCACGGTCGTTCATCGGCGAGGTGATCGTGTCGCTCCGATTGAGGGAGGTCGGTATCTGGCGGCACATATCGACGGTGCGAAGTTGGTGGAGCTGGACGGCGACGACCACTTCCAAATCCAACCGATCCCTGAGATCACTGCGGCCGTGCGGGAGCACGTCGAGTCCGCCAGCGTCCGGACGAACGATCGGGTCGATCGACGGTTGGCCACCGTGCTCTTCACCGACATCGTCGACTCGACCAGATCGGCGGCGCGCCACGGCGACCGGGAGTGGGCGGCGATCCTCGAACGCCACGACGGCATTGCCCGCACCCTGGTGTCGGCCCATGGCGGCCGAGTCGTCAAGACGACCGGCGACGGCGTGCTGGCAACGTTCGACGGACCCAGCCGGGCCGTCGAATGTGCCCGCCGCGCCCACGGCGCGATGGCCGAGGTCGGATTGGCGATCCGCGCCGGTCTGCACACGGGAGAGATCGAGTTGCGGGCCGACGACGACGTCGCCGGCATGGGTGTCCACATCGCGGCGCGGGTCTCGAGTCTGGCGAACGCCGGCGAGACGATCGTGTCGCGGACGGTGAAGGACTTGGTCGTCGGGTCGGGATTCGTGTTCGCCGACGCCGGCGAACACACCCTCAAGGGAGTCGACGACTCGTGGCAGTGCTACCGACTCGACACGCGAACGCTATAGCCACCCGGAGTTGGTGCGCTCAGTCGCTCTGAGAGCGACCGAACGTCCGATTGTCGGAGCGAGGGGCTATCGCCACCGTCGGCACGCCACGCCGCCGGAACGGTCACACCAATTCGTTGTACCAAGCTTGGGTGTGCAAGATTCAACCCAGGAGGACCGACGTGGCGCTTGACGACTATCTGGTGTCCGAAGTTCGGCTTGATCACACCGACGGACACATCACCCGAAGAGAAGCGTTGCGGCTGCTCGGACTGCTCGGCGTCGCCAGTTCGACCGCCGCAGTGTGGCTCGAAGCCGATGCCGCAGCCGCGGCATCGAAGACGACGAAAGCACCGACGGCCAAGAAGTCCGCGGCGAAGACCTCCGTTCGAAATTCGACGCCCGCAACGATGGGAAAGCCCGTACCGAACCCGATGGCGGTCTTCGCGATGCCGATCCGATTCCCCGGGCCGGCGGGGGAACTGCGGGCGAGCTTCTCTGCATCGGTGGCGCCGATGGGTGGTGTGCTGATCATCCACGAGAACCGCGGGCTGACCAAGCACTTCCAAGACCTACCGACGCGCTTTGCCCGCTCGGGCTACAACGCGCTCGCTCTCGATCTCGCGTCGCGCGTCGGAGGAACGGATGCGGTCGCATCACAGATGCCGGGGCCGCTCGCCGCACTCGGCACCGCCGATCTTGTTGCCGACATGACCGCCGGTCTCGCCGAACTCGAACGACGCACTCCTGGCAAGAAGCTCGCCATCATCGGGTTCTGCTTCGGCGGTGGAATGGTCTGGAACATGATCAACGCCGGAGACCCCCGAGTCGCCGCGGCTGCACCGTTCTACGGCGTCGGACCGATGGACCCCGACTTCAGCAACTCGAAGGCTGCAGTGCTGGCGATCTACGCCGAACAAGACGCCCGCGTCAACGCAAACCGACCGGCGATGACTGCGGCGCTCGAGAACGCGAAGCTCACCCATCAAATTCTGACCGTGCCCGGCGTTGATCACGCCTTCTTCAACGACACCGGGCCGAGGTATAACAAGACGCAGGCGGAGGCGGTGTACAAAACGCTCCTGGAATGGTTCGGCACTCACCTCCGGTGAGGGACCTCCCGTTATCAAACACGAGCACTGTCCGGGACTTCAGGCTCCGAGGCCTATACGATGGTCGCGGCCGACGGCGCGTCCGATGGGCGGGCAAATGCTGACGCGACCGAGTCGTCGGCAGTGGTGAAGACGCAGCGCCCGTCGACTCGACCACCCGCGCAGGATCGAGTCGTGCGGCCACGACGAAGCCGCCATCGCCGATCCTCCCCCGCCTCGCTGAGCGAACGATGTGAGAAGACGCCTCGACCGAGGAATTCGATTCGTACACTTCGGACATGCCCACACCAACCGTCGACCCCGCAAGCTACGCCCGGACCCGCCGATCCCTCCACCGAGTCGCCACGCATGTGCTCGCCCAGGCGCGCCATGCCGATCGCGGCCGCATCGGACTGCGCTCGTTGCCCGGTGGCTTCGGCACGCCGATGTTCGGGGCGAGCGAGACCGTGCTCCGGGTGACCGGCCATTGGCTCGTCCGCGAATGGCGAACGGAGGACGGTTCGCACAGCGCGGCGTTCGATCTCGCTGGCGCATCTCTGGCTGCGGCCGCCGGGTTCGCCGGCGTGAACCTTGACCCTGGGTTCTCGGTCGGCGACGACACGCCCGAATTCGGATCGATCGACGAACCCCTCACGGTCGACCCCGGCGCGGCACGGTATCTGGCGGAGTGGTTGCATCTCGGAGCCCAAGCGGTGGACCGGGCCGTCGCTACCCTCGGCGAGCACGGAACCCCCGGGATCGCGCAACTCTGGCCGGAGCACTTCGACCTCGGTCTCGACGTTGCAACGCCCTTGGGAAGGTGCAACCTTGGCATGTCGACCGGCGACGCGTTCTGTGAAGAGCCATATGTGTACATAGGGCCCTGGGGTAGCGACAGGCCCGGAGAAGCCGAGTTCTGGAACGCGCCGTTCGGGGCGTTCCGCCCGGCCTCCGACCTCGGACGTCAAGGCTCGGACGGTACGGCTGAGTCGCTCGACGCATTTCTGACCGAAGGGCTGACCAAGCTGGGAGCGAACCATGGCTGAGACGGACATCACCTGGCACCGGATCGGAACGCGCGAAGAACTCGAAGCGACCGCCCCTCGGCGGGTCATGCTCGGAGCGACTCCGGTTGCCGTCTTCGTCCATGAAGGAGTCGTGCGTGCCATTGCCGATCGGTGCAACCATCGGGGCGGCCCGCTGTCGGAAGGCACGTGCACGGGCGAGTATGTGCGTTGCCCGTGGCACGGATGGGAGTACAGCGTCGTCACCGGACGGGGCCCGGCGGGTTTCGACGAAGAACAGGTCGCGGTATTCGCCGTCGAGGAGCGAGCCGACGGCGTGTTCGTTCGCACTCCGGCGACCCAGCCGAGGCGCCTCGTCAAACACAAGCCGTCGCATCTGCTGGAGGATCATCCGAAGGGACCGGACGATCCGCCTCGCGTGCTCGGGATCTCCACGACTGCGCTCGACGACGGGCTCCCGCGGTACTCCACATCGGAGGCTCTCATCGCCGAAGCCATTGACGAGGCGAAGCAGCTCGGAGCCGACACCCAGCTCGTGACGCTTCGCTCGCTTGCGTTCCACGAGTGCGAGGGGAACTACTCGAAAGCAGCGGCGGCGTGCACGTGGCCGTGCGCCATCACCGAGCGCGATCCGTTCGATGAGATGCGCGTCGTCTACGAGGCACTCGTCCACTGGGCCGACGTCATCGTCGTCGGCACACCGATCCGGTGGGGTCAGCCGAGCTCGCTGTATTACAAGATGGTCGAGCGGCTGAACTGCGTCCAGAACCAAATCACCACCCACAACCGACTCCTGATCGAGAACAAGGTCGCTTCGTTCATCATCACCGGCGGACAGGACAACGTGCAGGGCGTGGCCGGCACCATGCTCGGCTTCTGGGCGGAACTCGGCTTCGTCTTCCCGCCGTTCCCGTACATCGGACACACGCGTGGGTGGAACGCCGAGGACATGCAGAACAACGTCCGCTTCGTCCGCAAGTCAGTGGAGCTGAAGGAGGGGGCGCGCCAACTCGTCACGCGATCGCTGGCGACCTGGCGGGCACTCGACGCCGCTGCGTCAGCCGCCGCGGCGGCAGCCCCGATGCAGCGCGCCGGGCGCAAGGCCCATCAGGCGCCGCCCGGCGTCGGCTGAGCTCCGGACACCGGCAACACGTGAGCCTTCAGATGCTTGGTGTTGCGCCCAGAGCAACAACGCGCACACGGAGTGTCCCGAACGGCCGTCACAGCGTGCTTCGCTGCGACGCCGAGGTTCAGTCGACCACCCGGACAGGCGTGCGTTCGCGTCGCATCGTGGTGACGACGGCGACGAGGCTGGCGACGATGATGACGGCGGACATGACTTTGATGAAGGCCGATGCATCGA
>JANOHI010000154.1:0-25840 GCA_031406385.1 Acidimicrobiia bacterium
GGGATCGGCGCTGGACGCGGTACGCGGTATCGCCGACGAGGTGTTGCCGAAGGGAGCCAGTCGTCCGAAGCGGCATTCGTGCACCGTGACCTTCGGGCTGCCGATCGTTCCCGGACCGGACGAGGACGCGCGGCGACTGAACGCCCGTCTCGAGGCTGCGGTGAACGAGCTCGCCGACGAGCACCGAAGCGACTGGTGGTCGGCCCGTCGCCGTGCTGCCGATGGCGCGACACCCCCGTTGCGCGGTCCCTCGCAGACCGGATGGCGTCGGGCGTGGACGCAGGGCGCACGGGTGGCGGAACGTTCCGCTCAGGAGGAGCAGGCGAAACGCCGCTGGCCCACCTAGTGCACGGCGACGCGCTCGGTCGGGAGTTCCGGGGACATCGATCCGTCGGACCGCGTACGAAGCGCAACGAATCAGAGCAATTCCCGGTCACTGGAACTCCGACGTAGGCGGCGACGCGCTCACCCGCGTCGTCCCGGTTTCCAACGAGTCGTCAGCGCGAGGTCCGAGGCGGCGTCACCGGAGCCTTCTTGGTCGTCGCCGGAACCGTTCGGATCGTCGGCTTTGCCGGCGTGGCGACAACCCGGAGGGCCGTCTTGGGCAGCGTCGGCTTGGCCTGCGTAGCAAATTCCCGTTGGGCCACCTTGCGCAGCGTCGGCGCGGCCGGCCGGACAAGGTTCATTCCTTGGACTCGCGAGGGTGCGACGAGGGGGGCGGCCATCGCCGGTCCGGCCGATGGCCGACCGGGGACCCGGGCTGCGATGGTGGACGACAGGACGACGGCGGCGACCGGACCAGGGTTCACGCGATCTCTCGAGCCCGGCGTGAGAGTTGCCCGGTCGCCAGGCACGACCAGCGGGCCGACACTCTCGGAAGGTACCGTCGTGAACGGTTCACCACCTCCAGAGATCGGAGCGCCGGTGACCAGGACGATGGGCGATGGCGCCGACGCCACGGACGGCGGGTTTGCCGTCGGCGCTGGAACGTTCGCCGTCGGCGCTGGAACGACGAGGGTCGGGACCGAGGACGACGCCGACGTGGGCGCAATGGTCGGGGGCGCAATGGTCGTGAGCGAAGGGTCCGGAACCCAAGGGATGTATTCGGTGCCGGCGCTCGGGGAGGCGGGGACCATCGTGGTCGTCACCGGTGGTGCGCTGGGCACGGTCGGACGGGTGGTCACTGGCGCTTCGGCTGCGGCGCCTGCCGGCGAGGTGGTCGTGGGCGTTTCACTCTGCGGCGCAGCAACGCGCGTTGGGGTCGACACGGGAGCGGTGGTCGTCGGTGCGCTGGCCTGGGGTGCCGACGTGCGGCCGCCACGCGACGGCGTCTGCGCCAACCAGAGCGTGTCCGTCGGTATCACGCTGAACGGGTTGGGCATGTTCTGTTCGGTCAGGTACACGAGACCGCCGTTTCGGCTCGCCGCGCTCGAGAGCAGGGCGGCGGCGTGCGCCGGATCGACCGAATACACGATGTGCCAGAAGCGGTCGGCCGGATAGCCGGCCGCGTAGGGGGCCGGAGTCCATGCGTCGTAGCTCGATTCGGAACCTTCGAAGTTGACGACAACGTCGGCCACGTCGAGGTAGCACTCCTGCGGGTTCATGCCGGGGTTGTGGAAGATGAACCCTCCGTCTTGGGCCCGCACGTAGGTCTCGATGTCCTCGTAATACGCGATCTCGGTGCAGTCGTAGGGGGTCTGATCGAAGAAGAACGCGTTCACGCCATACCATCCGCGGTATTTATCAATGTCGGCCTTCACCGTTGCGAGCGGGCGGGAGCCGTAGGAGGTGTCGACGTAGCCGATAACGGTGGCGCCCTGGGAACGGGCAGCGGCGACCTGGGTGACGAAGCTCGGATACGACACGGTGCCGGGACCGCTGTCGGGGTTCATCACGACATAGCGGAGCTCCTCCGAGCGGACGAGCATCCGGTCCCATTGCGTCGAGGACCAGAAGTATGCCGGGACGGCGACCGACGGCCTAGTCGTCGACGCACCTGCCGGTCGGGGGGCGAGCCCGACGACACCGACGACACCGACCACGCCGACGGCGCCGGCGAGAAACGTCCGAAACCAAGGGCCACGCCGGGTCCGGGTTCGGGATCCGAGAATCTCACGGAGAGTAGTCACCCACCAGACTTCGCCACACTTCGCAGCATTCTAAAGCTCGTCAAACGCTCAACGTGAGGAAATGGTCCTGGGGACCTATCGCCAACTCGGGTCCGGCGGGCTACCCGACGCCCGTGGCGCTCACCACGTCGTGCTCAGTCGTTCCCGCGCCGCGTGGTGCGACCCCGCAGGCTCATTGGCCGCCGCGCCACGTGGTGCGACCCAGCGGAGGACGCCATGGCGTGAGCGGCCGGATCGCCCGCAGTTTCGCGGTGACCTCACCCAGGTGCGTCACCACGTCGTCGAGGGAGGCATCGTCGGCCACCACGCCGAGGCGTTGCTCCATAGCGACGGCGGCGCGCCACTGTTCCTTGCGGAGCAGGTTGACGACGACCCCTGGCAGACCGGCACGGCCGGTTCGCCCCGAACGGTGCACGTAGTCCGTTTCGTCGTCGCTGCGTTCGAGGTGGACGACCAACGAGACAGCCGAGAGGTCGAGGCCCCGGGACGCGAGGTCGGTCGCCACCAGCACAGTCGCATCACCGAGTCGCATCGCGTCGATCGCCGCCCGGCGCGCCGCCGTGCTCAGGGCGCCGTGGAGGGTCACGGCTTCGCGGCCGTCATCGTTGATCCAGCCCGCCCAGCGATCGGCGGCATGGCGGGTTCGGACGAACACGATCGTCCGACCGGCGGCGTCGAGGAGACGGCCGAGATCGTCACGGAGTCGCTCCCGGGTGATCTCGACACGCCAGTGAGGGGTTTCGACGGTCCCCCGGCCCAGCCCCTCCGGGGCCCGTTCAACATCGCCATCGACGCGCACGGCAATCGGATCCGGACGGAGCTTCTCGAGAAGCAGGCGCACCGGCCCGTTGAGGGTGGCAGAAACGAGAAGGGTCCGGGCCGTCGACGGGATGAAACCCAAGATCTCCGAGACATCGTCGACAAAGCCGAGGTCGGCGAGACGATCGGCCTCGTCGATGACGACCGACGAGACCGACGACAAATCGACCTGGCCCCGGCTGCACATGTCGAGCAATCGACCCGGCGTGGCAACCACGAGGTCGGCACCCCGGGCGATGTTGCGCAGTTGCGGGTCGAACGCGACGCCACCTTGGAGGAGGGCGACACGCCGACCCTGGCCGCGGGCAAGCGGCCGGATCACCCGGTCAGCCTGCTGGGCCAATTCGCGCGTGGGGGTGATCACCACGATGGCCGGCGGTCCGAACGGTGGCCCCGCCCGTGCGAGGTCGTCAAAGACAACGAGCAGGAATGCCAGCGTCTTGCCGGATCCGGTGGGCGCTTCCAGCAGGACATCGCTCCCCGGAGCAGCGCGGGCCAATTCGCGGAGTTCGAGCTGGAACGGATAGAGCACCGTGATACCCGTATGGGAAACGAGATCGTCGATCGAAGGAGACGTCATCGGTTCGGCTCCATCACCCACCAGTCTCCCAGTGGGCAACACACCACTCACGACCCACCACCTTTCACCCACCATCCGGCCGCGCATTCACGCAACGGCCCAAGCAGCTGTTCAGAGCCGAGCACGGCACTCCGCCTACGGTCGCCCATCAGTCTTCCAGTGGGCAACACACCACTCACGACCCACCACTCACCACAACCACTCACCACTCCACTCACCACCGTGGCCTCGTGTTCAAGCGGCTGCTCAAAGCGCGAATGAGGTACTCCCCGTCAGGCTCCCAGTAGGCTGGTAGTGATGAGCGCCGAGCTGGGGGAACACGCACCACCGGCGCTCGCCAGCCGTCGACCCGGTCGCCGTCCCACCTCGGTCTCCGGTGACGAGACCCGCGAGCGGATCGTGCAGGCAGCGATCGACACGCTCGACGCGGAAGGGATCGTGGGAACGAGCGCACGGGCGATTGCCCGTCGGGGGACATTCAACCAAGCGCTGGTCTTCTACCACTTCGGCTCCGTCGATGGTTTGCTCATCGAGGCGGCGAAGGCCGAAGGATTGAACCGAGCCGCCAGGTATTCGGAGTTGCTGGCGAAGGTTACGAGCACCACTGAGCTGATCTCGGTGGCCCGCGAGATCCACCGCCACGAGCAAAGCTCCGGCTCGGTCAACGTGCTCGCCCAGCTGCTGGCCGGGGCAAACACCTCACCGGAGCTACGCGAGGGCGTGCACCTCGCGATGCAACCGTGGATGACGCTGGTGCAAGAAGCGATCGTCCGCGTGCTCCAGGGCTCTTCGGTCGGCGCCTTGGTCGACCCGGCCGATGCGACCTATGCCGTAGCGTCGCTCTTCATCGGCATGGAGCTGATGGCTCTGCTCGATCCGGGCCGGGATCGACCCGAGACGCTGTTCACGGCGGTCGCCCGCCTGGCGCCGCTGATCGACGCCATGCTTTCCTCCACACCGGCCGCACCGATCTCCTGACGGAAGTTGCGGCGCCGTTGGCGGCGCCATCCGGCCGAACCCCGACCGCCTACGATCCAGACGAGTCCATCACCGTGAGGTTCGCTATGTCCGGTCCGTCGCCGTTCCCCACATCGGGAGATCTCTCCTACGCCAGCGGAGTATCCACCGTGCCCCTCCTCGGCGAGACCATCGGTGCGAGCTTTGAGCGGACCGTGGCCCGGTTCGGTGACCGCGAAGCTCTGGTTTCGTGTCATCAGGGACTTCGATTCACGTACTCCCAGCTCAACGATGCCGTCGACGACGTGGCCCGGGGCCTACTCGCCCGGGGTCTGGAGATCGGCGACCGCGTCGGGATCTGGTCGCCGAACTACGCCGAATGGACGATTGTCCAGTTGGCCACGGCGAAGATCGGCGCGATCCTGGTCAACATCAACCCGGCCTACCGGACCCACGAGCTCAACTACGCGCTGAATCAATCCGGCTGTCGACTGCTCGTGGCTGCGCCGTCGTTCAAGACAAGCGACTACCGCGCCATGGTGGCAACGGTGCAGGACGAACTTGACGTCCTCGAAGAAACGGTCTTCCTCTTCTCCGACGACTGGACGCGGCTCGTCGAGGAGGGCCGAACGGTGCCCCTCGAGACGGTCCGTGAGCGCAGCGCCCTGCTCCAGTTCGATGACCCGATCAACATCCAATACACGAGCGGCACGACCGGCTTCCCGAAGGGCGCCACCCTCAGCCATCACAACATCTTGAACAACGGTTTCTTCGTCGGTGTTGGCTGCCGCTACACCGAGCACGACCGTATCTGCATCCCGGTGCCGCTCTACCACTGCTTCGGAATGGTCATGGGCAACCTCGGCGCCATCACCCACGGCGCGTGCATGGTGTACCCCGAGGCCGCATTCGATCCGGGCGCAACGCTGCGCGCCGTGGCCGCCGAACGCTGCACGAGCCTCTATGGCGTGCCGACGATGTTCATCGCGCAACTCGCCCACCCCGACTTCGACGCCACCGTGTTCGACACGCTCCGCACCGGTCTGATGGCCGGCTCCCCCTGTCCGGTGGAGGTCATGAAGCAGGTCACGTCGCGCATGCATATGCCCGAGGTCGGCATCGCCTACGGCATGACCGAGACCTCGCCGGTGTCAACCCAGACGGCCACCGATGACACGCTCGATCGCCGCACCGGCACCGTCGGCTCAGTCCACCCCCACGTCGAGGTGAAGATCGTCGACCCCGACACCGGCAACGTCGTGACGCGAGGTGCCACCGGTGAGTTCTGCACCCGGGGTTACTCGGTGATGCTCGGCTACTGGATGGAGCCCGGCAAGACCGCCGATGCCATTGACCCGGCCGGTTGGATGCACACCGGCGATCTCGCCACCATGGACGACGACGGCTACGTCAACATCGTCGGCAGGATCAAGGACATGATCATCCGCGGCGGCGAGAACGTCTATCCCCGAGAGGTCGAGGAGTACCTCTACTCCCATCCCGACATCGCCGACGTGCAGGTGATCGGAGTCCCCGATGCCAAGTACGGCGAAGAGATCATGGCGTGGGTGACCCTCCGGGAGGGCGCCGCGCCTCTCTCCACCGAAGATGTGCGCGCATACTGTCAGGGCAACATCGCCCACTACAAGATTCCGCGCTACGTGAAGGTGACGGAGGCGTTCCCGATGACCGTCACGGGCAAGGTCCGCAAGGTCGAAATGCGCGAGGCTTCCATCGCCGAGCTCGGCCTCGAAGCCGCGGCCGGGGTCAAGAACGCCTGACGACCCACGACCACGCCGACGAGGCTGCGCGTCAGGAACGTCAGGAACCGATGGACGCGAGGAGCGGGGTGAGACGCTCCGACGGGGAAACGTCGGGGATGCTCTGGCGGCGCCGCCACACCAGCGCGCCGACGGTACCGGTGAGAATCGGCAGGAAAAACGTGAGGCCGCGGTAGATCGCCAGTGCGGCGACTGCCTCGGGACGTGTCGAGCCGGCAGTGGTCAGTGCGCCGACGAGTCCGAGTTCCATGACGCCGATCCCGCCGGGGATCGGCACGAACGAACTCACGACCCGCACCAGAGCGAAGGCCCGCACCACTTCCCATCCGTCGAGTCCGGCACCGGCACCGACGGCATGCAGGGACGCCAACAGAATCACGGCCAGGAGCACTTGCGAGGCGACGGCGCCGCCGAGGATCATCGCGCCGCGCCGCCGAAGCACCGTCCATGCGCTCGCTCGGAACTCCTCCGACACCGTCGGGATCGGCCAGCGGAAGAGGACTCGGCGAACGGCCGGGACTCGATGCGCCAAATGATTGGCCACGGTGACCAGACGAGCGGCCAGCCACGCGGTGCAGGCGGGTCGCGACAGCGCAACGCCCCAGAACAACAGGGGCGCCAACAGGAAGCCGACGGCGCCGATCCCGATGAATACGTCGACCCGATCGGCGTTGCCGGTGACGAGGTCAGGCCAGGTGTGCGCGCCGGCAACGAGCCACATCGCAAAGGACGGGCAGAGTGCGGTGACGAACAGCGCGACACTCGCCCGAAGTGGCCCGACCCCCCAGGATCGCCACATCGCGACACGAAGCGCGGTGCCGATTGCCGAACCGCCGACGACGGCATTGGATGCCCCGAGGTTGGCTTCGGTCGACACGACCATCCGGCCGAATCCGACGGTCCCCACCGCGGCCCACTGCTGGGCGACGACGACAAGGCGATGGGCGATCACCAGCGTTGCGAGAACAACCC
The DNA here is from genome assembly GCA_031406385.1 of Acidimicrobiia bacterium. Taxonomy (GTDB): domain Bacteria; phylum Actinomycetota; class Acidimicrobiia; order Acidimicrobiales; family JANYDT01; genus JANLQX01. The sequence continues at coordinate 7,239 of JANOHI010000154.1, forward strand.
ACCAGGTCAGCGAGATCGACCTCGCCTCATTCCAGGCGTTCACCATCAGACCCCGGTGCATGAACGCGCCCGCGGCGCTGGCGGTCAGGAACGCGCCGGTGGCCCAGGACATCCAGCGCCGAGGCAAATGACGGGTGCGGACGTGCGCGTCCGGCATCATCAGTTCGACGGGGGCGGCCAGTGACATCGCCATCCATCTTCGGCCCATCTCCACCACTACATGAGTGGCGCTCGTTCAGGTTCGCCGCAATTGGGTGTTCGAACTCATCATGATGGGTCAAGACACCCAAATCTCGACCGCCATCGCCACCACCGGTCGGGCCGGCTACCGCTCGAGGTGGGCGCCGATGATGGTGTTCATGGCTTCGTCCTCGATGAGGAATGCGTCGTGGCCGACGATCGACGAAACCAGCGCCAACTCCCGCGGCTTGGGGGAGAGGAAGACCAGTTCGCGCTGCAGACGGATCGGATAGAGCCGGTCGTCGTCAAGCCCGACGAACTGGACATCGGCGGTGATGCGCCGCATGGCTGCGGCGACGCCGCCACGATCACGACCGATGTCGTGGTGGTTCATGGCCTCGTTGATGGCGAGGTAGGTGTTGGCGTCGAATCGGCGCTCGAGACGCTCGGCCGCGTAGTCGAGGTACGACATCACGGCGTAGTGACCCCGGTCGCGTTCCTCCCCGAGGATCCGCTCGTCGCCCTGGGGCCGGTTCCCGAAGCGTCGATGGAGTTCCAGCTCTGTCCGATAGGTCATATGGCCGAGTCGACGCGCTTGCGCCATCCCGGCGACCGGACCGTGCCCGGTACCAATGTCGTAGTAGTCACCGCCGTGGAACTGGGCGTCTGCGGTGATGCAGTTCATCTGGATCGTCTGCCAGGCGATCTGCTCGGCGGTGGCCACCGCACCACAGCCGATGATGACCGAACGCCGCTGACGCTCCGGGTAGCCGACGGCCCACTCGAGGGCACGCTGACCACCGAGCGACACGCCGACGACGCCGAACCACACGTCGATCCCGAGAGCATCGGCCATCGCCGCCTCGGCCGCAACCATGTCACGGGTGGTGGTGACCGGCCACCTCGCTCCCCACGGTGCCCCGTCGGGGGCAGGCTGACCCGGGCCGGTCGTGCCCTGGCACCCGCCCAGCGTGTTCGGGATCACGACGAAGAACCGGTCGGTGTCGATGCCGAGCCCCGGCCCGATGACGCCATTCCACCAACCGGCTTCCGGATGACCCGGACCGGCCGGACCGGCGGCGTGGCTGTCGGCGGTGAACCCGTGAAGGACGAGCACCGCATTGGAGCGATCGGCATTGAGGGTGCCAACGGTCTCATAACAGACGACGGTGTCCGGAAGGACACCCCCGGCTTCGAGCTTCAGTTCGCCGATGGACGCGAACTGGCGTCGCCCGGGAATGTCACCCGGGCGCCACACCTTCCGCCATGGCCCGATCGGGTCGCCGTTCGCGTCCACGCCCATCGGCGCGGCGCGGTTCGGTTGTCGGAGAGAGCTGTCGGACACGGGGTGCCTTCGGAAGCGCCGCGGTACAACCCGCCGTGGAGGCCGGACGGAGTTGGCGCGGAGGATGGTGAGCGGAGCTCTGAAGCCGCCCTGGCGGGGGCCTCAGAGCTCCACGAGGCGTCAGGCCTTCGCGGCGGCGAATCCGGCGTTCAGGTCGGCGAGCAGGTCGTCGATCGACTCCAGGCCGACCGAGAGACGGACCAGGCTCGGGGTGACACCCGTTGCCGCCTGCTCGGCCGGCGTGAGCTGGCTATGGGTCGTCGCGGCGGGCTGAATGACGAGCGAACGGAGGTCGCCCACATTGGCCAGGTGGCTGAACAGCGTGAGGGCGTCGACGAACTTCTTGCCGGCGTCGATGCCACCCTTCAGTTCGAAGTTGACAATGGCGCCCGCACCGTTCGGCAGATACTTCTTGGCCTTGTCGCTCCACGGCGAGCTGGCAAGGCCGGGATAGCGGACCAACTCGACGTCGGGATGGGCCTCGAGGAACTTCGCGACCGCAAGCGCGTTCGCGCAATGGCGATCCATGCGGACGCTCAGCGTCTCCACACCCTGGATGATCAGGAACGAGTTGAACGGAGCGATCGACGCGCCGTAGTCACGCAGACCCTGCACGCGGGCCTTGATGATGTAGGCCGGGGCCCCGAGCACCTCCCAGTACTTGAGGCCGTGGTAGCTCGGATCGGGCTCGGTCATCATCGGGAAGCGTCCCGACGCTCCCCAATCGAACGTGCCGCCATCGACGATGATGCCGCCGATCGATGTGCCGTGGCCCCCGATGAACTTGGTCAGCGAGTGCACGACGATGTCGGCGCCGTGCTCCAGCGGACGGCACAGATACGGGGTGGCCAGGGTGGAGTCGACGATCAACGGGACACCGGCCTCGTGGGCCACGTCGGCGACGCCGCGGACGTCGAGGACGTCACCCTTCGGGTTGCCGATCATCTCGCCATAGAGCGCCTTGGTGTTGGGCTTGATGGCCTTGCGCCACGCATCGAGATCGTCGGGGTCGTCGACGAAGTCGACGGTGATACCGAGCTTGGGCAGGTTGTAGTGGAACAGGTTGTACGTGCCGCCGTAGAGGCTGGCCGACGACACGATGTGGTCACCGGCTTCGGCGATGTTCAAGATGGCCAGGGTCTCGGCGGCCTGGCCCGAGGCCACGGCCAGCGCGGCAACGCCGCCTTCGAGCGACGCGATGCGCTGTTCGAGCACGTCCTGGGTCGGGTTCATGATTCGCGTGTAGATGTTCCCGGATTCAGCGAGGCCGAACAGGGCCGCGGCATGGTCCGTGTCACGGAACGCGTAGCTGGTGGTCTGGTAGATCGGCGTGGCGCGGGCGCCGGTGGCGGGATCGGGTGCGGCGCCGGCGTGGATCTGCCGTGTTTCGAAACCGAAGGACGAAGGGTCGAGGGCCATGGGAACAACTCCTGGAGATGGGTGCGTCGGCGAGTCGCCGGAACGCGGAGGGGAACGGGGGAACGGATGGGGACGACGAAGCCGGGCGAAGCGATCGCTGTGCCGCGACCTACGGATCGGTCAGGTGGTAGAGCTCACCGAAAATTCCTCCTTCATCGTGCGGGCGTTGGCACCTGGCGGTTCTCGCTGGTTGCCGCGACGTCGACGGGCCCGTCCCTCGGTCGCTCTGGATGACGAAAACAGTCAAGCGATCGAAACCCGACCTGTCAAGTCAGTTTTCCGCCGATCGCGTCCTGACGATACCCTGCGGGCGTGGAAATTCGTGTCCTTCGGCGACCCACAGCGGGGCCGAGGTGACCACGAACCCGTGGCTCGAGCGTCGACCGCTGCACTACGCCCATCAGGGCGGGGCCCTCGAGGCCCCGTCGACGACGCTGTACGCCATGCGGCGAGCGGTCTACGAGCACGGCGCCCACGCCCTCGAACTCGACGTGCACCGCACGGCCGACGGCGTCCTGGTCGTGTGCCACGACACGACCGTCGACCGAACGACCCCGGCCACCGGTGCCATCCACGACTTGACCCTCCACGAGCTCCAACGCCTCGACAACGCACATTGGTGGGCGCCCGGACATGACGCGACAACAGGCCTCGACGACGATGCCTATGTGCTCCGCGGACGTTTTCCCGACGATCCCTCGCTCGGGATCGCCACGCTCGACGAGGTGCTGATCGAATTCCCCGACGTCTTCCTCAACTTCGACATCAAAGAAATCGGCCCGCACCGCTACGAGGCTGACCTCGCCGATCGACTGCGCGCATACGGCCGCTCCACGAATGTGATCGTCGCCTCATTTCACGACGACGCCCTCCGCGCGTTCAGCGCCCACGCGCCGGAAATCCACGTGTCGCTGGGCCCCGAGGACACGTTTGCCTTCTACGACGCGGTCACAAACGGCGCCCCCTACCGAACGCTGTCGCCGGCGCAGGTCGCCCTGCAGGTCCCGGCGACCTTCGAAGGCATCGAGGTGGTCACGCCCGGCTTCGTCGATGCCGCCCACCGGCGCGGCCTGGCGGTGCACGTGTGGACGATCGACGACGAGCACGAGATGCGTCAGCTTCTTGCGATGGGTGTCGACGCCGTCATGACGGACCGACCGAGCGTCCTCGCAGCGGTCCTCGCCGAGAGAGCCTGACGCCGGGTTCGGGTTTGGGCGCTACTCGCCGGTGGAGAACAGCTGGTCGACCGGGGCGAAGTCGTCGCGCAGGATCGGACTCTCGCCGACCCAACGGCGCAGTTCCGCACCCGTTCTTACGACGGCGTCGTAGCCGCGTTCGTCGATCATCACCCGGTAGGCGTCCACGGGCAGCGGTCGGTCGGAGGCGACCACGATGAAATTCGATCCGAAGGACTCTCGGTCGAACGATGACTCCGGGGCGAGCACGGCGACGTGGTCGAACACGGTGGCGATGGTCGCCACCTCCGCCCGGACGAAACGGTGGTCCTTCGCATCGATCGCGTTCAGTGCGTAGATGCCACCCGGACGCATCGCGGCGCGGATCACCCGGGTGAACTCGACCGTGGTGAGGTGCCACGGCACCGCCTCGGCCCCGAAGGCGTCGCCGAACACCACGTCGGCCCGACCTTTCGTCTGGCGAGCCATCGTGACCCGTCCGTCACCGATGACGACGTCGACATCGGGCCCCGGCACCCAGCCGAGCTCTCGCTCGGCGAGTTCCGGCAGAGCGGCGTCGACCTCGAGCACGACGCCCGTCGAACCGGGCCGCACCGCACGGACGTAGCGGGGCATCGTCAGCGCGCCACCGCCGAGGTGCACGGCATGAATGGGACCGGGCGGGAGGGCGTCGACGGCGACGCCGAAGAGCTGCGTGTAGGAGAAGCGCAACGCCGCCGGGTCGTCGAGGTCGACCTCGGAGTGGTCGAGATTGTCCAGGTGCAGGACGCGGATGCTCGGCTCCCCCGGGGTGCCGAACACCGAAGCGCAGTAGTACGCGCTCTCCATCTCGCACGGACTGTCCACGGTGACCGCAGCTCCCGCGCCGAATCCCGCGAACGCGATCAGACCGACGGCCGTGAGGCGCTCGCCTCGAGGGCGCTTTCGCGTGGTGACAGTCAACAGGGCACCGACGGCGATCAGCGCCGCGCACACACACAGAACCGTCAGGGTGACGGGCACCTTGGCAACAAGCAGGAAACCGGTGACGAAGGTCCCGACGATCGCCCCGGTCGTGCCGACGGCGCTCATCGATCCGACCGTCGCGCCGCTCGATTCGAGTGACCGCAGCTGCGTCTTGACCAGCATCGGCGACACGGCGCTCAGAACGATCGACGGAAGCAGGAACCCGGCGATCGTGGCGATGAGGACCACCGCAACGCTGGTCCCGTCGAGGCGTTCGGCGGCGACTCGCACGATCGGCGGGGCGAGCAGTCCGAGCCCGCCGCCCAGCATCATCGTGGGTCCGACCATCGAGCGGGGGTCGATCTCGTCGGAAAGCCTTCCGCCGAGCCAGCTCCCGAGCGCAATACCGGCCAGCACCACCCCGATGATCGAGGTGTAGGTCTGCAGCGTCACGCCGACGTAGGGCGCCAGCAGCCGACCGGCGAGGATCTCCAGGACCAGCACCGACGCTGAAGTGAAAAAGGCCAGGACGCGCGCAACAGTTCGGTTCACGTTGACAGGTTCCTTATCGAGCGGTGTTGGTCTCGGGGGCGAACTCACTGCGAAGCAGCACCTCACCGGTGACGTCGTCGACCACCACAACGATGTCGGAAAAGACAGTAGGGGGGATTGTCGTGATCGGTACCAGTGTGGGCAGATTCCGACGGATCACGACGGACGACTGGCGTCGACCTTCGACGCCGGCGAAGCGAACGACCCATACCGTGCGCAGATCACGCTTCAGCTGACCGGCTCCGCCGGCGACCCGTTCGTTGGTCTCGAGGGCATAGCTCGCGAAGAACACTTCCGGAGTCGGCGCCAGCGTTCCCAGCGGCAACTCACGCTTGGCCGTGCGCAGCACCGACGCCCTCGACCGGATCACCTTGGCCGATGGTCCGGCGGGTTCGAACCGCAACCCCCCGTCGGCCAGCGTGCGAGTCGAGGTAATCCGCAAACCAGGTTTCGCCGTGGTCGCCGGTGGCCTGATCACCGTGGTCGTCGGTGGCCTGGTCGTGGTCGTCGGTGGCCTGGTCGTGGAGGCTCGGCTGACGAGAGTGACCGTCGGGGTGCTGGCAGTGCCCGGGCCCGCCGCGGCCGGCGGAGTGACGCTGCTCGCCGGACCAGACAAGACCGTGGTTCGCGGGCCAGCCGCGGCTGGCGGAGCGACGCTGCTCGCCGGACCGGACAGGATCGTGGTGCTCGGCCGCGTCGTCGGTCGGACACTCGTCGATGGCGCCAGTGCGGTCGGACCGGCAACGGCCCGGGGCGTGGTGCTTGCGGTGAGCGTCGGCCCGGCGGCCGGGGCTGTCGGGCGCAACGAAGGAGCGGACGTGATGGACGTGGCCGTCGAACGCGTCGTGACCGTCGAGGTCGACTGCGCGCGAACCGGGCGCACGCCGCCGGCGATAACGACAACCACAGCGACAACCACCGCGACGGCGGGCGCGACAAGGACGGCGACAACGCTGGCGGCGGGCGCGACGCCAGTCACTCTCGACCGCCGCATTCCCCCTCCAGACCTCACGGCCGACAAGGCTACGGCGACAAGCCCATGTGGGTTTGCGAACAGACACCGGGCCGGCCGATCGGACAAAGCGTGGCGGTCGGTGGGAGCATCGCTGGCGTGAGCACAACTCCCTCCTTCACCGAAATCCGCTACGACGTCGCCGACCGAGTCGCCACCATCACCCTCGACCGGCCGGAGCGGCTCAATGCGTTCACCGGCCGGATGATGCGCGAGGTGATGGAAGCAATGGACCTCGTCGATGCCGACGACGAGGTGCGCGCAGTGGTCTTCACCGGAGCAGGCCGGGGGTTCTGTGCCGGTGCCGACCTGGCTGCGGGTGGAGCGACCTTCGATGGCGGAGCCTCCAAAGGCACCGTCGCCGAAGCCGTCTCGGGAGGCGTCGATGAACGGATCCGCGATGGCGGCGGCCGACTCACGCTGCGCTTCTTCGAATCCCGCAAGCCCCTCATCGCCGCCATCAATGGTCCTGCGGTAGGTGTCGGGGTCACCATGACGCTTCCGATGGACATCCGCCTGGCGTCGTCGACTGCCAAGTTCGGCTTCGTGTTCGCCCGCCGCGGCATCGTTCCGGAGGCCTGCTCAAGCTGGTTTCTGCCTCGACTCGTCGGCATCTCGAAAGCGACCGAGTGGTGCTTCACGGGACGGGTGTTCGGCCCCGACGAGGCGTTGGCCGGTGGACTCATCCGCAGCATTCACGAACCCGACGATCTCCTTCCCGCGGCCTACGCGCTCGCCGCCGAGATCGCCACGAACACGTCGGCGGTGAGCGTGGCCATCACTCGGCAGATGCTGTGGCGGATGCTCGGCGCCGACCATCCGATGGAGGCCCATGTGGTCGATTCCCGGGCAATCTGGGAACTAGGCAAGGGGAAAGACGCCCGCGAGGGTGTCGAATCGTTCCTGGAGAAGCGCCCGGCGGCGTTCTCGGCCTCCCCCACGACCGACATGCCAGACTTCGTGCCGTGGTGGGAGAACCGATCGTTTCGCGAGCTGCGAGGCTGACCGACCGTCTTCCGCTCGTCGACGCCCACCCGAACTCCTTCGCGACCCTGCCGCTCCCCGAGACGTTGGGTTGCCATGGATACTCTCGTGCTTGAGCGCTTGCTCACCGCCGAGAGCGGCGCGGGAAACGGTTCCGACGGTGGGGTCACAACAATCCATCTCGTTGGTCCTGCCCCCAGCCCCGACGAGGTGCTCCGGATCCTCATCGCCGACCACGCCCCGGCGATGTACCGACTCGCCCGCTCCATCATGGGCGACGGCGCGCTCGCTGAGGATGTCGTGCAGGAGAGCTTGGTACGGGCCTGGCAGGCCGCCGGATCACTGCACGACGATTCCGCGCTTCGCTCGTGGGTCCTGCGCATCACCCACAACACGGCCATCTCCACGCTGCGCAAGCGACGCGAAGAGCTGCGCGATCCGGCGATGCTGCCCGAACGCAGTCAGGGAGCGGGGACCGATCGTCAGGTGGTCGGACGGCTCATGGTCGACGAGTTGATGCAGGCCCTCGACACCCTCGACCCGCTGACCCGGTCGATTGTGATCCTGCGCGAGCTCGAAGACATGCCCTACGAGGACATCGCCGGGGCCCTCGGGATCGCCCTGCCAACGGTGAAGACCAGGCTCTTCCGAGCGCGCAAGCTCCTCGCTCATCGTCTGTCGGAGTGGCGATCATGAATCCAATCCAGCGACTGCGGCTCTCTTCGAGTCGCCTTGAGCGGATGCTTGAGACCGACCCGGACCGGTTCGAGCGTGTGCTCGCCCGGTACCCGTCGATCGGTGACCGGTTCGATACCGGGAACCTCCTGCCCGACACCGCCCGCGCCGCGCTGCGCGAGGCGTTCGCCCCACCCGACGACCTCACCGAACGACTCCACGCCCGGCTCAGTGCCACGCTCGACAGCCCGACCGCACGATCGACCGCACTGGACCTCCTCGGTCTAGGGTTGGCCACGGTGCGCGAGCTGACCCGAGACGACTCTGCATGAAGTGGCTCTTTGCGCTTGGCGCGCTCGTCGTCGGCGGAATCGTCGCAACCATCTCCTCGGCCGCGGTTCGGCGCCTGCTGAGCCGGTCGTCGCGACCCGAGCGAACCCGTAACCTCGCTCCGGCGGCGGCCAGCGTCGTGTTCTCGGCGGTCCTCGCGCTCGCCGTGGTGACCTCGCTCTCCTTCCTCGACAAGACGGCCGTCGACCGGCTCCCCGTCTCGCTCATGAACGCCGTGCCGCGCTTTCTCGTGGCGATGGTCTTCGTCTTGCTCGGCAGCGCAATTGCGTCGCTCGCGGCAACGGCCGCCGGAACCGCAGCATTACGGGCGAGCGGTCGGCCGCAACCGCGCGTCGCCGGCCTCGCCCGGACCGTGGTGTTGGCGGTCTTCGTGCTTCTTGCCATCGCCCAGATCGGGGTGAATACCAAGGTCATCGACACCGCCGTCGCCGGGATCATCGGCTGCACTGCGCTCTCCTTGGCGCTGTTGACCGGACTCGGCGGGCGAACGATGGCTTCAGAGATTGCTGCCGGCCGGTATCTGCACCGCATCGTGCGTCCCGGTGACCGGGTGAGCGGCGAGGGATTCGGCGGTGTCGTCAAGACCGTGTGGGGCGCCACCGTGGAACTCGACGTTGGCGGTGCCATCGTCCATGTGCCCAACTCGAAGCTTCTCGCCGGCAACCTCACCATCGAACGGGCACCCGGCGCCGAATAGCGCCGCTCGACGCGCGTGGCGGGGGTGCGCGAGCCTGACCGGATGGGCAGAGCAGAAGACCTTGCCGGAGCCGATGTTGTGGTGATCGGCGGTGGTTCGAGTGGAGCGGTCGTCGCCGCCCGACTTGCCGAGGCCGGTGTTGCGGTGGCGTTGCTCGAGGCGGGCCCGGACTATGGGCCGTTCACCGGACGACCCGTCGCTGGCGCTTCCACGGCGTGGCCGGCGGATCTCCTCGACGCCCACGCGATCGCGCTTTCCCACGATTGGGGCTATGCGTCGGGCCCCGTCGAGGGCCGCGCCGCCTGGACCTTCGAGCGTGCGCGGGTCATCGGCGGGTGCTCTGCCCACAACGGTGCAATCGCCGCTGTCGGGCACGCGTCGGACTACGACGGATGGGGACTGCCCGAGTGGCGGACCGACCTGTTGCGTCCCGTGTTCGCTGCGGTCCTCGACAAGATGCGGGTGCGCGCCTACCGGGCCGACGAGGCCGGTCCCTTCCATGCCCGCTGCCTTGAAGCGGCCGCAGCAACCGGTTGGATGATGGCATCGGACCTCTGCGATCTCGACGCCAACGAGTCCTTCGGTCTGGAGACGGTCAATATCGTCGACGGGATCCGGTGGAACACCGCCTTCGCCTACCTCGACCCGGTTCGCCAACACGCCAACCTCACCATCGTCGACCTGGTGCTCGTCGACCGATTCGTCGAGGACGCGTCGGGGGTGACGGTGCATGCGTGGCGCGACGACCGCCCGTTCACCATCCGTGCCCAACACCTCGTGCTGAGCGCCGGCGTCTACGGCACCCCGGCGATCCTGCAGCGTTCAGGTGTGGGCGACGCTGCACGGCTCCGACGCGCGGGGGTCGGGTGCGTGCTCGAACAGCCCGGCGTCGGTGCGAACCTGCACGACCATCCAATGGTGCATGCCGATCGTCGCGTCGGCCCGCTGCTCCAGACGTGGCTTGACACGGCTGCTCGCCGGGGCGCCCTGCCGGAGGAGCAGACACTCGGCAAGGTCTGCTCGTCGCAGGCGGCCGACGGCATCTTCGATCTCCACCTTTACCCGGTCTGCGCGTCGACGCAGACCGCCCTGACCGGTGGGAACGCCCTCGTGGAGGTGGCGTGCGTGACCCCTCGCAGTCGTGGGTTCATCGACATTGTGTCGGCGGATCCGACGGCGTCGCCGAGGATCGATCACGCCTATCTGACGGACCCGGACGGTCACGACATCGCCGTGCTGCGTGACGGACTGGTCATGGCGCAGGAGTTGCTCAACCACCCGGCGTTGGCGTCGGTGCTGGGATTGCCGGTGACCGACACGAGCACCGACGAGGCGATCCGCCGAGAGGTCGTGCACTACTACCACCCGGTCGGGACGTGCGCGATGGGCGTTGGCGACGCCGGCGTGTGCGACGGCCGCGGACGGGTTCGCGGTCTGGATCGCGTCACCGTGGCCGACGTGTCGCTCATGGCCCAGATACCGCGGGCAAACACCAACATCCCGGCGGTCGTGATCGGCGAGCGCGTCGCCTCGTTCGTGCAGGAGCGCTGACGCCAGACGACGACCGGCGCGTCGGCCGGTGTCAGCGACCCAGCGTGGTGCGGGCGTGCTCGCTGAGGCGCCGGTAGTCGACCTTGCCCGAAGGCGAGCGGCCGATGGTGTCGACGATCACCACAAGCCGCGGAGTCTTGTAGCGGGCAAGGCGGGCAGAGACCGAACCGAGCACGGCGCCTTCGTCGAACGCGCCCTGGGCGAGCGAGAGCGGCGAGCGCTGAATGACGGCGCAGATGACTTCGCCGAATCGCTCGTCGGGCACGCCGACGCACACGGCATCCTCCACGAGCTCGTGCACCTTGAGCACCTCCTCCACCTCTTCGGGGAACACCTTTTCCCCTCCGGTGTTGATGCACACCGATCCGCGTCCGAGCAGGAGCAGCGAACCGTCTGGCTGCACCGTGGCGAAGTCTCCGGGAACGGAGTAGCGGACCCCGTCGATGACCCGGAAGGTCTTGGCCGACTTCTCCGGGTCCTTGTAGTAGCCGATCGGCACGTAGCCGCTGAGGGCGACGAACCCCTGCTCCTCCGAACCGGGTTCCACGCGCCGATTGTCGTCGGTGAAGACGTGGACCGTGGGGCCGAGCTGGAACTTCGCCGTGCCCGCCGACTTGCCTTTCGACGACGTGGACGAACCGAGACCAACCGCTTCCGACGATCCATAGGAGTCGACGAGCAGCACGTGGCCGAGGTGCTCGAGCAGTCCGTCCTTGGTCTCCTGGCTCCACATCACCCCGGAACTTGTGACCAGTCGCAGGCTGCTCAGCTCCCAACGGCCCGGGTTGGCATGCAACGCCTGCAGAAGCGGCTTGGCAAACGCATCGCCGACGATCACAGCCCAATTGATCGACTCCCGTTCAACCAGGTCGAAGAATTCCTCGGAAACGAACGACCGGTTCGGATTGGTGACCACGCATCCGCCCAGGGTGAGCACAATGAGCGCAGTGAACTGGCCGGTGCCGTGCATCAGCGGGCACGCCGGGATCATCACCGGGCCGGGACCGACGGTGCGGGCGGCCAACTCGTCGATCGACGCCACCGCCGAGTATCCGAAGAGCGGCTGCGCGCCCTGGCCGAGCACGTTGAAGAGGTCGTCTTGGCGCCACATCACGCCTTTGGGCATGCCGGTGGTTCCGCCCGTGTAGAGGAAGAGCAGGTGGTCGCCGCTGACGCCCCACGGACCCCGGACGTTCGGACCCTCCGGCGTCCACCCGCTGACCAGGTCTCCGTAGGGCACCGCCCACGGCGCCGCGGCCGCACCCGAGCCGACGGTCGCGCCCGGGTCATCGACCACGTACCACCGTTTGACCTTCGGCAGTTCGGCACGCACACCGTCGACCAACTCGGCATACGCGGCATGGAACACGACCGCTTCAGCGTCGGAGTTGTCGAACAGATAGCGGATCTCCTCAGCACCGTATCGATAGTTCGTGTTCACCGGCACGAGACCGGCTTTGAACGCCGCGAAATACACCTCGAGGTACTCCGGCCCGTTGGTGAGGTAGGCCGCAACCTTCGATTGCTCCCCGAGACCGGCGGCGAGCAGATCGTCGGCCAGTGCGTTGGCCCGGGCGTTGAACGAGCCCCAGCTGAAACGGCGCGCACCGGCCATCTGGGCCGGAGCATCCGGCACCCGTCCGGCAATGGCTTCCAACACTTCGGCGAAGTTCCAGCCGCTCACGAATGTCCTTTCACAGCAGACGACCCCATCACGTGGCGATGCGGCTGCACGAGGGCCAACAGGTGGTGCACCGGCGCTCCGTGAGGACCGGAACACCGGCTGGCACCTTACGGGTCGCCGAAACACTTCCCCCATTCCGGACCGAACCGCTGGGGCAACGGACTCACGCCGGGACCTGCTCGCCACTTCTCGTTGCGCCCGCAGACGAGGATCTGTCAGGGGGAAGCGGCGGAAGTTCGACCAACACGGGGACGGTCGCTCCGGTCATGACCTTGGAGAAGGTACCCGAGGCCCACCGAAGGCTCGCTCCGATGTCGTCGGCGACGAGTTCATACGACGTTCGCTTCTCCCCGCCGGGCGTTTCCCACGAACGCTGGTCCAGCCGTCCGGTCACGACAACTCGCGAACCGCGGCGCAGCGTTTCGCATGTGTTCACGGCGAGTTGCTGGTAGGCGACGACAGAGAAGTAGGAGACCGACTCGACGAAGCCCGAATCGTTCCGGGCGGGCACCTTGCGGTTCACAGCGACCGAGAGCGTGCAGGTGGGGGTGCCGGACCCCGTGGTCCGTAGGACGGGTTCCTTGGTGATGTTTCCTTGGATGGTGATGGTCGTCGACATGGCGTCGACCTCCTTCGTGGTGCCGCAATTTCCTGCAGCGTGGGGGTCACCCGGGGAAGAGTTCGTTATCGGTATCGTGCCAACGACGGTGTGACAGCTTCTCCGTACACAGAACCGGGTCGGCGAACGCCGAGCGCGTTGGGTCGGGATTTGTGCATAGAGGCGATCTGGCCGACCCAACGCACCCAGCCGACCCAACGCGCCCAGCCGACCCAGGCGGAAAAGCCGGATTCGGGTCAGGCCGGCGGTGCAACGATGGGCGGGACGACGACGCTGACGACTGTTCCGGGAACCCAGGCGGTCTCGTGCCGCGGTCTGAAGCCGCGGTCGGGGGACCGCCGAACGGCGACAAGACTCGAGCCACCATGCTGCGCTCCCTCCTTCCCCTGCTCCGCTGCCCGTTCTGTGCCGCCGGACCGGTCAGCGCAACGCAGATCGTCACCGCCGACGATGCGCGAATCGACAACGGCACCCTCGGCTGCGCGGCCTGCGGCCGGAGCACCGAGGTCGTCGACCGCATCTGGCATGCGATGGGGACCCATACCTGGTCGAAGACGCTCGCCCAGATCAGCAACGTCACGCCGCCCACCCCCCAGCTCTACGAGCGCCTCTGGCGTGTGCGCTCCCTGTCGCTCCTCTCCGGCCGGAGCTTCCCCAACAACGAGGAGCTCGACGAACTCACCGATGCGCTCCGCCCCGGAGCGGGAAAGGTGTTCGTCGACGTCGCCTGTTCAGAAGGCCTCTACGCCCGCGCCCTGGCGACCCGCGGCGCCACGGTCATCGCCATAGACCACAGCCGGCCCTTTCTCCGACGCGTGATCCACCGGGCGGGCGATCTCCCGATCGTCGCCGTGCGGGCCATGGCGCAGCACCTGCCGATCGTCTCGGGCGGTCTCGACGGCGCCGGGATGGGGGCGTCGCTGAACGAGATCGGCGACCAACCGACGGCCGTGGCCGAGATGGCACGGGTCGTCCGCCCCGGCGGGGCGGTGTTCTCGATGAGCCTGACCACCGCGACCACACGACGCGGCCGGATCATCCAACGCATGCTCGCCCCGAGCGGCATCACCGTTCCGACGGCAGACGCAACCGTCGAGATGTTCGAGCAGGCCGGCCTGACGGTCGACTCCCGCCGACTTGACCGGATCGTCCTTCGGGTCGCGGCCACCCGTCGCGGCGGCTAGATCGAGGGATCGGTGTAGTTCGCCGGGCGCTTCTCGAACCACGCGGTCACGGCTTCGACCTGGTTCGGCGAACCGATCAGCGAGCCGATCTCCCGACGCTCGGCCGCCAAGCCCTCGGCCGTCGTGACGTGGGCGGCGTTGTTGAGCAGGCGCTTCCCGGCCCGGATGGCATGTGGACTGCGCCCGGCAATCTCGTGTGCCGTTTCCAGCGCCAGGGCCCTCGGGTCGTCGGCGATCCGAGTCGCCATGCCGATGCGGACAGCCTCTTCGGCGCCGACCATGCGGCCGGTGAAGGTGAGTTCCTTGGCCCTGTCGAGCCCGACGAGCTCACGGAGCAGCTGTGTCCCGGCCATGTCAGGGATCAGGCCCCAGCGGATCTCGAGGATCGACATCTGCACGTCGGGCGCAACGTAGCGAATGTCCGCGCCGAGCGCGATCTGACACCCCCCGCCAAGGGCGGCGCCGTGCACGGCGGCGATGACCGGGACGGGAACCTCCTGCCAGACCCAGACGGCTTGCTGGCCCCCGTGGGTGATGCGGCCGGGAAGTCGAGCGGGATCGTCGGGGTCGCCTTCCTGGGGCAGGACACTGCCACCTCGACCGCCGGCCATCGCCTGGAAACTGCCGAAGTCGAGGCCGGCGCAGAAACTCTTGCCTTCGCCGGAGAGCACGACGGCACGCACCGACGCGTTGGTCTTCAACGCTTCGCCGATCTCGACGAGCCCGGCGAACATGGCGCCGTCGATGGCGTTCATCTTCTCGGGTCGGTTCATGCGGACGTCGGCGACGCCCCCGTCGATCACGCATGTCACTCGGTCACTCATGTTCCCATCCTCGCCGTCGCCGCGGTCGGGAGACAAAACGGCCGGCCTCGTGCCTCGCGCCACGCGCACCTGAGCCCGGCCCACGCGCACATCTCAGCCCGGCCCACGCGCACCTCTCACCAACCCACGCGCACCTCTCACCAAGAATGGGGGTCGAACGGCTGGATCGACCCGATCTGCGCGCCAATCGGGCCGAGGTGCGCGCCAACCCGCCGATCTGCGCGTGGACCGGCGCGAGCACGCTCCCGGCCCGACCCTGTCGTGATCATGTGCAGTGGAATCGCCGCGGGTGTGCGAGTCGGTAGCTTCACCTCGTGATTGTGACGATCGGGTTACGCGCCGTCGACCACGTGATCGGCGGCAACGCCGTCGCCCGAAGGGTCGGCGGCCCGGTGCACCGTGCACCCGGCCCGGGTCGGCCGGAGGGCGAGCAGCTCGCAGCCCGGATGGGCGGCGATCGCGGCGATGAGCGCCGCGCGCTGATCCCCATCGGCGCCAGCGAGCACGGCGACGGTGCCACCCTGTCCCCCGGCCCCGTTCACCTTCCAGCCGAGCCCGCCGAACGCATCGGCGAGCGCGCCAACCTCATCGGCGAGCGGCGACACGATCGGTCCGTGCAGACGGCGCGTCGCATCGTTGTGGTTGCGCATGGCCCGGCCAAATGCCGGGAGGTCACGGCGGGTGAGCGCCGTGGCGGCGTTCATCGCCGCCACGCGGAGGTCGTCGAGGGCAGCCCGATGACCGCCCGCCTCCAATTCGGCGATGACGTCGCGGTGCACCTCTGATGAGGAATGCGGCTGGCCGAGGTACACCGTGAGGAGACGATCGCCGAAGAGCGCTGCGGGATCGTCCGCAAGCACATACGACGTCTTCATAGTCGGGTAGCGGATGTCGTAGCGCCGGGTCCCTCCGCAGGCGGCGGCCAGCTGGTCCTGCACCCCAGACTGCAGACCGAGCGCCGTCTCGACCCCGTGGGCCGCTGCGGCGAGCCTCACCGGATCGACCGAACGGTCGTCCATGGCCCACACTGCGCCGATCACGGCGACACTGACGGCGGCGGACGTTCCAAGTCCACTGGCCGGGGGCACGAAGCAGCGGAGCCGAATCTCAATCGGGCGCGTCGGCTTGGCCATGGCGGTGGCCATGGCCAGAAAGGGGTCGGCCGCGCTCGTCGGATTGCGAAGGTCCACGATGGCGTCCAACGTGAGTTCGTCGACGACGATCCGAGCATGTTCGGCCGGGAGGTCGATGCTCCGGACGCTCACCTCGACACCGGGCTCGACCGCCACATTGGTCACGATCCCGCGGATTGCGAACCAGGTGTCGGTCCATCCGCCGACGTCGGCGGTGCGGACCGGAGCGCTGACGGTGGCCGCCCGGAGCATCTTGCTCAACGGCTGTGCCCATTCCGGGTGAGGGCGGGAAGGACGGTCAGCACGGCCGAGCAGTCTTGCCCGACATTCGTGCATCCTCGCAAAAGTTCCTCTTACGTCGAAGTGCTCTGATTCCTTGTGCGTCGTGCACTGTCAGAAGGATCAACGTGAAAGGAACTTCTGTAGGTGCCGGCGACACACGGAACCGGGCACCTCGGCCGCGATGGTGAGATGCGTCGGGCCGATTTGGCCATCAAGGGCCAATGCTCGACCAGCGGCGGTATCGTGGCTTCGTGCGTTTTCGACTCTCCCGCCGTTTCCCGGTCGCCATTGCCTTCGCCTGTCTCGGCGCCAGCGTGATCGCCATGCCCGTTTCCGCCCAGAAGCTCCCGAAGGACCTCGGTGAATACATCGCCGAGGCCGACAAGCTCTGCGCCGCATCGAACGTGAAGCTCTTGGCGGAGGCGAGGAAGATCGAGACCGAGAAGGCGATTTCCACTCGAGGTGGGCGCCTCAAGAAGGTCGACATTGCGCTACCTGATGCCGTCGTGAAATTCACCGCCGGGGTCGCCGTGCCCGAACTGCAAAAGCTCAGCGCCCTTCTTCGGGAGATCCCTAGCCCCCGTGGGGACGAAAAGGCCATCGATACACTCCTGGATCAGTTCGACGCCGGCATCGCCGCGGTCAAGAAGGATCCGAAGTCGGCGATCTTCAGCGATCCGCTGAAAGCGTCGTCGAAGGCGTTCAAAGCGGTGAAGTTCGGGGAGAACACGAAGTTCAGCGCCTGTGGGATCCACATCAACCGCGACGAAGACACGAAGAAGTAGACGCCATGCAGCGCGCGATCTTCAACGACGAGCACGTCATGTTCCGCGACGCGTTCCGGCGGTTCGTGGAGAAGGAGATCACCCCGAATTTCCTCGCATGGGAGCAGGCCGGAATCGTGCCTCGTGAGCTGTTCGCCGCCGCCGGCGCAAACGGCTTCCTCGCCCTGCAGGCTCCCGAGGCCTTCGGTGGCGGGGGCACCCACGACTTCCGGTTCAACGCCATCATCGGCGAAGAGCTCATGTATGCCGGCACCGGTGGCGCCGGTCTCGGCATCACGCTGCACAACGACATCACCCTCCCCTACTTCCTCGAGCTGACGACGGAGGAGCAGAAGCAGCGCTGGCTACCGGGCATCTGCAACGGCTCGCTCGTGACCGCCGTGGCAATGACCGAGCCGGGCATCGGATCAGATCTTGCCTCGATGTCGACCACGGCGATACGCGACGGGGACCACTACGTTGTCAACGGTTCCAAAACCTTCATCACCAACGGCATCAACGCCGACCTGGTGATCACGGCGGTAAAGACCGACCCGTCGCAAAAACACAAGGGCATGACCCTGATGGTGCTCGAGCGCGGCATGGACGGGTTCACCCGCGGGCGCAACCTCGACAAGATCGGCATGCACAGCCAAGATACCGCCGAGCTGTTCTTCGCCGACGTGCGGGTACCGGTCACCAACCGACTCGGCGACGAAGGTCAGGGCTTCGCCCTCCTCGTGCGCAACCTTGCCCAGGAGCGTCTGTCGATCGCTGTGGCCGGAGTCGCCGCGGCCCGAGCGGCGCTCGACTGGACGGTGGACTACACAAAGAACCGCAACGCGTTCGGACAGCCGGTGGCATCATTCCAGAACTCGAAGTTCCGTCTCGCCGAGATCGCCACGGAGGTCGAGATCGGGCAGGTGTTCGTGGACCGCTGCATCGAGCAGCTCAATGCCGGCGCGCTCACCGCCGAGGAGGCGGCGATGGCGAAATGGTGGTGCACCGAGCTGCAGAAGCGCACCGTCGACACGTGCGTGCAGCTGCACGGCGGCTACGGCTACATGCTCGAGTACCCGATCGCCCGCGCCTACGCCGATGCTCGCATCACGACCATCTACGGCGGGACGACGGAGATCATGAAGGAGATCATCGGGAAGCAGCTCGTCGGATGAGCGGCCAGCGCCGTGAGTTGGAAGGCCGCA
>JANOHI010000163.1:0-2322 GCA_031406385.1 Acidimicrobiia bacterium
CGGCTCGACGCCGGGAGTAGGGGTGCCGCCATCTCGGATGAAGGTCAGCTGCCTCGATGTGAGGGTGTCAACGGATTTGTTGCCGAGGGCGCTGGCTATGACGAGCGACGCGGCCAGCGACGTTTGCTTAGGGAGCGCCACTTTTCGGTCGGTCGCCAGGAAGCACGAGGTCGTCGAGCACCCCGGCGATTCCCCGGCCCGCGAAACCATGACAATCGGGGCCGACGCGAGCGGGGTCGACACGGCAAGGCGGCCCTTGTCGTCGAGCTGGTCGAGCCATGCTGACGACGTGACGACCGCGTCGACCTTGTTGCCGGTCACGTCGCCGGTCACGTCGCGTTCGATCTCCGTCGGGGTGCGGATCGCTACGATCACGCGATCGGAGGCCACTGCGTCGCACACGTCGGCGGCGTCGGGGACGCACCACAGCACGAGCGGCTCACGGCCGCGTTCAGGGTCTGTTCGGCGGCTGTTGACGACGAACCCGGCGGCGATGAGGCCGATCGCCACGACGGCGGCGAGGAGTCGCTTCATCCGACGATGTCCGAAGGCTCAAGACGCTGGAGTTCTTCCGATGTCGGCCTGGCGTCGGCTGTGGCCATGAGACGTGACGCTTGATGGGCGACCGCGGCCTCGAACGAGTTGCGGGCGAGTCGTCCGTTGCCGAAGCCCTTCTCGCGCGCCTGCGCGCCAAAGTATGTGCGCACACTTTCGATGGCCTCAGGAGTCGGATGGTAGCGGTTCTTCTTGCACAGCGACAAGAAGATGGCGACGAGCTCGTCGTCGGTGTAGTCGGCGAACGCGATGACTTTGGGAAAGCGCGATCGAAGCCCCGGATTGGCGTTGATGAACTCGTCCATCTCCACGGGGTAGCCGGCGGCGATAACGGCGAGGCGGTCCCGCCGATCCTCGATGAGCTTCACCAGCGTGTCGATCGCCTCGCGCCCGAAGTCGTTCGCCCCGCCCCGCGCCAACGCATAGGCCTCGTCGATGAGCAGCACACCACCGTCGGCCCTGTCGAAGATCTCCACGACCCGCAGCGCGGTCTGCCCGACGAAGCCGGCAACCAACTGTGAGCGGTCGGTTTCCACGAGCTGTCCCTTCTCGACAACGCCGAGTGACCGGTAGATGCGCGCCAGTAGCCGAGCCACGGTGGTTTTGCCGGTACCGGGGTTGCCGGTGAAGACGAGGTGACGGCTCGACTCGATCACCGGAAGGTCGTGCTCCTTGCGCAGTCGCTGCACCTGGAGCAGGTTCGTCACCAGCTTCACCTCGGACTTCACCCCCGACAGGCCGATGAGCGCGTCGAGTTCGGCGAGAAGGTCGTCGATCGGCTCGGGCGGGGGGAGCGGCGGTTCGGCCGCCGGAGGGGCAGCGTTCGCGGTCGGTCCAGCCACGGCGGTCGGTCCGCCGGCAGGCGCGGAGGGCTGGGCCCGGCCTGGTCGGGGGACGCGGTTCGCTTCCAGGGCTTGCACGGCCATTGTCCGGAACGCATCGAGTGCGGCGAGCTCAGTCATCGTCGGCTTGGCGTCGAGGGCGACCACCAGCTGGGCCAACGACATTGCGCCCGAGTAATACGTCCACGCGTTGGAGGTGGCGTTCCGGGCGTCGGCGTGGAGAAGAAGGTCGAACAACGGGGACGGCGCATCGAGCCACAGCTTCTTGCCGGCCAGCAGACCGGAGCGTCGCACGTCGTTCGGGCTCGCCAGACCGAGCTGGGTGGGGAAGCGGGGGCCGAAGGTAGCGAGCATCGCCCACAGCTCGTCGTCGGTGTGGCGACCGTCGGCGTCGACGATCGCGCAGCACAGGTTGAATGCCTCGACCGTCGCGTCGTCGGCGGCTTGCTCGAGCGTCGATGGACGACCGGCTCCGAGGGCGAGTGCGTGCACCGCTTGGGCGATGGGAGCGACGAAGGCCTCAACGGTCGGCGTGAGGACTTGGGACCCGGGCGAAACCACGCACGAATGCTGGCACACGTGGTCGCGCGAACGGGGCAGCGAACCGGGGGCTCGTACGGAGGGGTCGGTCATCGGACGCCGCCCGGGTCGTTCATCCAACATCGGATCAGGCGGCACCCAGATACGGCGATTTCGACCGGCAGAGAGATACGACGGCTTTCGCCTATGAGGGATGCCTTGGTCGGCGGTGTGGGATGTCGGGTGCCGGTGATCTGCGGCGGGACGTGAGCCCTGCGGTGGCGAGCCGGCGCCGACGCTTGGCTCAGACGAGGGCGCTGGGACGTGACCCACATCGGCGACTACAACGGCGACGGCAGCGCGGACTTGATGTGGAAGGATGCGGCCGGCCGGGTGGCGATCTGGT
>JANOHI010000190.1:0-39982 GCA_031406385.1 Acidimicrobiia bacterium
GTCGCTCCTGGAGCGACCCAGCGCAACAACTCCCGTGGGGGACAGCTAGCGGCGCAACAACTCCGCGGCGCGGAACGCCAGGTCGAGGCTCTGCCTCGCGTTCAAGCGGGGGTCGCAGACGGTGGTGTAGCGCTCGCCGAGGTTGGCGTCGGCGACATCGTCGCTGCCACCAATGCACTCCGTGACGTTGTCGCCGGTGAGCTCGATATGGAGTCCGCCCGGCCACGTTCCTTCTGCGCGGTGAACGTCGAAGAAGCTGACGACCTCAGCCTCCACATCATCGAAGTGACGCGTCTTGAGACCCGAGTCTGACGTGTAGGTGTTGCCGTGGCACGGATCGCACGACCACACCACCGGGTGTCCCGAGTCGCGGACGGCGGCGAGCAGACGGGGGAGACGGTCGCCGATCTTCTTCGCACCCATGCGGCTGATGAGCGTGAGTCGGCCAGGGATGCGCTCGGGGTTGAGAGCCTCGCAAAGCGCAAGCACGTCGGCAGGCTCGACGGTCGGGCCGACCTTGCAGCCGATCGGGTTCTTTACCCCTCGGAGGAACTCCACGTGAGCATCGTCGAGGCCGCGGGTGCGCTCGCCGATCCACAGCATGTGCGCCGAGCAGTCGTACCAATCACCGGACTCGCTGGTGGTGTCCTGGCGGGTGAGGGCTTCTTCGTAGCCGAGGAGCAGCGCCTCGTGCGAGGTGTAGAGATCGACCTGATGGATCGGCGCATGCTCGGAAAGATCGACGCCGCACGCACTCATGAATCGCAACGCCGACTCGATCCCGGCGGCGATGGTGGCGTAGCGCTGACCTTCGGCCGAGGTGCGGACGAACTCCTGGTTCCACGCGTGGACACGAGTGAGGTCGGCGAACCCGCCCTTGGTGAACGCCCGCAGCAGATTGAGCGTCTGCGCGCTCTGCTGGTACGCCGTGATCATCCGCTCGGGATCCGGCTTACGGGAATCGCTGTCGAACATGTCGTCGTTGACGATGTGGCCACGAAAACTCGGCAGGGTGACACCGTCGATGGTTTCGTCGTCGGCGCTGCGGGGCTTGGCGAATTGGCCGGCGATGCGACCGACCTTCACCACCGGCAAGCCGCCGGAATACGTGAGGATCGCCGCCATCTGGAGGATGACCTTGAGTTTCTCCCGGATCGCCGGGGCACCCATGTCGTGGAAGCTTTCGGCACAGTCGCCGGCCTGGAGCAGAAACGCTTTGCCCTCGGAAACCCGTCCGAGTGACGCGAGCAGGGTGCGAGCCTCACCAGCGAAGACCAGTGGCGGAACCATCGACAGTTTCTTGATGGCCGCGTCGTAGGCGCCCAAGTCCGGCCACGCGGGCTGCTGCAGCGCGGTGCGATCGCGCCAACTCGATGGGGTCCAGGTACTTGCTGCCATGGAAGACGAGTCTACCGGCGGTCCCACGTTCCCCGGAGTCGACTTCTGATGGATGGGGTGGTGGACGGTCGGTCGGGTGCAGGGACGGGCCGGAGCCGTTGAACGATGACGCTGAACGGTGATGGCCGGACGATGACTGCGGAACTGTGACCGCGGAACTGTGACTGCGGAACTGTGACTGCGGAACTGTGACTGCGGAACTGTGACCGCTGAACTGTGACCGCTGAACTGTGACCGCTGCGACGAGCGGCGTTAGCGTCGTCGGCCATGGATATTCGTATGGACGGCAAGGTAGCGCTCGTCACCGGAGGATCTCGCGGGATCGGCAAGGCAATCGCAGCACGCTTCGCCGAGGCCGGTGCGAACGTGATGATCACCAGTCGCAAGGCCGAGGTGCTGGAGTCCGCCGCAGACGAACTCAACGCATTGGGCGGGGGCCGTGTGGAGTGGTTCGCCGGTAACGCCGGGGACCCAGCCCAGGCCGAAGCGTGTGTGGCGGCGACGATGGAACGCTTCGGCCGCATCGACGTGCTCGTGAACAACGCGGCGACGAACCCGTACTTCGGACCGCTGCTCGGCATCACTTCCGGTCAGGCCGAGAAAACCGTCGCCGTGAACCAGTACGGCTATGTCGCATGGGCGTCGGCCGTGTGGAATGCGTGGATGAAGGAAAACGGGGGAGCAGTCCTCAACATTGCTTCCGTCGGCGGCCTCAGCGTGGAGAACAACATCGGGTACTACAACGTCACAAAGGCTGCCGTGCTGCACCTCTCCCGCCAGATGGCCGCCGAGATGGCGCCGAAGGTGCGGGTCAATGCCATCGCCCCCGGGCTGGTGAAGACCGACATGGCGAAGGCTCTGTGGGAGCCGAACGAGGCGAGGATCGCCAAGTCGATGCCGTTGCACCGTCTCGGTGAGCCCGACGACATTGGACGGGCTGCACTCTTCCTGTGCAGTGACGCCGCGTCGTGGATTACCGGCGCCCACCTCGTCGTTGACGGCGGTGCGCTCACGGGCCCCTCGCTCGGCTGACGCAGAGCGGAGGGACCGGTCAACACCGTCCCGGGACGAGCGCTCAACACGTCAGGCGAGGGCAAGACGGAGCGCGTCCCGGGACAGCGGTCTCACACGTTGCGACTGTCTCCAGCGAGCGACGGGCGAAGGTTGAACTCTGATTGGCGGGCGCCGACGAGCCGGCGATCCTGGTGCCGTGTGGCAACCCAGTTCCGCAGTCTTGTCACTCGACCCGGGCGGATCTCGCGCTCGGGCATGAGAGCGAGGATCTGGAGCGCTTCCGCGATCGCGATCTGGTGCTCGGCTCGAACGGCTGCAACATGCAGGTGGTCGTACATGGCGGGTCCTTTCTCTACGGTAGTGATTCCTGTCGTTCGGCCAACCGGTCGTCGGTTGGTCGTTCTCACCACTACAGACACTGTCGGCGAACGATCGATCCTCTTCTGTGATCCAGATCACGTAAGGCCGAAGAACCCCCGGACATCCGTCACAGGAATCAAGGGGTTTCCCTGGTGCAGTCGGTCCGACGCCATCCGTAACGTCGAGACATGCAACCGCCAACTCACGCCCGCTGTTCTGTCGCCTCTCGCCGGTTCGGCACGGGGCGAGTCCGGCCACGATCAACTCGATATCTTGCGGCAGCGTTGGGATTGACCCTGGGCCTGGTCCCCTTCGCAGGTGCGGCCGAATCGGCGGCGAAGAACGCCCGCAAGAAGTCGACCTCATGCACCGCCACAGAGGTTGCCGCCCCGATCGTCAAGGGTGTTTCCGCCTCGGCTCCTATCCAGCTGCAGGTGGGCAATGTCGATCCTTCGAAAGTCCAGTGCCTCAACAACAAGAACCCCGATCTGACCTTTCGCGTCATCACCACGCTTTCGCTATCCAAGCCGGGCGCCGCCCGTGGCACCGTCACCGGATCGTTGATCACCGAGATCGGCTTTCCCGCAGCGAGCGCCCAACGCGTCGAGGGGAGGCTCACCGGCAGTTACCGCTGCAAGGAAACCACGTGCTCGGTCAACGCCCGGGCAATGAAGGCCGGCAAGGCCATTGCGTCGCTGAAGGGCACGCTGAAAGCGACCGACACCAGATTCGCGGAATATGAGGAGATCAGCTTCACCTACCAAAAGATCGAGTGGACCTGGTTCCGCACGGGAGGAAGCGACGAGGCCGGCACGCTCAAGGGCCACATGGACAACGCCATGAGCTGATCCATTCTGCGAGGGTTCCGAATCACAAGTCCGCTACGCAACTCTCGGTCGGATTCAGCGGCGGTTTCGTCGCGGTGGCGGTTGGAAGCCAGGCGCTAAGTCCTGCGTTTCTGCCACGACGAAACCTGACTCGCGAAGTCTGCGAGATGCTTGCGACTCGGGGCCCCAGCTTCTTTCTCTGGTTCCGAAGTGGCTTGGCAACGTGAGGACCGTGTCGACCCATAGGAGGTCGGTGTTGTTCGGGTCGGGGAGCCGAGCCCGGTTGATGTCGATGAGTTGCTTCCAATATGCGCTCACGTCCTCGTCGGTCGCCTCGTCGATCTTGGTCAACACCTCGTCCTCGGCGATCGACCAGAACGACTCGCCGGCGCGAACGGTTCGCGTCGACACCGATTCATCGGCGGAGCTTTGGGAGTCGTC
Source organism: Acidimicrobiia bacterium (assembly GCA_031406385.1). Taxonomy (GTDB): domain Bacteria; phylum Actinomycetota; class Acidimicrobiia; order Acidimicrobiales; family JANYDT01; genus JANLQX01. The sequence goes on from JANOHI010000190.1 coordinate 4,041, forward strand.
GGTGTCGATCGACGGACGATCTTCCTCGAACATCGGCTCGAACATACCAAGGAGCCTCGGTCCCGCCGGCACCGTGGAGGTGATGGGTGTGGCCGGTGATGCGGTGTCCGGCGGCAATGACGACGTTGTCGTGGGTGTCCCCAACGGGGGCAGGATCGTTCGTGTACGTAGTATCGCCGGGTCGGGCGTTCTCGGCTGCGCATAGGCTTGAGGTGCCGGAGTCGAGGGAACCGAAGGACCTGTCGGCGGCGTCGTTGGCGACGGTTGCTGCGGCAGGTCGGGCCAGCGTTGCCCGCCGGTTGCATCGTTCGCCACCACTGCTGGTCGGGCCGCCGCCATAGCCGAGCCCCCGGATGAACCTGCCAGGGCCAACGCGACCGTCCCGACGAGCGCCCGGCGCACGAGTGTTCCGAGTGGGAGGTGAGCGAGCAACGTGGATACGCCCGCTCGCCGCGGCACACACATCACCGCAAGCGTTGCGAGCCACACGACAAATGTGGCGGAACCGACGAGCAAAACGATGCGCAGCATCCGCAACGCCACCAGCCCAGGTGCGCCTTCGGTCCACGAGGTCATGTGACCGGGTGGTCCGGCGAGACCGAGCGGTGAACGCCCGAGCACAATCGCCACGGCGAGGAGGCCGGTTGCCGTGCCCAGGAGGAGAAGGAGTTCTCGTCGTGCTTCGCGCTGAAGCACCCGAGGGTCGGGCGGTCGGCACACGGGGAGCGGAGAAACGGAAGTCATCAGGAGCATGTGGTGATCCTGTCCCGGGTCACCACGGCGGTCGAGCGGAATGAGTCCGAATCGTGTGCATCGCCGGGTCGGCGGCGTATCGGCGCGACCGTCCACCGTCTCGCGCCGAGTCGACTACGGCGCCGAGTCGGCTACGGCGCCGACCGTGGATAGGCACGGGCGGTCGCCCGGATCGTCCAGTCCGGGATCGGAAGCACACGTAGGAAGTACGGCTTGACGGTCGCCGCGGCGACGACTTCGACGCCGGCGCTGTCGACCCGGGTGATGTCGATCGAGTCGAGGGTCACCTCGTCGCCGACGCGGCCGCTCAGGCTCTGGCCGACAACGGCGTGCAGGCGAGCGTCGTCGGCGTAGAGCTCGATACCCTCGCCGCTGTAGATGCCGTCGGGGTCGATGCCGGCGACGGCGTCGTTGGCCACTGCGTCGACCGTCGCCGACAGCTCGCGCTGCATCAGGAATGCGTGAGCGGCATTGATCGTCACCGCAGCGAACATCGCCACGATGATGATTGCCGCCGGTATCAACAGCATCGCCGAGCCGTGCTCGTGGTCGACGTGCCATCGACGGTTCCGGGTCATGTCAGACACCACAGTCGATCTCACCGGGCACGCCGCTGCCGAGCCGCGCCATCGACGGTTCCGGGTCATGTCAGACACCACAGTGGATCTCGCCGGGCACGCCGCTGCGAAACGGATCGATGCGTGACCGATGCGTCGCGCTCACGGTCTTCGTCCCGCCGAACGAGCCGAGGAAGGGAACGGAAATGAGCGCAATGTCGACCGTGACTCGGACGGAAACCGGTTGGCATCGCTCGAATCCATCGGACGACATCTGGGCGTTCCAGCGCTCGGGGAACCGGCTCGAGAGCAGCTCCCGGGCCTCTGCGCGAGCGGCGAATTCGGCATCTCCAGGGGTGCTCTCCTCCACGTAGGCCTGAGCGGCGTTGCGGGCCGCGCTGCTGACCGCCATCTTGGCGTCGATCACCGCCCAGAGGTTGGCGAAGACGAAGACCAGCCCGATGATCAGAACGATGCACCCGGCGATGACCTCTGCCCCGGCCTGTCCGTGTTCGTTCACGGACCCGTTCCTCGTGCGCATCCGCTAACCGGCTTCGTGAAACTGCTCGCGGTGGGCGCGAACTGTTCGTTCGATCGTCCCGAAGGGCTTGAGCACGGCGAGCGGTCCGATGCCCGGTCCACGTGCAGACACGGTCACGACGATGTCGCCCCCGTCCTCGTAGGCGCGCATACGGACCCCCGACCCTAGACCTGCAGCGGCGACGCGCGCCTCGCGAACGGGGTCGAGCGAATCGCTTCGGGCGAGCCTTCGAGCCAGGTCGTCGGCGACGCCGGTGACGACGGTCCGCCGATACATGGTGACGAGCACCTCGACCGATACGAACACCGTGGCGAGCACGAGGAACGTACCGATGACCGAGGTGATGAGCCCGGAGCCGCATTCGCTTCGCTGCTCCTTCGATGGGTTCACTTGATCGACGAGACCTTCTCCTTCGCGGTGTCGCCGCTGTCCTTGGCGATACCGCTGAACACGACGAACATGGCGGCACCAATCACCGCCATGATGAGTACGGCGATAGCCAGGGAGATGACGCCCTCTCCATGTTCGGCAAGCCGGCGCCCTCGGGCGATACCCGAAGCCGAACTGGGCGTGCTGGGAGCGTTGTCGATGGTCTGGAGGTTCGTGTGCATGTCGGTGTCCTGTTGTTCTCGGTAGGTGTGGGTGATGGTGGATAGGGAGCACGGCTGGACGTCACGACGCAAAGAAACTCAGCGCGCGTAGGAAGGGGAGAGCGAGAAGCATGCAGCCGGGGACGAGGGCAGCAACGGTCACGGGGATCCAGACCTGCTGGCCCTTTCGTTCAACCGCGGCCAGCAGTTCTCGATGGCGCTCTTCTCGGCCCAACTGCGCTTCGTCGGACACGAGACGACCGAGATCGGCGCCCTGGTCGGCGAGCGAGAGAATTGCGGCGAGCCGATCGACCGCTGGAACATCAGCAATCACCGACCACTCCCGCAACGAGTCGCGATAGGTATTGCCCCGGCGAACGGAGCGGAGCAGTCGGGCGATGTCCTGTGAGGCCGGCCCGCACGAACGATCGGCGACACGTTGGAGCGTCCCGCCCAGACTCCAACCGGCGTCGAGCAGCATCGCCATCTGCTCCTCGACCGTGGGTAGCTCCAATACGAGGTCGCGCTTCCACCGTTGCGAGGCGAGCGCGAGTCGTTGTTCGTCGATGAGCAACGACAGCATCGGCGCGACGAACACCAGGAGGAGCCCCGGCGCGGTCGCGACACTCAGCACCGTGGCGACGACTGCGGCACCGAGAAGTGCGAGCACGGCCTGGCGAAGCTGGGTGATGCGGAACTGGGTCGGGGTCATCGCGCGGTGCAGTCGCTCCAGGCGGGTCGACAGATCTTCGTTGATGCCGACCGCACGTGCGGCCCAACCGCCGACGTGCTCAGCAGCCGGACCGAGCGCGTCGCGAAAGCTACGCGCGCCGAGAATCCTCGGACGACGATCCGGGAGACCTGGAGTATGGACCCGGAGCCGCGACGCGAGGTTTGGCTGACGGAACCACGGTGCTCGTGCCAGCAGCATGGAGAGCCCGGCGGTACCGAGGAGCAACGAGAGTACGAGGAGGCGAATCATGAACGTCGCACCGCTGGCCGGGCGACCCGTGGATCCGTCGGAAGTCGGAGGATCAGCGCCGACCACCACCAGCACAGGCCGATGAAGGCGACGGCCAAGGCACCGACGACCTGTCCGGTCGCCTCCTGATATGCGGCTCGTCCGTCACCGATTCCCAAGCCGACAAGTGCCATGGCGAACGGCACGATGAGGACAAACCAGCGTGCGAACCGCACACCCGACTGGCGGCTCGTGGCCTCGTGACGATGGCGAAGGTCGGTCTGGCGATCGGCGAGCAGCCGGGCGAGTCGTCGGTCGATGTCGGTGCCACCGATCTCGTTGGCAACCAGGAGAGTCTCGAGGACCGTGTCGGCGGTTGGGTCGGCGAGTCGCTCCTGGAGGAGCGCCACCACTCGGGCGAAGTCGGTCGACAGCAGCCATTCCCGATTGGCCGCCTCGAAGGCCGCTTGCATCGGTTCGGTCGCCGATCGGCGACCGACGTCGAGCAATGCCGCCGGTACTGACCGACCGAGCGTGCCGACCTGGAGCCGGAGTTCCTCGATCAGGGAGGGCCAGGCATTACGGGCCTGATCAAGAAGCCGGGCGCGGCGATTGCGGTAGATCGCGAGCGGAGCAGCCAATGTGCACAACCCGGCCGCCACAGCCGGCACGATTGCCCCGAACAGGAACCAGATGATCGCGGTGCTCAGCGCGAAGACGACGCATTCGACCGCGAGGAACTCGGTCGTGCTCACGCCCTCAACCCCGGACTGCCGCATCCAGTCGGCGAACCGGGCGCGGCGCACACGTGTGACGGCCGGCCGTCGGTGGCTGAGCATGTAGACACCGCCGGCCGCCAGGAGGGCGGCGGTCAGCGCGAGTGTTTCGCGGCTCACGCTCATGTTCCTGGCTCGGCGGCTGGGTTGCATCGGTTGAGGAGCGCAATGAGGTCGAGACCACGAGACTCGAAGAGGCGGGTGAGCCGCACCGGTACCTGTCCGGTCCATTGCAGATCGGCGCCCGCTAGCGGTCGACGAAGCAACTCGGTGGTGGTGAACGAGGTGCCGTCGGATCCACCATGGTGCTCCTCGACGGCAATCACTTCCATGATCCGAGGCCCGGATGCGGTTCGCTCGCAGTGGATCACCACGTCGACCGATTCGCTGATCAGTCCCTGGAGCGCGCTCAGCGGGATCTCGCTGCCGACGTCGGCGAGCTGAGCCACGAACCTCAGTCGGCTCAATGCCTGTCGAGCCGACCCGGAATGAAGTGTCGTGTAGCCCTTCACTCCCGAAGACAGCGTGAGGAGAAAGGCGAGTGCTTCGCGATCACGGACTTCACCGACGACGGCGATATCCGGAGCCATGCGGAGGAAGCCGGCGACGAGGCGCCGCAGGTCCACCTCAGCGCGGTCGACTCGCGATGGGCGTGTCTGCATTGCCGCCACGTTCGGCAGCGGCACATCAATCTCGAATACCTCTTCGGCGGTGACGACCCGCAATGCCGGGTCGAGCTCGGCGAGGCAACATGACAGCAGCGTCGTCTTCCCCGACCCCGGCGCGCCCGACACGATCACCGTCGCCCGGGCCGCGACGAGGGCCTTGACGAAATTGGCGGACGCGTGGTCGAGCATGCGTCGACGGACGAGCTCATCGATGTTGCGAAAGGCGAGGCCTCGGTGTTTGCGGATATTGAGGAGCAGATGCCCGTCTCGTGCGATGTCTCCGTGGACGAGGTGCAGCCGAGCACCGTTCACGAGCTGCGCGTCCTGCAGGCCTTCGGAGGGATCAAGCTTGCGATGCGACCCCGAAGCGTTGTCGTCGAGGAGTTTGGTCACGGTGCGCAGCACATGGTCGTCGTCGTGAAAGACCTCGTGATGGAAACCGGCCGTTCCGTCGTGCCGCTTCACGAAGATCGCAAAGGGGCCGTTCACCATGATCTCGAAGACCGAGTCGTCATTCAGTAGCTCTTCGAGGGGCCCGTAGCCGGCGATGTTGCGCAGCGCCCGAGCGGTGAGCGCCTCGATATCGGCGACATCGAAACCGACGACGCCACGTTCGTGGAGCATGCGCCACGTGGTGGCCTCTTCGACGATCAACGAGCGGAGCCGACCCAGCGCGCCCGGAGCCGACATGTCGAGCCGGTCCGCCTTCGACCGCTCACGGACCCGCTCTTCGATGGCAAGGAGCGGCGGTCGATGAAAGAATTCGTCGGAGCTTCGCGAGCTCGTTTCTGCGGTAGCCCCGGGCGACACGTCGGTGATGCTCACGACGCTGCCTTCCAGCGGCCGAGGAATCCACGCTTGATTCGCTGAGGCGCGCCCACGGGCTTTATTGCGTTCGCCGACGCAGCTGCCCGAGCTGCGAGCCGAAGGTGCGCCTCGATCGCGCCATGAACCGGATCGACGATGGCGTTCGGGAAGGGAACGAGGGCGCGAAGCCGGTCGTCGATGTCACGGGTGGGCACGAACACCGGCGACACAACGAGACCGAGGCCCTCGGTCAGCTCGGCAAGCGCTGCGCCGTAGCCCGCCCGCGCTCGTGATCCGCTGGCGGCGTGGTTGAAGACCGGCTGGACGGCGCGAGGGTCAACGCCGAAATCGACGATGTCGCGAATCTGGCGGGCCAGGGAGTGCATCCCCTTCATCGACGAATGCCCGACCACGAGAACAACCGCAGCCTGACGCAACGCGATTCGCGTCAGCTGATGTCGTTCCTCAACGTCGATCGATCCGTTGTCGCTCTCGCCTTCCACGTCGCCATCGAGATCGGCGACCACGTGGTCGTAGCACCGGGCGATCGCCGTGAGGGCCTGTTGTGACGAGGCGGGCCGGAGTTGTGTCCACAAACGACGTCGGCGAAGACCGGGCAGAAGGTCGTAGGCGCGGTTGGTGACCGCGGTGAACTGGGCGCGCACGGCGGCGTCATCGGGGGTGCCGAGGCGGCAGAGGTCGATCAGTTCGAGAAGACCGGAAGACGTCGGATCGGTGTCGTGGAGCATCGCCTGCTCGGCGCACAGCTGGAGGTCGATCAGCGCCGTGGTGTGTTCGCTTCGACGGTCCGCCCGACCGAGGCCTTGCGCGGCGGCGATGGAGACGGTGGATACGCCCGATCCGCCCGAGCCGAGAACGGCAACGAGCGCCCCGTGCCAGGGCACCGGCTCGGACGGGGCGGGTGGCGTTGCGGTGAACTCGTGGAAGTCGGACTGTTGCACCGGACGCGCCCAGCGAATGAGCGAGTCGAGCAACTCGTGTGCCGCGAAGTCGCGTCCGATGGTGGCGTCGGCCCCCAACGAAGTCCAGTCGTGCGAGACGTTCGGATCGGCGATGACGATCACGGCGATCGACGAGGCGCGCAGGCGGTGGATCAGATCGCGGTCGACACCGTGGATCCCGCCGTCGAGCAATGCCGCCGACGTTCGTCGACCGGGCCCGACCTGGGAGAGGAGATCGACGAGGCCAACGCACTTGTGGACCTCGGCGGCGACCGCGCCGCTGTTGGCCAGCTGGACGACGCGGTCGAGCCAAACCGCCCGCGGTCGGGCCAGGGCGACGAGGACAAAACGGCCGCTCATGTGCTTGGGTCGTTGGGAACTGTCTCGCCTGTCGGCCGGGCCGCCTCCTCGGACGGGCTCGCCGGGGTCACCGGGCTCGACGGGGCCACCGGGCTCGCCGTGCCGGTGGTTCGGACCAGGTGGATCTTGCCGGTTGCCGCGGCATGCACCAGCGCCTCAATGTCGACATCGGCCGTCACGGAGAACGTGATGAGGCGGTCACCGGTCGGGCTCACGACGTTCGCCTCGCTCCCGGCCACCCGCGACACCAGGATGCTCCGGGCAAGGGTCGCGGTCGCGTCGGTTCCGTCGCGCTCGACGGTCGCCAGCACGTCGACGGTGTCGCCGCTGCGCAGCGATCCGCCAACGGCGGCGGCGACCGGGAGGCTCAGCGAGAACTGCCGTTGCGGCGCGCCGGCATCGTTGGCGTCAGTCACGCTCGTCAGGATCGGGTCACCCGAGGCAATCGGTCCGAGGGCGACTCGTCCGATCACTGCTGTCGGGTCGGCAAAGGTTCGGACCCGCAGCTCCGGTGTGATCACCACGTCGTCGACGCGCAGATCGTCGGCGGTCACCAGCATTCCCGCCGAGATGTCGCGGCTCGCCACGACCAACGGCCGGGCGGGAGCGTCGGCTCGACCCGTGGCGGCGTACCAGGCGCCCAGCGCCGCGCTCACGCAGAGGAGTGCTCCAACGATCGATCGGGCGTTGGGCAGGGCTCCAGGATTGCGGCCGACTCGACGGCGTTGTGAACCCGCTCTGGTCGGCCTCGCAGCGGACCCCGACGACCCGTTGCCACTCCGCAGAGAAACATTCACCATGGCACGGGTCTACATCTCGAAGATTGAAAAGGCAAGAGAACTCATCAAATTACATGTGAGTGATTTAAAACCCCTGTGTACGCTAATGAGATGGCCCAGGAACCGAAGTGGTTGAGTTCCAATCAAGCGGCGGAACGTCTCGGCGTTTCCCTCCGCACCCTCTACAAGTTCGTCGACGAAGGGTTGGTGCCGGCGTACAAGTTCGGCCGGGTGATCCGTCTTCGCGAGCATGAGGTCGATGCGTTCATCGAGTCGTCGCGGATCGCGCCGGGAACGCTCGATCATCTCTATCCGGAAGCCAGGGGCGCCGCCGCTGACGTGTACTGAGCGTTGCGTCGGGGTCGGGGCTCATCGAGCGACCACCACGACTTCGCACAGGGCGCTGAGCGGCACGTACACGAGGTCGCGTTCGAACGACCGCAACACCACCACGTCGATCCCGCACGCCACGAGCGAACCCTGTTCGCTGACGCCGCCGTGGAGGAGCAGCCGCACATCTGCCCGCTCGTCGGCGAGCGCGACAAGACACGACCGAAGGGTCGACGTCGACGCTTCGGCGTCGGATGCGAGGAGGCGAGTGCCGGAGAATCGAACGGCGTCGAGCTGCCCCAGTGCGAGAAGCACGAGCTGGCCGCCGCGGTCGAAGAGCTCGACCACGTCGACGCCAACGGAGCCGACCACGCCGTGGCGAACCGGTCCGCTTCGCAGCACGCACCGCCCCAATGCGCCGGACTCGGCGGCGGCGCGGAGCACACCACGGAGCGTCATCGACTCCTGATCGACCCGCTCCCGCCACAGCAGAGCGCTGCGCTCCTCGGTTGACGTTTCGGCCCGCTCTTCATCGAGCAGCGACCGCAAGGGCTCGTCCGGTGACGCCGGCCGAACAGCGCGCGTCACGGAACGGGCGAGACCTGCTGCACCATCATTCGACGACGCCATAGTCACTGAGTGTGATGAACGGCCGTTCACTTCTGCGGCGTCGTTCAGAAACAATCATGACGGCGGGCGGCCCATCATTCCGAACGATGGCCTCGTCCCCAGCGGTCCGGGTCGGCTACGGCGCGTTCTGCGCCAGCGTGCCTGGCGGTGGCCAGTCCTGCGCCAGCGTGCCGCGCGGTGGGTACCGACCGTCGTTCTGGGGTCGGGCCGAGCGTTCTGGGACAACCGGAGCGCCTAGGTGCACGAGTCCCGACCCAATGGCGTGAGCTGACCCAGAACGTCACGAACGTGGAGGATCAACTCGGTTGGCAGGTGGGGCAGGCGTAGGCCCAGCGGCCGGAAAGGTCCCAGCGCTGGATGGGCGTGCCGCAACGCCGGCAGTGGTCCTTCTTGTAGACGTAGACCGCTTCCTTGCTGCGGATCCGTCGCCGTGGCACGCCGTCCATCCCCAACTCGTCGTCGCCGACTGTGATGATGCGGGCGTCCTCGACCCCTTGGCGGAGCATCCGGACGATCGTCGACCAGAGCGCGTCGAACTCCCACCGAGTCACCTCGTTGGCGGCGCGATTCGGGTGGATCCCGTGGACGAAGAGCGACTCGGCCCGGTAGACGTTGCCGACCCCGGCCATCACCTTTTGATCCATGAGCGCCTCGCCGATGGTCGACTTGCGCTTGACGATCCGCGCCCAGGCGAGTTCGGGGTCGGCATCGTCGCGGATCGGATCGGGGCCGAGGCGGGCCCGGATCACCCCTTCTTCGGAGGGGTCGATGATCCGACAATCGGTCGGGCCGGTGAGATCAACTGCCCACTTCTCCCCGACGATGCGCATCCGGACGGTGTCTCGGGGCGTGTCGCCCGGCGCTGCGGTGCGTTTGAACTTGCCGAACAGGCCGAGGTGGACGTGGATCGTGGTTACGCGTGGATCGATTCCGACGGCCTTGCGGGCCCGGGCGCCGACAGGGGCGAAACGGTAGAAGAGATGCTTTCCGTAGGGATCGATGGCCCGAAGAACCTGTCCGTCGACCACCGCAGCACCATCGGCCATGCGTCCTTGAGGGGAGGTGACCGTGACCTGGCGCTTCGCGAAGTCGCGGGTGTGGTCCCGGGCAAGTCGATGGATCGTGTGGCCTTCGGGCATCGGGTGACCTGTCGGTGGAGCGGGAGTGGGGAGGGGAGGAGGGCGAAGCGGCTCCGAGCGTAGAGACCGGTGGCGGCTAGGTGGACGGCCGGTCCCACCCGACCACCGACCCGGCGAGGCGTCCCCTGCGCAGGCTCACACGGGTTCACCGAGACAACCGACGACACCGAGTACCCTGGTATGGCCATGGATTGTTTGTTCTGCCGGATTGTGACCGGCGAAATCGCGGCGACGAAGGTGGCGGAAACCGATCTCTCCCTGGCGTTCCGTGATCTCGCACCCACGGCACCGACCCACGTGCTCGTGGTTCCGAAGCGCCATGTCGAACACGCCGGGGTGCTCACCGCGGGTCACGCCGCCGACATGGCCGATATGTTCGTCACCGCCCAGGAAGTCGCCCGTCTCGACGGCATCGATGCCTCCGGGTACCGCTTGGTGTTCAACGTCGGCGCCGACTCAGGCAACAGCGTCGCCCACCTCCACATGCACGTGATTGGCGGTCGTCCGATGGGGTGGCCCCCCTTCCGGGCATGACGTCCATGCCAGATCGATCTCGCCGGGCGCAACCTGCCTTCCTCCCGACACCATGACCGAAACCAATTCCACCGGAACACGCACGACCGCAACACGCGGCACCGGCACCCGCAAGGTGTTCGTTCCGAACAACCACCTCATGGCCCGCCTCGCCGGGTCGCGTGACGAGCACCTGCGGCGCATCGAGGCGTCGTTCCCCGACACCCGTATCCACGTGCGTGGAAACGAGATCACCCTCGAAGGTCCCTCTGCTGAGCAGGCCACGAAACTGTTCGAGGAATTGATCGTGCTCCTCGAAGCCGGCATCACCATCGACGACGCCGGCCTCGGCCGCAGCATCGATATGGTCCGCGCTGACGAACGTCCGAGCAAAGTCCTGTCGACCGAGGCGATGCGATCGTCGAAGGGCAAGTCGATCAAGGCCAAGACAAGTGGCCAGAAACGCTACGTCGATGCCATCAACGAAAACATCATCACCGTCGGGATCGGGCCGGCCGGTTCGGGGAAGAGCTATCTTGCTGTCGCCCTCGCCGTGCACGCGCTCGTGACCAAGCAGGTCAGCCGAATCATCTTGACGAGGCCCGCAGTGGAAGCAGGGGAGAAGCTTGGGTTTCTTCCCGGCGACCTGATGGCCAAGATCGACCCATATCTGCGCCCGCTCTACGACGCGCTCTACGACATGCTCGATCCCGAGGGCACCGCGAAACTCATGGAGAAAAGCGTGATCGAAGTTGCGCCGTTGGCGTTCATGAGAGGCCGCACCATGAACAACAGCTTCATCATCCTGGATGAGGCCCAGAACACGACACCCGAACAGATGAAGATGTTCCTCACCCGCATCGGGTTCGGCTCAAAGGTCGTCATCACCGGCGACGTGACCCAGGTTGACCTTCGCGGCGAGCGGTCTGGTCTCGCCGGTCTCGAGAACATCCTCGGGACCATCGACGGTCTTTCATTCGTGTACTTAACAAAGTCCGACGTTGTTCGTCATCGCATCGTCGCCGACATCGTTGACGCCTACGAACGCAATGACGAACTGCAAAGCGCGCGTACGAAGGCGTCTTCATGATCGGACGATTCAGAAGTGTCGGCCGGCGTCGGACTCTCCCCAAGGAGCACCACTCATGAAGGGCTCTCATCAATGCGGTGACCGTCACCGTTTCCCTACCTCGGACAGGCTGCGATGAACATCGAAGTGTTCGTAGCCGACGAACAGGTTGATCATCTGATCGACACCGATCGTTGGCTGCGTCTCGCCGTTCAGGTTCTCGCGGCGGAGGGTGTCGACCGGAGCAATGAGGGTGTCGAGATGTCACTACTGTTCATCGATGAGCCGTCGATCGCCGAGCTCAACCTCCAGTTCATGGGCAAGACCGGGCCGACCGATGTGCTGTCCTTCCCGATCGACGAGGAAGCTTCACCTCGGCACATTCCGCCGCTGGCCATCGCCGCTCCCGTGGGCATGCCTCTCCCAGCCCGCACCGAAGATGAGGACGACGACGAGCTTCCACTCCTTCTCGGCGATGTCGTCGTTTGCCCGTCGTATGCCGCCATGAACGCTCCCGAACACGCCTCCGATCACCACGACGGCACACTCGACGACGAGATCGCACTGCTTGTGGTGCACGGCATTCTGCACCTCCTCGGAATGGACCATATGGACGACGCCGAGGCAGAGTTGATGGAAGCCCGCGAGCGGGAACTGCTCAGCCAGTTCCATCGTGCATCAAGTCAGGTCAAACCGTGAGTTCGATGCTTCTCGCTGCTGCTTCGCCGGATTCGTCGGCGTCATTCGGGACATCCCAAGTTCTGCAGATCCTCTTCGTGCTCTTCCTCGTGGTGTTCTCGGGGTTGCTTGCCGCGTCGGAGACCGCGCTGACGAGGATATCGAGGATGCGTGCTGCGAGCCTTCTCGAAGACGGCCGCCGCGGTGCGAAGGCCGTGGTCCGAATTGTCGAAGCTCCCGAGAAGTTCATCAGCCCATTGCTGCTCATCGTGCTGTTTTCGCACCTCACGATGTCGACGATCGTCGGTCTTCTCGTCGAACCAGTCTTCGGTGCTTGGGGCGTCATTGTTGCGATCGCCCTCGAACTCGCTGTCATCTTCATCTTCAGCGAACTCGGTCCGAAGAACTACGCATTGAAAAACACCGACAAGGTGTCGCTCGCTGTCGCTCCGTTTGTACTGACGCTGACCAGCTTTCCGCCGGTCCGGTTGTTGACGAAGGGTCTCGTCGGGATTGGCAACATCATTCTTCCGGGGCGCATCGACGACGCGCCGATGACCTCCGAGCATGAGCTCCTGGCGTTCGCCGACGCGGCGCTCGACGACGACGTGATCGAGCGCGATGAGCGCGAGATGATCCACTCGATCGTCGAGTTCGGCGACACCATCGTTCGCGAAGTGATGAAGCCGCGCACCGACATGATCACGGTCGCGGCGGATAAGTCGATCGAAGACGTGATGGACGTTGCCATCAGCGCGGGGTTCTCGCGGATCCCGGTCATTCGCGAGTCGAAAGACGACATCGCCGGCGTGGTCTACGCCAAGGACCTGATGCGGGCACTGCGTGACGGGAAGCCTGATGCTCCGGTCGTGTCGATCGTGCGCCCGGCGCGCTTCTGCCCTGAGTCGAAGCGGGTCAGCGAGCTGATGCGGGAGATGCAGACCCAGAAGTTCCACATGTGTCTCGTCCTCGACGAATACGGCGGAACTGCCGGACTCGTCACTCTCGAAGATCTCATCGAGGAACTGGTCGGTGAAATCGTCGACGAGTACGACGTGGAAGAGGCGCAGGTCCTCAAGCTGCCGAACGGCGACCACATCGTCACCGCTACGATGCTCATCGACGAGCTGAATGAGTTGCTCGGCGTTGAGTGGCCGTCGGAAGACTGGGACTCTGTCGGTGGTCTGTTGTTCAACCAGCTCGGTCATGTCCCGCACGAGGGCGAGACGGTGAGCTACGAAAAGCATCTGCTCCGCGCCGAGCGAGTCCAAGGTCGCCGGATCGGTCGGGTTCGCATCAGTCGCGTCGCCAACGTCGGCGACGACTCCGGTGCACTCGACACCGAGCAGTAGGGCGATGGCCGGCCCCGCGATGCCCGATCCAACTGACCGGCCCGACCGGTCGACGGGCGATGCCGCCGATGGGTTGACGGGCGATACTCAGCCGATCGACCCCGAGGCGGCCGGCGCCCGCGGAAGTTCGTTCCGTTCCGGATTCGTCTCGTTCGTCGGGCGGCCCAACGTCGGGAAGTCGACGTTGGTGAATGCCATCATCGGCACGAAGGTGTCGATCGTATCGGACAAGGTACAGACCACACGCACTCAGATACGGGGGATCCTCAATCGCCCCGATGCTCAGGTGATCTTCGTCGACACGCCGGGCATGATGCGTCCTCGGACCCTTCTCGGCGAGCGGACGAACACCGCCGCCACCTCGTCGATCGGCGATGTCGATCTCGTCTGCGTGGTGCTCGACGCCACGATGCCGCTGGGCAAAGGCGACCGGTTCGTGGCGGCTCGGGCGCCGAAGTCGGCATTCCTCATCGTCAACAAGCTCGACGCGGCGAGCCGAGACGAAGTGCTCGCGATGCTCAGGACATCGGGTGACTTCGAGTTCGCCGAATACTTCCCGGTTTCGGCGGCGACGGGTGAGGGTGTCGACGTGCTCACGGAGGCCATCATCGGACGGATGCCCCACGGTCCGGCGTTCTACCCGACTGATGTGTTTGCCGATATGTCGGAAACGTTTTGGGTGGCCGAACTCGTCCGTGAGCAACTCCTCCATCACACCTCCGAAGAGCTTCCGCACTCGATTGCCTGCCGGGTGACTGACTGGGAGGAGCGCGAGGGCAAAGGGCCGTATGTGCGCGTAGAAGTGATCGTGGAGCGCGACTCGCAGAAGCCGATCGTCATCGGCAAGAACGGCTCGTTGGTCAAGGCCGTCGGCACCGCAGTCCGCGCCCAGCTCCCCGAGGGTGCGTACCTTGACCTCTTCGTGCGCGTGGACCGCGACTGGCAGCGCCGCCCGAAGGCCCTCGACCGCCTGGGCTACTGACGGATCGCGAGCGGTCGCGCTGGGTGCGTGTCCGGCTGGCGTTCGCAAGGTCCGGGCCGGCGACATCGTTTCGCCGGCAGTCAGGCGCCAACCCACGGGTCAGCGCCGGCCCGATGACTCAGCTGCGGCCGATGAAGCCGCCGGCGAGGGTGAACGTGGAGAAGTCGCGGAGGTACCTCGGTGCGAGGTGACCTCGCACCGCGGCGAGCGCCTTGTCGGCAGCGGCAGCGTCGGCGCCCCCAGCGCGCTGGATCACGTCGAGGTCGGAGATGTTCGCTTCGAGGGCGCGCCCGAGTTCGTTGTAGGCACGCGCTACCGCGGTGGAGTCGGGAGGTGCCGGCAGGTCGGCGAGTGCACCGAGTGTCGCCCCCCGCTCACGCACACGAGCGGCCTCGTCGCCGGCGACGCCGTCGAGTGCCGCCGCGGCGGTCCGCAACGTGGCGGTCATGTCGTTGTGCTCGAGCACCAGGTACGAGTCGTAGACCGGGAGGGTCTGGCGGACTCCCTGGAGAATCGACTGCATCATCATCGCGGTGGCCACGGCCTTCTCGTTGGAGAGGAAGGGGATCAGCTCGTTGGTGATGCCGACGATGACGCCTTCGATCATCCCGTCCATACCGGGGTTGGTGTTCATGCGGGTGCTCCTGGATAGCCGAGAAGTTGGGTGAACGCGATGAGGGTGGAAATACTCGGTTGGATCAGATAGAGGTTCAAGAAGACCTCGTTCTCCTTCGCCGCCCGGCGGCGCACGGCATCCGTGACCGGCACTGCGATGTTCATCGTGCCGAACATGATGAAGTAGCCGAGCTCTTCGGGTGTGATGTTCCATCCGGTGAGCTTGTTGTAATAGGCGAGGAAGCCGCCCTCGTCGGTCGGGTGCGCCATAACGGAGGTGTTGCTCATGTTGTCCATGGCCACCATCCAGCCCAGGTCCTCGCGGGGGTCGCCAACGCGGGAATTCTCCCAGTCGATCAATGCCGTGACCCTGCCGTCCTGGTAGAGAAAGTTCGCCGGGTTGAAGTCGCCGTGCACCAGCACCAAGGGGAGCGGACGCGGCTTGTTGCGTCGCAGGGTGAGCGACGCATCGAGGAGCACCATCGCTGCGGGGTCATAGGCAATCGAGGGATACGACGAGATGTAGTACTCGAACGTGGAGTCCATGTATGCGTCCCACGATGTCGTGTCGATGCCGACGCCGCGGGGATCGCTCAACTGCCCGCCGACGTTGAGCTTCGCAAGATCGGTGGTGTGAAGCTCGACGAGCACCTCGCAGAGGTGGCGCATCACGTCGTCGGCCTGGTGGGCGTCCGGACCCTCGTTGAAGAGGTTGCTCGTCTGCCCGCTGCCGTGCATCCGCTCGATGAGCATCGCCGCTTCGCCGAACACGTTGGTGTCCATCTCGGCGCCGTAACTCCGGCTCACCGGAATCGTGGTGTGTGCCCGCACCGCCTCGATCAGCTGATGCTCGACTTCGCGGCTGGTCTGCAACAGGGCCACCACGTCCGGCGGGTTCTTGCGGAGGATGAACGCAAGCGTCTCCTCAGCCCCGTCTCGCACCACGACGGCGTCGAAGCGGAACGTCTCCCGGGAGAAACCACCCGGGATCGGGGCGAAGCCCGAGACCCTTACGGAATCAGCATCGGGCATGACCCGTTGCAGGAAGCTGACGAGCTGTTGTTCCATCGACACTCCAAGCGCGTTGTAGGCGACGGGTATCGTGTCACACGTCACATGGTTGCGCCCGCCTAGGGTCCGCCGCAGGGTAACTGCGGCGTTTCCTGACGGCCCCAGACGTCCGTGGCGGGGTCCTCCGCCTTGCGGTTGGACGAGACAGGCGCCGCCTTGTGCGTCCTTGCCACGAACGCCCGGTCCTCGCCACAAACGCGCGCCCCATCCTGAGGCGGACCCTTAGAAGATCGCAAACGCCTGGGTGATGCCGAGCGACATCTGCCCCGACAGCGCGAACGACTTGCGCTGCCCGACCACGTGGTGGGTGATCATCGTGGCATCGCGCCGGATGCGCTCGAACACGTTGTCCTCCATGATCGCTGCGGTGCCGGCTTCTTCCGCCAGTCGTTCGATCGACGCCCGTACGGTTTGCGCGACCCACACGACCGTTCGGGCAAGCGCCGCACGTTGGTCGACCGAGGGCTGCTCACCGGACTCCAGCGTGGCCCACACTGACCCGAGCGTGCGATCGATCAGCCCGTAGCAGGCGTCGAGGTCGGCTTTCGAGGCGGCGATGGCGACCTGGGCGCGCGGCTCGTCCTTGAGCCAGGTTCCGGTCATCGACATCTTCGAGGTGCACAGCGTCTCGAACTCGTCGATGGCCCGCCGCAGCAGGCCGGTCGGCACCCCCGTCAGCTTCCCCCAGATGAGCCCGCGATACGAGTGCAGCGGCGGGTTTGCGTCGGGCACCGCAAATGGACTGAACGCGTGCGCCGACGGCACGAAGGCGTCGGTCACCGAGTAGTCGTTGCTGCTCGTCCCGCGTAGTCCGGTGGTGTGCCACACGTCGTGGATGACGATGTCTTCCTTCGGGAGGATCACCGCGACGTAGTACGGCTTGCCGTCGAGGAACTGCATCGCGCCGTCGATCATGGCCAGACACCCACCGACCACGTGATCGGCGTGCAGCACTCCGCTCCCGAAGGACCAGCGTCCGGTCACCCGAAATCCGCCGTCGACGATCTCGGCGCGTCCCACCGGAGAGAGCCATCCCGACGTCAAAAGGTCCGGGTCGGCGAACAGCCCTCGGGCCACGGACTGATCGGGAAGGAGGCTGGCATAGAAGCCGCTGTCGCAGCAGATCATCGAGACCCACCCGGTGGAGCCATCGTGGTAAGCGAGCTCGTCGACGACGCGGACGATCTCCAGCGGCGACAGCTCGAGCCCCCCGTGCTCGCGCAGGACCGGCATGCGGAACACGCCGGCCGTGCGAAGCCCGTCGAGAACCCGCGGGGTCAACCGGCGCTCACGGCTGATCTCCTCGGCATCGGCCTCGATCGTGTCTCCTAGCGCACGAACGGCGTCGAGCAGAGTGGCGCCGGGGGAGTGAAGGGTTTCGGCGCCAGCGTTCATGCTCAGCCTCCTGAGGTCGTTTCGTCGTTGTGCATCGTGCCACCGATTCGGACTGTCCACCGGTCCCCTGCATTCCCTGTGCGGTCCGCATCGGTCCTTCTGTCAGCTTCGCCGCTTCACCCCGCGCTGCGGAGCGGCAGCGAGGGGATCGGCCGGCCAGTCGTGCTTGGGATAACGACCGCGTAGCTCAGCCCGCACATGGGGATAGCCGACCTCCCAGAACCGGGCCAAATCATCGGTGATCGCGGCCGGCCGCCCGCCGGGTGCGAGCAGTTCGATCACGCACGCCACGCCGTCAACAGTCGGGGATGAACGCGTGCCGAGGAACTCCTGCAGCTTGGCCCGGATCGTCGGTCCGGCCCCTCCGGCGTAATCGACGGCGACATGACGCCCGGTCGGAAGGGTCACCCTCTCAGGGGCGCGCCGATCGAGCTCGTGGCGCTGGGAGCGGTCCATCAGCAACGCCACGGCGTCGTTCGGGGAGATGACGCGCATCGGGCGGCGGGCGGTAGCGGCGGCGGCGGTGAGAAGCGGGACCAGCCACTCGCTTGCGGTCTCACGCATGGCGGCTGGGGAGAGATCGGGCCATGCGGGGGCGGCACCGGTCAGTGCGTCGCGGGCGGCGGCGAACGCCACCCGTGGGGCGAGCGACTCGAGCAGGCTGCCGTTCGTCCAGCGACTGATCGTGGCGTCATCCAGACGCTCGAGCACGGCGACGGCGATGTCGTCCGGTGACGGGGTGACCGTGGCCCGGCTGAGGACCGCTGCGCCCAGCCGGACCTCCCTCACCGACGACACCGTGCCGTCGAGTGCGTCACCGTCGAGCTGCGTCGACGTGGAGGCGGTGAGCCGATGGGCGTGAAGGAGCTCGAGCTCGGCGACGTCGACGGCCAGAGCGGAGAAGATCCGACCGCGGCGACGGTCGGCGTCGACTTCTGTCGCCACGATGGCCGCAGCGCCGCGAACGGGGTCATGCTCGCCGAGCTCGGCTTCGAGGCCATCGGCAAAGCGGTAGCGCGCGGCGTTGGCGGTGAGACGGGCCGCGATGCGCGACGGGAGCGCAAGCGAGAGGAGCCCGGGAACGGACCGTACGGCCGTGTCGAATGCCTCGCTCGGAATGAGGGGGAGCAGGCGTTGGGCAAGACGTTCGGCATCGTCACGAGCTCCGTGGCGATGGGATTGACCGAGCCAAGCGGCCAGCGACTCGACCTGTTCGTCGAGTCGGAGCGTGGAGGCGCGGCGATCGCTCGCCAGGAGCGCGACAAGCGCAATGGCCTCACGCCGCAGGGCGGGCGTCAGAACCGACGCCCCGAGGACAACGCGGGCGAGCGGCGCGCTCACCGGCATCGCCGCCATGCGTTCGCCGATCGGCGTGAGCATGCCGTCTTGGTCGATCGCGCCGAGCGACTCGAGCGTGACGGCGGCTGCCTCCCATGCCGCGCCCGGCGGCGCCGTGACCCACGACAGCGCGTCGATCGACCGAGCGCCCCACACCATCGATGCGAGGACCACATCAGTCAGCTCAGCCCGCTCGATCTCCGGACGGTCGAACTCGTCAAGCGAGCGGTGCTCCGTCTCTGACCACAGCGCGATCGCTCGGCCGGCAGAGGTTCGTCCGGAACGACCAGCACGCTGCGTTGCGGTGGCCGCTGAGACCCGCTCGACAGCCAGGCGAGAAAGGCCGGTCGACGGGTTCGTCACGTTCCGGCGGATGAGCCCCTGATCAATGACCAGCAGCACGCCAGGAAGGGTCAGCGACGTCTGGGCAACATTCGTCGTTATCACCACGCGCCGCTCCCGAGGCTCGAGGGGGCGAAGCGCAGCAGCGGTCTCCATCCGCGAGCTGCCGCCGTGCAGGGGAAGGATCGATGTGGCGGGGTGCCCTCGGCGGTCGAGCTCCCGGATCACGGCGTGCATCTCGGCGCGCCCGGGCACGAACACCAGAGCGGTGCTGGGTGAAGGCAGCACGGCCACTTCACGGGCCACGATCTCGGCCGTCCGTTTCGCCAGCTCGGCCACGAGCACGGGTTCCCAGAACCGCTCGACGGGAAAGGTCCGTCCGTCACTTCGCACAACGGGGGCGCCAAATGCGGCGGCCAGCGTGGTGTCGTCGAGCGTGGCCGAGAGAAGCGCGACGCGGAGGTCGGGTCGCAGCGTCGAACGGACATCACGCAACAGCGCCATGGCGAGATCGATGTCGAGGCTTCGCTCGTGCACCTCGTCGAGGAGCACGGTAGAGACGCCGCCAAGCGTGGCGTCGCTCTGGAGCATGCGTACGAGCACACCCTCCGTCATCACTGTCAGCTTCGTACGCGCGCTGACCTTGGTTTCTTCGCCTGTGCGGAGGCCGATGACCTCGCCGACGCGAGTCCCGACGGTCTCGGCGAGGCGCTCGGCGGCCATGCGGGCGGCGAGTCGCCGGGGTTGGGTGAGCACGACCATCCCGCCTTTCGCGAACGGAGCGTCGAGGACGGCCAGCGGGAGACGAGTGGTCTTGCCGGCGCCCGGTGGCGCGACGACGATCGCCACCCCGGTTGCGGCCAATGCGTGCACCACCTGACCTGTGACCTCGTCGATCGGGAAGCGATCAGGGTCGCCCAGGGGTCGAAACGGCACGGAAACGACGATACGGGCGAACCGGGCCCGCAAACCCCCAAACACCGTGGCTGACGTGGGGAAACGTAGGGGGAACGGAAAGGGGTCGGTACTGCGGATTGTTTCGGATTCGCGAACAATTGTTGCGAATCGGCTTCAGCCAGAGCCCGTGCGCTACGATATTCGTACCCTAAGGGGGTGTTACGGATGAACAGAATCACTGTTCTCGACCCGTCGCTCGATGCTCGCCTTCGCCGGCGGGCCCAGGAGATCACCGAGCAGGAGCTCGTGGTCTACCGCAAACGAACCAGTGCGTCACTGAAGGCCAACGAGCGTGCTCGGGTGTCCTTGCCTGGTGGTGTTCCCTCGTCGTTCCAGGCCTACGACCCTCACCCGGTGGTCGCCTCCCATGCCTACGCCGGGCACCTCGTCGACCTCGATGGCAACGACTACGTCGACTTCAACATGGGCTACGGCGCGCTGTTCAGCGGCCACAGCCACCCGATCCTGGCCCAGGCCCTGCACGAGCAGATCGCCCGCGGCACGCTGTTCGTCACCCCCTGCACCGACAACGCCGACGTCGCCGAACTGCTGCGCGACCGGTTCAACCTGCCGATGTGGCGCTTCACCAACTCCGGCACCGAAGCCACCCACGACGCCATCCGTGCCGCTCGTGCCTTCACCGGACGCGATCGCATCGTCAAGGTCGAAGGCGGCTACCACGGACACCACGACGAGGTCATGGTGTCGATGAAGCCGCCGCTCGACAAGGCCGGCCCCGCCGATCGCCCCACCCCCGTTGCCGCCACCAAGGGGCTGGCCCGGGGCGTGCTCCACGACGTCGGCGTGGTGCCCTACAACGACCCGGCTGCCTTGATGCGCGAACTCGCCCGGGGCGATGTGGCCTGTTTCATTGTCGAGCCGGCAATGGAGAACATCGGCATCTGTCTGCCCGACGACGGGTACCTCGCTGCGGTCCGCGAGATCACCAAGCGCCACGGCACCCTGCTCATCTTCGACGAAGTGAAGACTGGGATCACGGCCGGCTACGGCGGCGCCAGCGGTCACTTCGGGGTCACGCCCGACCTCCTGTGCCTGGCCAAGTCGATCGGCGGCGGTCTCCCAGTCGGCGCCTTCGGCGGCCGCGCCGAGATCATGGCCGGCATCACCGACGGCAGCGTGCTGCACCTCGGCACGTTCAACGGCAACCCGCTCGTGATGGCGGCCTGCAAGGCCGTGCTGCGAGATATCTGCACCAAGAAGGCGATCAACGCCACGATCGCCGCGAACAACGCCATGGTCGACCGGTTCGACGCCATCATCGCCGAGCACGACCTGCCAGCCCACACGGTCCGTCTCGGAGCCAAGGGCTGTGTCACCTGGTCACGCACACCGGTCCGCAACTACCGCGACTACAAGGGCACCGACTTCGTGCTCGCCTACGCCCAGTGGGTCTGGGGGATCAACCGTGGTCTGTTGCTACCCCCCGGCCTCGACGAGCAGTGGCTGGTGTCGATCCTGCACACCGATGCCGACCTGGCGCGAAACGTCGACGTGTTCGCGTCGTTCGCCGAGGCGCTCACCGCCTGACGCGTCGGCAAGTCTTCCGCTCGCTGGGTCAGCTGGCGTCGTTGGGTCGGCATATGTGCACAAACGCACATCTCCCGACCCAGTGAACGTGAGCCGACCCAGTGAACGTGAGCCGACCCGGCGTGGGCTCGATTCCGAGCCACCGCCGGTAAGCTGGGTGACATGTCGGGTGTAACGCTTCGTGTCTTCGGTGATCCAGTCCTGCGACAGGTGGCGGAAGACGTCGCGAATGTCGATGGGGCACTCGTCGAGCTGACCAAGCAGATGGCCAAGACGATGTACGAGGCCCCCGGTCTCGGCATCGCCGCTCCGCAGGTCGGGGTTCGCAAGCGCCTGTTCGTCTACGACATGAACGATGGCGTCGGCGCCCAGACCATCGTGAACCCGGTCATCCGCGAGACGAGCGGCGAGTGGAGCTACGACGAAGGGTGCCTCTCCGTCCCTGGTCTCTCGTGGGAGATCATTCGTCCCCGGGTGATCCATCTGACCGGCTACGACCTCGACGGCAACGAGGTCGACATCGAAGCGACCGATCTGCTCAGCCGGCTGTACCAGCACGAGCTCGACCACCTCAACGGGGTGCTCCTCCTCGACCACCTCGCCGACGAACAGCGCGCCGAGGGCATGAAGATCCTTCGCACCCGCATCCTCGAGCACGGCTCGGCTCACGATCCCGACCGCGAGGTTCCGCGCATCGCCGCGGAGCCGGTCACCAAGAAGCGCGGCCTGAGCCTTCCCGGCCTTCCCGGTCTGCGTTGACGGCTCGCCCATGCGCGCCACGTCGACGCCTCTTGGGGCGTCTGTGGTGGGTGCGTCGGATGACGTTGCGCCGATGAAGCTCGTCTACCTCGGCTCGCCGGAGGCTGCCGTTCCACCGTTGCGGGCCCTGGTCGACGCCGGCCATGAGGTGATGCTCGTGGTGTCCCAGCCCGACCGACGACGCGGCCGAGGATCCGCGCTCTCCCCGTCGCCGGTCAAAGCGGCCGCACTGGAACTCGGGCTCCCGACCAGCGACAACGTCGATGACGTGCTCGACGCCGTGGCCCGAGGTGCCGAACTCGGTGTCGTCGTTGCCTACGGGAAGCTGATTCGTCCCCACTTACTACGCGCGCTTCCCTTCCTCAACATCCATTTCTCTCTCCTGCCGCGGTGGCGGGGGGCGGCACCTGTAGAACGCGCGCTGTTGGCCGGCGACGCCGAGACCGGTGTGTGCCTGATGGGGTTGGAGGAAGGGCTCGACACCGGCCCCGTCTTCCGCCGCGTGGTCACACCGATCGATCCCGACGAGCCGGTGTCGGCCCTTCGTGATCGCCTTGTCGTCATCGGAACGGAGGTGTTGGTCGACGCGCTCCGCGACGGCTTCGCGTCCCTCGGATCGCCGGAGCCGCAGTCCGGACACGCCACCCACGCCGCGAAGCTGGAGCCCGCTGAGTTCCGCATCGAGTGGTCCCGACCGACCGTCGAGCTGCACCGTCTGATCCGACTCGGCCTGGCCTGGACCACGTTCCGCGGCAAACGTCTCAAAGTGCTCGCGCCTCATCGGTGCCCGCCGGTTCTCCGCCTGATGGCGCGCCGAGCAATGCGGTTCCGGGCTCGGTCGCCGGGACCTGCGTGGCCTCCGGTGACGGCTGGCTCGAGCTCACTACCGTGCAACCCGAGGGAAAGACCACGATGGACGTCGCCGCGTGGCGTAACGGATTCCACCCGGGCTCCGACGAGGTGCTTGGCGTGTCCGCGTCATGACTCGTTCTACCGGGGCGCCCGGCAAGTCCGGGAAACGCTCGGCCCCGTCGCCGCGGCCAATCGTCCCGACCCGACACGTGCCGACGGCGCGTTCGGTCGCTCTCGCCGCACTCGCGGCTGTGGACGGAGGCGCCTTCGCCAACCTCACGCTCCCGCAACTGCTCGTCCGGGCAAAGCGCGAGGGACTCGCCGACCGCGACGCAGCACTTGCCACCGAGCTCGTCTATGGCACCGTCCGAATGCAGCGCGAGCTCGACGCCGTGCTTGCCCCGTTTATCTCCCGTACCCCCGACGCCGAAGTCCGGCGGGTGCTCCGTATGGGTGCATACCAAATCCGACACCTTCGCATTCCCGCCCACGCCGCCGTGTCGGAGACGGTCGAGATCGCTCCGGGTCGGGGCCAGGGCTTCGTCAATGCGGTCCTTCGCCAGCTCGTCGGCGCGAAGACTGCCCCGACGTTCGCCAACCTCGGCGAGGAGCTCAGCTACCCCGACTGGATCATCGACGCCGCCATCAATGCACTCGGCCGAGACGATGCCATCGACGTGCTCGGCGCGATGAACGTGCCGGCAACCTCCCACGAACGCGAAGACGGCTACGTGCAGGACCTCGCGTCCCAGTGGGTTGGCAGCTTCGTCGGCGCGCAACCCGGTGAGCGCATCCTCGACCTGTGCGCCGCGCCGGGCGGAAAGGCCACGTCGATGGCCGGGCGTGGCGCCTACGTGGTCGCCGTCGAACTGCACGCTCATCGCGCCAAGTTGGTGGTGGAGAACGTCGAGCGGCTCGGACTCAAAGCCAGAGTCGCCACCATTCGCGCCGACGGGCGATTCCTGCCGTTTCCTCATGCTTCGTTCGACCGTGTCCTCGTCGACGCCCCGTGCAGTGGACTTGGATCGCTCCGCCGTCGCCCGGACGCCCGTTGGCGCATCACCCCGACCGACGTCGACGCGCTCGTGGTGTTGCAGCGCGAACTGCTTTACGCCGCGGTCGACGCCGTCCGCCCCGGGGGCACCGTCGTGTTCAGCGCCTGCACGTTCATGCGCAAGGAGACCGAGGGTCTCGACGCGTGGGCGGCGAAGCACCTTCCTCATCTCGTCGCCCTCGACCCACCGAGCGATCCCGGCTGGCGACCATGCGGACGCGGCGCGCTCCTTCTCCCCGGCGCCACCGACGGCATGTTCGCAGTGGCATACCAACGCCAACGGTGACGCTGTCTCGGGGCCGAATCAACCCCCTCCGAAGTGATCTGCGATGGTTCCGCTCGTTCATGCATCCCACATGCCCGAGTGCGGCATCCCGGACCGCCGATTCTTCGTCGGATCGGCGATTTCCGGCTCATACGGGATGCCCAGATCGGCGATGTCGGATGTCGTCGTTCGCGCACACAGGTTCCGTGTCGTCGAGGCACAACCACACTCCGCCAGAATGGTGCCATGAGCGCTGAGGAAGTCACCGGTCCCGCAACTCTTCTCGCCGTCGCGAGCGGGGTTGGCACGATCACCCTCAATCGTCCGGCCAACCGCAACGCACTCTCAACCGAGCTGGTGGAGTCGCTCTCCGCATCGCTCGAAGTAGCCATCGCCGACCCGGCCGTGCACGTGATCGTCCTCACCGGTTCGGGCACGGTGTTCTGCGCCGGGGCCGACCTGAAGGAGCGCCGCACCGTGACCTCGGGTGGCGACGACGGTGGCGTCCCGACCTTCGTGCGGGTCTTCGAACAGATCCTCGACGCCCCGAAGCCGGTCGTGGCCAAGCTCAACGGCAGCGCCCTCGCCGGCGGGCTTGGCCTGGCGTGCTCGTGCGATCTCGTCGTCGCCCCGACGACGGCGATGTTCGGCTTCACCGAGGTGCGGATCGGCGTTGCTCCGGCGATCATCAGCGTCGTGTGCCTCCCGAAGATGCGTCAGGCCGACGCGGCCGAGTTGTTCCTCACCGGCGAGCGCATCACCGCCGCCGAAGCACTCCGGGTCGGTCTCGTCAACCGCGTCGTCGAGCCCGACGCGGTCGACGCGGAGACCGACGAGCTCGTAGCCAAGCTCCGTCTCGGCGGCCCGCTCGCCCTTGCCGCCACGAAACGCTTGTTGGCGACGACGGACCACGACACGCGCCGCGCCGCGTTCCGGGCCATGGCCACGCTGTCCGGTGAGCTGTTCGCGTCCGACGAAGCTGCCGAAGGTATGCGCGCATTCGGTGAGAAACGTCCACCGTCCTGGGCAACGCACTGAGCCGAGGGTCGAGGGAATTCGGGGTCTCGGTTGCTCTCAGAGGTTCCATGCCGCTGGCGCAGCACCACGACGTTATGAGAATGGCCGAACGGCGTCTCGCGTTTCCCCTGGTCAGCGCGTGGCGCCGTTCTATTCTCCTTACAGCTACCCAGACCCCGAACATTGGGTCGTCAGCGGTGCAACAGGTCTTGGAGGTCGGAGATCGCCAAGCCCTCCATCGTCGGGGCGACGAGGTGGGCGTGGCTGAGGTCCTGATGCATGGTGACCGGGCCGGGAACCGCGATGACCCGCAGACCGGCGTCGATCGCCGCCCTCGCTCCGTTCGCCGAATCCTCGAACACGATGACCTCGTCGGGGTGAAGCCCAGTGGCGGCGAGGGCCGCGATGTAGAGATCGGGGTGGGGCTTGGCGCGTGGCGCGTCTTCACGGGTCGTGTAGCCGCCGAGCCACGGACGCAGGCCGAGCCGCTCGCTGATCGGCACCACCCACGTGCTCGGTGAGCTCGACACCACGCGGGTCACGAGGCCCGCGGATCGCGCAGTGCGCAGCATGTCCTCGACACCTGCATTCGGCAGGAGTCCCGAGACCAGCTCGATGTTGCGCCGCTCCGCTTCGTCCCACAGCGCGTCGTGATCATGATCGAGGCCGGTCTGCTCCGACAGCCACGGTCCCCAGAACCCGCGCGCTTGCGCAGTGCCGACGACGTTCAGCCATCGCTCGATGGGCAGGCTCGCTCCATGGTCGCTGAAGATCGAGGCGGCGGAGGCCAGCACTGCGCTTTCGGTATCGGTGATCAGACCGTCGAAGTCCAAGAAGATCCCTCGGAGCTGCATCAGGTCAGATGCGCACATTCAGGAGCAGTTTGCCGACGACCTTCCGATCGAGGATACGTGCGTGCGCGTCCCCGGCCGCCTCGAGCGGAAGCACCGAATCGATTGGTGTGCGCAGGTGCCCGGAGCGGACGGCCTCGAACAATGCGTCAAACGCGTCGTCCTTTGACGTCTCACGAAGTCCGGTGTAGCCCGTGAGGACGACTCCTTTGCGGTACAACGTGCGCATATCAAAGGTGACGGTGGTGCCTCCCGAGGTTCCGTAGTTCACGTAGCGGCCCTCCGGGGCGAGCACATCGACGAGCGTCGGCACGAACGAGCCCGCCACACCGTCGACTACGAGCGTCGGCGCCTCGCCGTCGAGCGCCGCAGGAAGAGCGGCCCCGTCGGCGGCGACGATCACCCGGTCGGCGCCGAGGTCGAACAACTCGTCGGCCTTCGCCGGGCTCGACGTCTGGGCGAGCACGCGGATGCCGCGGTGTCGGGCCAGTTGCACGACGATGGAACCGACGCCCCCGGACGCCCCGGTGACGAGCACCGTGTCGGCGGGAGTCGCCTGGCCTTTGCTCACGAGGCAGCGGAAGGCCGTGACGCCGGCAATGCCGAGCGAGGCCATCTGAAGTTCGTCGAGGTCGTCGGGCACGACGGTGACGGCGGACGCCGGCACCGCGACCTTCTCGGCGTACGTGCCGGGGCGGGCGATACCGATCCCCGAGCCATTCACGATGACCCGCTTGCCGTTCACCATGCCGAGGCCTTCCGCGCCCGGCGTGTGGGGGAGTGGCGTGAGCGCGGCGAAGTTGCCGGCACAGCACCAGACGTCGAGGGGGTTGATCGTTCCGTAGAGCAGATCGACGACGACCTCGTCGGCGCCGGCAACCGGGTCGGGCACGTCCTCGACGGTGAGGGGTCCCGAGAACGAGTGAAGGCGGATCGCACGCATACCACTCAGTTTGGCCGCTGGCGACGTGGCCATCGCACTCTGGACATTTCGGCGCAAGTATTTGTAGGAGCAACGAAGCATGCTCCATCTCAATGTTCCTGTTGTGGATGAGAACGGCCTTGTGTTCGCCGTCGGCGCAATCATCGGCAGGTTGCCAATGCCAGCCCCCTGAAGTTCCTCCATCACCACGCGTTTGAGACTGTGCTCCATGGGTACAAGGGGAACCACAACAAAGGAGAGATCATGTGGACCATCTTGCTCATCGTGTTTCTGGTGCTGATGCTTAGCGGCGGCGGATACGGCTATAGCCGTCGGGGCCGTCGCTGACCGTGACCGGTAATCCTCGCGGTTGACCTTCGACCCCGACCCCGACTTCGTGAAGCGTGGCCGGGCCGGGGTCGAATCGAACCGCTTCAGGCGAGGGGACCGCTTCGCTCCCGAAGGTAGAAGAGCACGGCGTGGACGCGCCGATTGTCTTCCAGGTTCGACGTGAGCCCGAGCTTGCGGAAGATGGACGCGACATGGGCCTCGACCGTCTTGGTTCCGAGGAACAGGCGATCGCCGATGGCACGATCCTTCAGCCCGGCCGCGACGAGTTCCATGACTGCGAGTTCGCGTGTGGAGAGCTGGGCAAGCCCGTCGCGCAGCGGTTGATCGGCGACGAGGTCACCGACCAGTCCGGGATCGATGACCGTGCCTCCGTCGGCGACGCGCTGCAAGGCGTCGATCAACTCGACCTCGTCGGTGACTCGTTCCTTCAAGAGGTAGCCGGTGCCACGCTCGTTCGAATCGAGGAGCCGTAAGGCGAGGGAAACGTCAACGTACTGGCTGAGCAGCAGCACGCCAACGCCCGGAACCTCCCTCCGGATGCGCTGGGCGGCCCGCACGCCCTCGTCGGTGTGCGTTGGCGGCATCCGGATGTCGACGATCGCAACGTCGGGACGCAAGCCGACGACGGCGGCGTGGAGCTCCGCGGCGTTGCCAACCTCGGCGAGAACATCGACGCCATTGCGTTCGAGCAGGCCGGCGATGCCTCTGCGTACCAGCGGTGCGTCGTCGGCGATCACGATGCACGGCACCTCCAGCAAGAGGCGCACGCCGTGCGGGCTCGGACGAAACGTCGAGGTCGAACCGGACGAGAGTCCATCGGGCAACCGGCCCCCGACCGCCGTGGGCAAGAGCGCGGTCGTGAAGGCGAAACCGTCGACGGCGATCGCGTTGAAGGGAACTGACCCCGAGGGTGCGGCCCTCGCGTACTCAGTTGTCGACTTTCCCGAGAACGGTCGGCTGACCGGACGGGCACCGAACCTGAGCTACGTGCCCGACAAAGGGGTCGTCGGCACCGATGCGTTCACCTTCACGGTGAGCGACGGTGCCTCTACGTCCGAAGCAGCGGTCGTCTCCGTCACCGTGATCTCCGCTAAGAAGGGTCGTCGCCAAGAAAGCAGTCGTCCGCAAAGCCACCAAGAAGAAGTGAAGCCATGGACCGTTCCCGATCAAATCGCATTCCAAGACTCGCTCCTCGTCGATTGGAGCCGTCGTGAAGCTGATCCGTTCTCTCGCCGCATGCAGCGCCGTGGCACTCGGGTTGAGCATGGCTCCCGGCATTGCGCCGCCAGCGTCCGCCGCCGGTATCCTCGTGTCGTCCCGGGGCACCTTCCTCGCGACTACCAACCAGACACTGCCGCTCAGTGCGCTGTTCTCGCCCGCCATCAACGGAGGGGTGCCACAGTACCTCGACGTCGTGGTGACACTGACGGGCGGGCTTGCGTTCCCGGACGGGACGCAGGTGATCATCCGGCAAGGAGGAAATGCGCTGCCGATCGCGCTCGGCATCCCCGTCACGGCGAAGAGTTCCGGTGTTGCGAACATCAAGGTGATCGCGCTTGTCAACAACGGCGCATTCACCGACGAGGCCGCGACAGCCGTGAACGTCCTCTTCGCGACCGTGGGCACGGTCTCCGCGACGTCCGGCCAGAGGTTGCCGGTCAGCGCGATGTTCAAGTTCGTGTTCGTGGGACCGTTTGAAGGCAGGCGGTGGTGGTTGAGGCTCACGGGCGGCCTCTTCTTCGAGGACGGCACACAATCGCGCGAGTTGGAAGGAGATTTTGTTAATTGGTTCATGGACAACAAACGGCATTCGGAGGCGGTGCTGGCAAAGAGCCCCGGCACAGCGACGCTCAGCGTGGCGTCCACCGAGACCCGCCAAGAGGAGGCGGCGACCGCGAGGGCGACGGTGACGGTCGAGGTGCTCGCAGCTGTGCCTACGCCTACGCCAACGCCGGCCGCGGTTCCCACTCCTGCTGCGAAACCCACTCCTGCTGCGAACCCCACTCCTGCTGCGAACCCCGCTCCTGCGCCTGCGGGTAATCGCGTGCCGACGGCGGTGGGCAAGAGCGCGGTCGTGAAGGCCAACACCCCAACGGCGATCGCGTTGAAGGGAACTGACCCCGAGGGTGCGACGCTTGCGTACTCAGTCGTCGACTTTCCCGAGAACGGTCGGCTGACCGGACGGGCACCGAACCTGAGCTACGTGCCCGACAAAGGGTTCGTCGGCACCGATGCGTTCACCTTCACGGTGAGCGACGGTGCCTCTACGTCCGAAGCAGCGGTCGTCTCGGTCACCGTGATCTCCGCCAAAAAGGTCGTCGCCAAGAAAGCAGTCGTCCGCAAGTCCACCAAGAAGAAGTGAAGACATGAACCGTTCCAGAAGGAACTGCATTCAAAGACTTGCCCCCCGTCGCCAGGAGCCGTCGTGAACCTGATCCGTTCCCTCGCCGCATGCAGCGCCGTGGCACTCGGGTTGAGTATGGCGCCAGGCGTCGCCCCGCCGGCATCCGCCGAAAGCGTCCTGGTAGCAGGCCGCGCCCCGGTGTCGGCGACGCCCGGGCAGACACTGCTGCTCGGTGCGCTGTTCTCGCCCGCCATCAGCGGCGTGGTGCCCCAGTACCTCGACGTCGTGGTGACACTGACGGGCGGGCTCACGTTCCCGGAGGGGTCGCAGGTGCTCATCCGACAAGGAGGAAATGCGCTGCCGCTCGCGCTGGGCATCGCCGTCACGGCGAAGAGTTCCGGCGTCGCGACGGTCAAGGTGACAGCACTTGTCAACAACCGCGCAATCGTCGACGAGGCCGTGACAGCGGTGGACGTGCCAATACTTGCACCTCCCCCCGATGTCCGGCTGATAACGGCGGCGGGCCCCGCTTCGGTGAAGGTCGGCCAGACGCTGCTGCTCGGCTCGCTGTTCAAGCCCGTCGAGACGGGAAAGCAGTTCAACACCCTTCGATACCTCGTCTCGGTGGACATGACGGGCGGCCTCGTCTTCGTGGCAAATGGAGCACAGTCCACAGGTGCGAGCGGACTCAATGCGCTAAAGGATGTGTTGCTCATCGAGGTCAGGGCGAACAGCCCCGGCACGGTGCGGCTGAGGATCACCGCGATGACGCCCAACTTCGAGGTCAAAGACGAGGCGACGGAGTCGGTGAACGTTCCGGCACCGGTTCCCGCTCCCACCGTTCCACCGGTTCCCGCTCCGGCTCCCACCGCAGGAGCGTCGGGTCCGGCCGCCACCACCGCGCCCGCGTCGTCGGGCAACCGGCCCCCGACCGCCGTGGGAAAGAGCGCGGTCGTGAAGGTGAACACGTCAACGGCACTCGCGTTGAAGGGAACTGACCCCGAGGGTGCGACGCTCGTGTATTCAGTCGTCGACTTCCCGGAACACGGTCGCCTGACCGGACGGGCCCCGAACCTGAGCTACGTGCCTGACAAAGGGTTCGTGGGGGCCGATGCCTTCACCTTCACGGTGAGTGATCGTGCGTCCACGTCCGAAGAGGCTGTCGTTTCGATCACGGTGATCCCGGCCAAGAAGGCCGTCGTGCGCAAGGCAACCGTCCGTAAGACCACCAAGAAGAAGTGACCCGATGAAGCACCGAAGAATGGAGTCCCACATGTCGTCGACCACCCGCCTGCACCGGAGAACGCGACGCATCCACGCGCTCACGTCTCTCGGGATACTCCTCGTATCAGCGGCCGGTGTTCCTGGCGCAGCCGCTGCTGCGGCAAAGCCCAAGACCTCGGCGACGAGCACGAAGAAGTACTGCGCCGCGGCCAAAGCGTGGCTGGCCTTCGAGACGAAGACGTTAGAAACGGGACCGTACGATCAAGCGTGGGTCCTGGAGACCAAGCGGTTGATCATCCCTCTCGGGGCCAACACACCGAAGTCGCAGCAGGGCTACATGGCCTTGTTCATTATGTCGCTGCTCGGCGACCGATCGCTCGTCGCAGGGATCGACACGATCACCACGGCGGACGACATCCAGTGGCTTCGGGACGCGGCGGACGACGCGCAGAACAGGGTCAGCCAATACACCGCCCGCAATGCGGTTGGCAGCTACACGCTGAAGACGTGCAAGGTCGACGTGCTCAAGCCGTTCCGGGACCTGGCCAAGGGCTTCGAATGACGACCCAACTGAGTTCGATTCGAGGGAGCTGAGGTTGCGCAGGGCTGTTCGATCGTTGATGGCGAGCTTGACGTCGAGCGCGGTCATCGCGCTCCTGGCATCGGCTGCGACCAATCCGTCGGCGACCGCAGCAGCAGCGGCCAACGTTCCGATCGTAGGCGGATGTGCGGTGTTCCCGGCCGACAATCCCTGGAACCGATCCATTGCCTCGTTGACGGTGCACCGCGATTCCGAGTCCTGGCTGGCCTCGACCGACGCAGGCTCGGCGACGCTGCATCCCGACTTCGGTTCGGACCCGACGATCGGTATTCCGTACATCGTGGTGCCCGCGGGACAACCCGGTGTGAAGGTCCGCTTCGACGAAGCTGCCGCTGAAAGCGACGGTGGTCGGTATCCCATCCCCACGCGTGCGCCGATCGAAGCAGGCGGCGACCGGCACGTGATCGTGGTCCAACGATCGACCTGCCGTCTCTTTGAGCTGTTCGGTGCGCGTCGCGCCGGTAGCGGATGGGTGGCCGGGAGCGGCGCGATCTTCAACCTCCGCTCGAACAGCGTGCGTCCGAAGGGATGGACGTCGGCCGATGCTGCCGGACTGCCGATCCTGCCCGGGCTCGTCCGCTACGACGAAGTTCAAGCCGGTGCCATTCGCCATGCCATCCGGGTGACATTTCCGGCCACCCAGAAGGGCTTCATCTATCCGGCCCGCCATCATGCGGGTACAAACGACGCGTCGCTCCCACCGATGGGTGCCCGAATTCGTCTGCGCGCCGACGTTGACCTGTCGACCTACACCGGGCAGGCGAGAGTGATCCTCGAAGCAATGAAGACCTACGGCCTCATCGTGGCCGACAACGGAAGCGGCTGGTTCGTCAGCGGGGCGCCCGATCCGCGGTGGAACGACGACGACCTACGCCAGCTGAAAAGGCTCGACACGTCGATGTTCGAGTTCGTCGACTCCGGTGCAATCGAAAGGTGACGACGGTTACACGGCGCGCCAGGAGATGGACGACAACGCAGTGCCGAAAGAGGACCCCGGGTCCTACGTCTACGAGACCTATCCGACAGAGCTCTACGCCGAGCTGTTCGCGTTCATGGGTTTCGTTGACCCAGACCCGAAGGCACGAAACGACTGGGGACGCCGCGCCCGCAGGCTGCTCATGTCCGTGATCGACCGCGCAAAGCCCGGCGTCGGGGCCGGGGACACGCCGTTTCGTGCCTCGCTCTTCTCGACCGGCGCCTCGTCTCGCCTTCGTCTCGGCTCTTCAGGAACCGGGTGTCAGGCCTTCAGTTCCCGGTCGAACATGGCCTTGACCCGCTCGTAGGACCTCGTCGCCGCGGCGTCATGATATGCGCCGCCGTACACGGAGAAGCCGTGGTCGGCACCGTCGTGGATCTCCGCCTCGCCTTTCTCCAGCGCGTTGGTCGCGTCGATGAGCGCAACGTTGGCCGATGCAGGTTGCATCGTGTCGGCGGACCCGAAGGCGATGTAGAGCGACCCCGTGTAGGACGGCACCGCGAGATGCGGGGAGTCGGGACCGTCCGTGGTGCAGAACGATGGATGGAGGCCGGCGGCCGCCCGGAACACGTCGCCACGATCACGAATCGTGCACAGCGATGAACGGGCCCCGATGCAGTAGCCGACGCAGCCCATCGACTCGCCGCGTGCCGCAGGATCCGACGGCAGCCACGCAAGAACTGCTCCGAGGTCCTCAGCCACGTCGGCCTCAGAGGTTCCGAGGACCAGGCCGAACATCTTCTTCATCTCCTCGTCGCTTCGGCTCTTCATCGTGTACCACGGCTCGGCGCGGTGGTAGCGGTCGTGGGATATGACGTAGTACCCCCATTCGGCGATCCGGGCCATCGTCTTCTTCGCGCCCCCGTCGAGCCCCGGTCCATGGTGAAAGAAGACCACCACCGGGAACGGGCCATCGCCCTCCGGCCGCTCCACATGAATGCCCAGGGGACCGCTAGGTGAGCTGATTGATTCCGTACGAGAGACCATCTTCGAACTCTTACCGCTTCCGACCCGGCCGGTCAACCAACGGGATCGCGGTGCCTGGCGTGTCGCTTCCCGAGAACACGCATGGCAGAGACGACCCGTGCCCGCCGGCACTTCGAGACGGCGCCCGGCCTCGTGGTCGCCGGAGCGAGAGAGAGGCGGTTCAGGGACTGAAGACCTCGACCTCACAGCGGAGTCCGGCCGCACGCGCGAGGCGCACGTCCCCGGTGAGGAGCGGGCAGTTGAGTCCCTCGGCGAGAGCGACGTAGGTGGCGTCGTACGGAGTGACGTCTCCGCGAAGCTCGTAGGCGCGGATCATCAGCGGGGCTGCGGGGTACCGGGTGAGGGGTAGATCGATCAGATCGACAACTGCGCTCCTGAATCTTCGGACGTTCAGCGTTCCGGCGAGCCAGCGTTTTCGAAGCACCGATACGACTTGAACATCGACGAGGTCAGGAGCCGACGCTTCTCCCGCAGCGGCCAGGAGGGCCCTTGCGGCTTCGCCTGTCGGGCCGTCATCGCCGACGATGTTTGCTAGGACGGAGGCATCGATGACGATCATCGATCGCTACGAACCTCGTTGAGGTCGGACAGCGCCTCGGCCAAACCGATTCGTCCGCCCTTGCGACGACCGATACGGGCGAGGACCTCGGTCATGGTTGGTGTGCGTGCCAGCCGGGTGAGTTCAGTGGCGAGGTACTGCTGCAGAGATTGGCCGGACGCCTCGGCGCGACGCTGCAGATCGGCATGAACATCTTCGGGAAGATCGCGCACAAGAACGTTTGGCATGCTTGCATTATGATAGCACTCGGACCGAGGGGGAACTCCTACACTTCCGGTCACCCACGTGACGGGCCGCTGCAGAGCAAGCCTTGGCGCTCGGGGGGCGCCGCGATGGAGGGATCACGTCGAACCCCACCCGCATCCGGGCGATCGCTGATGCGGTCCGTGTCCGGCTTACCATCCACACCGTCTGATCGAGCTGCGACGTCGACCGGCGCCACGTGGGGTCGGCGTTCTCCGGTCGCTCGCACACGGGCCCCGAAAGCGTGCGCCGGCGTTGGCGGCGGGAGGGGTTTTTTGGCGTGGTGGCCGTGCGTGGTGGAAAGCGTGTCGCAAGTGGCGTGTGGAACAATGCGCTATGGGATCGGGCGCCGACGGTGTGAGGCCGTCGGGGACGGTCACCTTCCTGTTCACCGATATCGAGGGCTCGACGCGTCGGTGGGAAGCCGATCCGGATGGGATGCGGACGGCGTTGGCGGTGCACGACGATGTGTTGCGGGCGGCGGTCGAGGCCGACGGCGGGTGGTTGTTCAAGCACACCGGTGACGGGGTGTGCGCGGTGTTCACGTCGGCGCGTGGCGCGGTTGATGCGGCGGTTGCTGCGCAGCGATTGTTGGGGTTGCCGGTTCGGATGGGTATCGCGACGGGCGAGGCGGAGCAGCGGGGGGATGACTATTTCGGGCCGGCGTTGAATCGGGCGGCGCGGGTGATGGCGGTCGGTCACGGTGGGCAGGTGCTGGTAAGCGCTGCAACCGCCGCTCTTGTGAGTGGGGTTGATCTGCTCGATTTGGGTGAGCATCGGCTGCGGGATCTGTCGGGTGTGGAGCATCTGTTTCAGGTGCGTGCCGATGGTCTGGCGACAGCGTTCCCGCCGTTGAAGACGGTGAACGCGGTGCCGGGGAATCTGCCGGTGCAGGCGACGAGTTTCGTCGGCCGCGACCAGGAGATAAGCGAACTTATCGAACTGGTGCGGGCCCATCGGTTGGTGACGTTGACCGGTGTCGGCGGTGTCGGCAAGACCCGCCTCGCCGTACAGGTCGCCGCCGAGTTGGTGCCCGACTTCGGTGACGGGGTGTGGCTCGTCGAGTTGGCTCCGGTGGGTGACCCGGCAGCGGTGCCCGATGTGGTCGTGAATCGCCCCGGGGTTAGTGGAGGGCTTTTTGTCCGGGAGCGATCTGCTGTCCGGGGTGGTGTTGACGGTAGTACTTGGCTTCGTGTTCGATCGGGGTGTCGTAGCCGATCGAGC
>JANOHI010000191.1:0-2488 GCA_031406385.1 Acidimicrobiia bacterium
GTCGAGTTCCCTCAGTGGGCCGACAAGATCAACAAGCAGGGCATTCCGGTCACTGCGGTCTACTTCGCCCCCGACCACTCCGACTCGAGCCAATACGTGCAGTACTTCGGTGCCATCCCCGATTCGTCATGGGCTGGCCGAGGTGGCGGCGGAGCTGCCGGGAAACCATTGCTCAACGAGGCCGAGGTGACCGGCCTCGCCGCCGCCCTCGCCGCTTCCGGCGACGCCAAGGAGAAGGCCTATGCCGACCTGGGGCAGGCGATGATCGACGACGCGGTGATCTTCCCGATCGTGAACCCGCAGCTCGTTCTCGCCCACGCATCGGACATCACCGGCATGCACTACAGCGCATGCTGCAACCTCGACCTCGCCCTGCTCGGGCTCAAGAGCTGATGGCCTGACGCAGTGGGGCGGTACATCCTTCGCCGCCTGGTCGTGATGCCGTTTCTGCTGCTTGGCATCGTGACCATCGCGTTCGGAATCTCACGCCTGATCCCAGCCAATCCGCTCGCCTCGATCGTCGGAGAGCGCCAGCTCAACAACGAGGCGGTGGTCGATGCCGCCAAGGCCCGCTGGGGACTCAACGGCTCCATTCCCGAGCAATACGGGAAGTATCTGAAGAACATGTCGAAGGGCGACCTCGGTACGTCGTTCCGCACTCGACAGAGCGTCGTCACCGATCTACGCGAGCGTCTCCCCGCCACGTTGGAGCTCGGTGTCGGCGCTCTGTTGATCGGCGGCGTCGGAGGGGTTGCTCTCGGCGCCGTTGCGGCAAGCCGAAAGGACCGCGCCATTGACCATGGCGCGCGTTTGTTCTCACTGCTCGGATCCTCGCTGCCGGTCTTCTGGATCGGGCTGGTGTTCCTTTCCATCCTCTATGCGCGCCTCGGTTGGTTTCCCGGCCCTGGCCGCCTTCCCCCTCGAACGCTTGCCCCGCCACGGTTCACCGGGTTCTATTCCGTCGACGCATTGATCGACGGGGACTTCGCCCTGTTCAAGGAGTGCCTCAAGCGACTTGCCCTCCCGTGCTTCGTTCTCGGCTGGGCCTATATGGGTTCGATCTCTCGCCTCGTTCGCGCCGCGATGCTCGACGAGTTACATGCCGATTACGTCCGTACCGCCCGCTCCAAGGGTCTCCGGGAACGCACCGTTCTGCGTTCGCACGTGCTTCGCAACGCGTGGCTTCCCACGCTCACCATCCTCGGGTTTTCGTTCGCTCAGCTCCTCACGGCATCAGTGTTGACCGAGACGATCTTCCAGTGGAACGGGATCGGCTCCTATGCGGTGCAAGCGGCGCAAACGCTCGACTATCCGGCGGTTGCCGGGGTGTCGTTGTTCGGCGGCGTGGCGTTCCTGCTCGCCAACCTGGTGACCGACGTGCTCTACGCCGTCGCCGATCCGAAGATCCGACTCTCATGACAGCGGCGATCCTGTGAGGAGTCCCATCCGACTGTCACCCGAGTTTCGGAGACCCACCATCATCGGTGGCGCCATCGTGGCATTCATCTGGTTCGTGGTCGTGCTCACCGTGTCGTGGTGGGCGCCGTACGGTCCGCTCGAATCCGTGGGTGGCCGCCTGGAGTCACCGAGCTGGACCCATTTGCTTGGCACCGATGCCCTCAGCCGCGACGTGTTCACACGAGTGCTCTACGGCGCGCGCCAGACCCTGCCGATCTCCGTCGCCGTCATCGTGTGCGCGGTAACGATCGGTAGCATCGTCGGATCGATCGCCGGCTACGTCGGCGGTTGGCTCGACACCGTGCTCATGCGTCTGGTGGATGTGACCGTTGCATTCCCGCCGATCTTCCTCGCCATGGCCGTTGCTGCGGCGCTCGGGCCGGGCCTACGGAATGCCTTCATCGCCATGGTCATCGTGTGGTGGCCGATATATGCGCGCTTACTTCGTGGGCAGGTGCTCTCTATCAAACACCGCGATCACATCCAAGCGGCCGTTTCGATCGGAGCGAAGCCGAGCCGGATTCTGCGAAAGCACGTCCTCCCCCTCTCCTTCACGCCAGCACTCATCAATGCAACGCTCGATCTCGGGCAGGTCGTGATCCTCACCGCCACGCTCAGCTTCCTGGGTCTCGGTGCGAAGCCACCGTCTCCCGAGTGGGGGGCGATGATCACCGACGGAGCCAAGTACTTCTATCAATGGTGGGTGGCTGTCGCCCCCGGTCTCGCCATTCTGACCATCGGCCTCGCGTTCAACTTCCTTGGCGACGGACTGCGTGATGCGTTCGATGTGCGAGCTCGTCGATGAGCTCTCCAACACCGGAGCCGCTGCTTGAGGTGCGCGGTCTCGACGTCAGGTTCCACGTGACCGGGGGTTCGGTGCACGCCGTGCGAGGCCTGGACCTCTCCGTGCAGAGGGGCGAAGTTGCCGCCGTGGTCGGCGAGTCGGGCTCGGGGAAGAGCCTGACCAGTCTGGCCCTGCTCCGCCTGATACCGGCCCCCGGCACCATCACCACCGATAGCAGCATCCGTC
>JANOHI010000198.1:0-26664 GCA_031406385.1 Acidimicrobiia bacterium
CTGGCCGGGAGGAAGCGACTCGCGGGCCGCGGCCATTGCGTCGAGCAGGACACGGCCTCCGGCGCGGTCATACAGCGTGGCGGACAGCGCGTCTCGGCATTCGGGACCGCTGTACTCGGGGTGGGCGTGGTCGACGTAGAACCTCGCTCCGTTGGTGAGGACGGCGTTCACGAGATGCGTTTCAACCTCGGGTGGCAGCGAACCGCCGAGATTCCAGCCACGTGCGTCGTTTCCGGGATGCTCGTCCTCGAAGTCCCATGCGACTTTTGACGACGGGCGATCGAGCGAGGTCACGTAGGCGTTCACCAGGAGGCTGGAGAGCTGGATCGGGTTCGCGTCGGGCGCGGAGGGGTTGAAGATCCCGAATTCCGTCTCGATGCCGCAAACCTTGGGAATCGCCATGTCTTGCAACCTACAGCGGTCCGCCGAAGCCGGGGGTGGATCAGGTGCCGGCCGACCCGGCGACGGCCACTTCCGCGGAGAGTGCGCCGGTCAGCGCAGCGGGAAGGGCAGCAACTCTTCGGCGCCGGCTCGGTCGAGCCGCACC
Organism: Acidimicrobiia bacterium; assembly: GCA_031406385.1. Classification (GTDB taxonomy): domain Bacteria; phylum Actinomycetota; class Acidimicrobiia; order Acidimicrobiales; family JANYDT01; genus JANLQX01. The sequence continues at coordinate 548 of JANOHI010000198.1, forward strand.
CCTGGTCGGCATCCGTGCACGAGCAGTTGACGCGAAACCTGTTCGGCATCAGCAAAGCGCGTCGGGCGCCCCGATACGGCACCGTGCTCGGCGATCAAGGAACCCTTTGGGCCGACGGCATCGGTGCCCGAGTCGCCGGAGCGCGGATCCCCATCGCTCAACAGCGTCGGCTCGGCGCGCCGGTGGTTGCGGCGCCAACGCTCGGCTTCGGCCAGTACATGTCGCACATGGACAGGCGAACCTCGCCGGACCACGCGAGTGGAGACAACCTCGGTCTCCTGCGCCAGCCAGCGCTTCTTGAAATAGGCGAAATGCTGGAGATAGCCGAGCGAGGTGGCACCGCGACGGATCGCCTCGGCCATGGCGAGCACAAGCAGGACCTGTCCGGCGCCCAGTTCGCGATGTTGCTCATCGAAGGCCATCTCCAGCGCCCACATCCCCGAGCCGAATCGCCCGAGGAGAAGCCCCGCGATCAGGACTCCGTCGAGTGCGACTCCCACCATCGACGGGGTGTAGGCCGCGCGGCCCGAAACGACCTCGGAGAAGAACCCTGTCCGCTTGGGAGAGCGCAGGATCCCGGCGTGGGCGGCGAACTTCCAGCTTCGCTGCTCCAAGTCGAGATATGCGGGAAGAAGGGGGGCCGTGTCGCGGGCACCGTCGGCCCGGAGCAACTCGACGTCTCCGGCGGCGAACAACCGCCGGGTTTGGCGGCTCACGTTCGAGCGCATGGTCTTTGCCATGGCGTGGAAGTAACCCGCCACGCTGTGCCACTGGACCGGCACCGAGCAGTAGCTCGGCACGGCGATGTCGTAGGAGGTCCATAGCCGCGACGCTCGGGCGCGCCGATGGAGCGCACGATGCAGTGGTGCGCCCACTTGGAGACCAGCGATGTCCAACGCGCTCGGGCCCCCGCGCCTGAGCAACTCTGCGGCCACGGCGTCGGCGACGGCGACCTCGTCGTCCGGCCCGGCGACGAGGTTCACGCGATCGTGGTCGTGGGTGACGAGCAGCGTTCGTTCGCGGACGCTGAGTCCATTGCTGACGCGATTTCGGCTCACCCGAGTCGCCAGGAACCCAATGGCCTGGCCGGCTCGTTCTACAACGACGATCTCGGGCACGAGCGGCTCCGACGAGTACTCGAAGTGCTCGATGTAGGAGCGGAGAAAGTCAGGATCGGCAGCCGGCAACGGACGGGCGCTTCTCGACGCGACGGCGCGCAATAAGGCCGCCGACTGCGCAAGTTCTTCCGCTGACCGGATCCAACGAAGGGTCGTCACAGAGACGAAAGGCCGTCGGCACTGGTGGCATCAACGCGTCGGCGGGGAGGGCGGTGCGCCTTGTTCGGCGGCTCATCGAGGTGGAGGCGGCGCCCCAACTGGTGCACGGCGACCTTGGCCAACGCCACCGGTCCCGACTCCGATGTTCCGAGTCGATCATGAGCAATGGGCGTGCGAACGCGAAGGAACCGATTGGCCTTGTAAACGCGGGCCCGCCGACGAGCGCTTGGGGTCCAATGGTCGGTCACGAGCGACACGTTGACGGTGTCGAGGTTCGAGACGCGATGCGGCGCGTTGTGCGGCCACATGGCGACGTCGCCCGGCTCAAGGTCGCGGACCTGGGCGATGTCGTCGAAGGACTTCGCGTACGGCACGTACTCCTGGCGGGTTCCCGCATACACGTCTTCGAGGAGTTCTCGAGGGAGCACTCGCTCATCGAGGTGCGGGTACACCCACACTCGCTTGCGGCCTCGGACATGCCAGAGAAACGATGGCGGACCATCGACGTGGAAGTACACCATGGCACGCGGCGAACTGACGAGCAGCGTCGCATGGGACTCGTCGACCCTGAAGCCGGGAACGGCGGCGGCTACCTCGGCATAGAGGCGGTCAGTGAGGGCTTGGAAACGCGAATCGACCTGATCGATGTTCGTGATGTTCAGCCACAGCCGACCGCGCCGCACAGCCTCGAGAAGATCGGCTCCGGACGAACCCGTATGCGAGACCCGTTCGTTGTCGCTCGGGAGCTCCGGATCGTCACCCATGGTCAGGCTGAACAACCAGTCCGGCGGATAGTCGTCGAGGACCTGGGCGATCGTGTCGTCCGAGAACAGTGGCGCCGTCGACGGATCTGTCGCCAAGTGATGACGCGCAATGACCAGACGTTGATCGAAACCGGCGCGGGCTTCAGCCGACAGATCTACCAGGGGGTCAGAATCAGGCACGGTCACCCCACCCTGAGGGACAGGGCCTCGGTTCGCATAGCAACAGACAACCAGGTGTTGGCGGCACGGACAAGGGGAGGCCTGCGAAGATGGGAGCGCTCCTGCATCTTCGCAGAAGTTTCTGTGACATCGAATGACGCTGATTGATTGTGCTTCGAGGCGTTAGCCGAAGGATCGACGTCACAGGAACTTCCGACTCAGTGCACTACAGATACTGACCGGTCGCCGCCCGCTCGATCGCCCGTCCACCGTGGGCCTCGGTCTTGTCGCCCTTGGCGATAATCGTGCGGACATAGACGATCCGTTCTCCCTTCTTGCCGGAGATCTTCGCCCAATCATCGGGATTGGTGGTGTTCGGAAGGTCTTCCTGTTCCTTGAATTCGTGCTGCGTTGCGTGGAGGAGATCATCGGTGCGAATACCCCGACCCTCCCCCGCGATCTGGCGTTTGATGGCGAGCTTCTTCGCCTTGCGCACAATGTTCTCGATCATCGCGCCCGACGCGAAGTCCTTGAAGTACATGATCTCTTTGTCACCCTTCTGATAGGTGACCTCCAGGAACTTCGTGTCGTCGTTGGTGCGGTACATCGCCTCAACTGCGGTTTCCGTCATCACCCGCACAGCCTTCTCCGGGTCGCCGCCGCCGAGCCGTTCGACTTCGTCGGCGTCGAGGGGCAGATCGGCCGTGAGATAGCGACGGAAGATGTGCTCCGCCGACGCTGCATCGGGACGCTCGATCTTGATCTTCACGTCGAGTCGGCCCGGACGCAGGATCGCCGGGTCGATAAGGTCTTCGCGGTTGGACGCGCCGATAACGATCACGTTGCGCAATGCTTCGACACCATCGATCTCGGCGAGGAGTTGCGGCACGATTGTCGACTCCATGTCGGAGCTGATACCTGTCCCGCGGGTGCGGAAGAGCGAATCCATCTCGTCGAAGAAGATGATCACCGGTACGCCCTCCTCGGCCTTCTCGCGAGCACGCTGGAACACCAAGCGAATCTGGCGTTCGGTCTCTCCGACGTATTTGTTGAGCAGTTCGGGTCCCTTGATGTTGAGGAAGTAGCTCCTCGCCGCCGGCTTTCCCGTCACCTGGCTGACCTTCTTCGCCAAGGAGTTGGCCACGGCCTTGGCGATGAGCGTCTTGCCGCAACCCGGAGGGCCGTAAAGCAAGATGCCCTTGGGGGCCGGGAGTCGGTGTTCGCGGAAGAGGTCCTGGTGAAGGAACGGGAGTTCCACTGCATCTTTGATCAGGTCGATCTGCGCGTCGAGGCCGCCGACATCTTCGTAGGAGATGTCGGGCACCTCCTCGAGAACGAGCTCTTCGACTTCGGCGCGGGGAAGGCGTTCGAGCACCAGATTCGACCGGGGGTCGAACAGGAGCGAATCGCCGCTACGGAGTTTCTCGGCGCGCATGGTATCGGTCAGCTCGGCAACCCGCTCTTCGTCACCGCGACCGGTGATGATCACCCGCAAACCATCTTCAAGCACTTCTTTGAGCGAGACCACCTCTCCACTGCCGTCGAAGTGCCTAGCCCGAACCACATTCATGCTCTCGTTGAGCACCAACTCCTGGCCTCGGAGAAGGGCAATCTCGTCGAGCTCAGGGTGGAGCGACACCCGCATCTTGCGACCAGCGGTGAACACATCGACGGTCCCATCGTCGTTTCGCCCGAGAAAGGTTCCGTAACCCGACGGCGGCTGCGTGAGCTTGTCGACCTCTTCGCGCAGCGCGGCGATGTGATCTCTCGACTCGCGAAGGGTGAAGGTGAGCTTCTCGTTCTGGCTCATCGCCTGGGCCAACTGCCCCTTGGTTTCGAGGAGCCTCTCCTCCAGCGTGCGGACGCGCCGTGGCGCGTCTTGCAGCTTGCGTCGGATGTCGACGACCTCGTCTTCAAGGAGTCGGGCGGTCTCGCGCAGCTCGGCGAGCTCGCGCTCTTGCGCCTTCGCTTTGGATTCGGTCTCGGTTTTGCGCTCGTTCGGCATTCGTGCGGCCTCCGTGGGAACCATCTGCGCCCTTGCCGACGACCCTATCCGGTCCTGTCAGAAACGGTGCGGAACGCCGTACAGCGCTATCCGCTATCTATCGGCAGACGCCTTGGCGTTCAGAACACGAAAAGTGCTACTACGTTAGGTAGACCTGCATTGCGAAGAGGAGATTGCGCACCATGGGTATGAAGGTTTGGATCGATCAGGACCTGTGCACCGGCGATGGCCTGTGCGAGGAGATCGCGCCGTCCGTGTTCACGCTGCTCGACGACGGGCTGGCCTATGTGCGAGAGGGAGCGAAAGTCTTCTCGGACCCGGGCGGCCCCGAGGGTCTCGCCAACGTCGCCGAGAAGGACCACGACGGTACGATCGAATCGGCGGAAGAATGCCCTGGAGAGTGCATCTTCATCGAAATGGAGTAGCCCCTCACTCGGTCTAGCGCCGAGTGATGATCTCACCCCTGCTCATGTGTGCGACCGCCTCATCTGAGGCGGTCGTTTCGCGTTGACACGGCGGAATCTGGCCGAGAATTCCGCAGCGGACTTGTGATTCGGGACACTAGTTGGCAAGGCATCGGCCGGGGGCGGGCCGCTCTCGGAGTGCTGGGCTGGCGGGGTCAATGGCGTAGGCCGTGTCCGGCTGGTCCGGCGCAATGGCGATCGCCATGCCCACGACAGCCCCGTCACGACGGAGCACCGGCCCACCGGAGTCGCCCGGAGCGAGATCGGCAGCAAGCACGATGATTTCGCGTTCCACATCTCGCCGGTCATAGATGTCGCGACCCGATGACTGGACCCGCTCGCGCACGCCGCCGCCGGAGACCTCAAGGCCCCCGCCACCGGGAAAGCCGAACACGGCGACTTCATCGCCGAGGGACGCGGTGCCAATAGGAAGCACCGTAAGTCCCCCGGTGTCGACCGAAAGTACGGCCCGATCGAGCGCCGGGTCGAAGACGGAAATGGTCGCAGAGCGGCGGCGGCCATCGTCGTCGATGACCTCGATCGACGAACTCCCCGCGACGACATGGGCGGCGGTCGTCACCTCGCCCAGGTCACTCACGTAGCCCGACCCGGTGACGGTCAGCCCGCACGAACGGGTGCGGATGCTCACGACGCCCCGCCGCGACGCAGTGATCATCGCCGCGTCCATGGGTGGGTTCAGCGGAGGCGCCCCGGAGGGAAGGGAACGCGAGACAAGGTCGGTGACCTGGGGAAACAACCCGTTGGACAGACTGCGACGCGCCTTGCGCAGAACGTCGGGAGGATGTGGCAGCTCGCGGGCGAAGGTGTCGGCAACGAACGAGTCCCTGGTGATTTCGCTCGGCCAGCCGGGGATCAGGGCAAGGAGCGGACGGACGAACCAGAAGAGGGCCATCACGCCGATGATGCCGACTGCGGCGCCCCCGAGTCGGTCGGCACGGGCGAGAGTGGTGCCGGGAAGGTTGTGGCGGACCCATCGGCCGGTGAAGTACCCAACCGTCTTGCCGGCCAGAGCGCCGCCGAAGAGCACCAAACCGAAGACGAAGACCTCCGGCATGCCGTCGACCGCGGCCACCGAGCGCCGGATTGCGCCGAGGTTCGTGGCCACGAGAACGAGGCCGAGGCCGAGGCCGACCCATGAAAAGACCCGCACGAGAAGACCGGTGCGATACCCGCCGAGGAACGCTGTCAGTCCGGCGACGGCAAGCGCAATGTCGAGTGCGCTCATCGAGACCGGGCTCCCCCGAGGAGCGCCATGGCCTCGGATGGCACAACGGCATTCGCGCTCCGGCGATGACCCCGACCCTCAGCCAAACACATCCTCCGAGGCGTCATCCCTCGCTCTCCGCCGGGGCGCTGGCGCCGACAAGAGCGGTCGCATCAGCGGCGAGGTACCGGGCCGAGGTGAGGAAACCAGTATGGGCAACCATGCGGTGATCGGGGCGAACCGACATGCCCTCGATGTGCCACCCACGGTGGAGAACCTCGATCGTCTCGGCCATGGCGAACCCGTGCTCGCGAAGCGTGGTTCGTAGGGTCACCACCTGGGTGATCGTCGGCAGGTAGGCCAGGAAGATGCCGCCGGTACGCAACGCCTGCGCGGCGTGGGGAACAACGAGCCAAGGCTCGGGGAGGTCGAGAACAATGCGGTCGAACTCTCGCTCGTCGATGCCGAGCGATGTGTCGCGGATCTGCACGTCGTAGCGCTCCAGCGCGTCCGGTCCAAGGAACGCGGCGACGTTCTCCTTGGCCTTGGCGGCGAAGTCTTCGCGGATCTCGTAGCCGGTGATCACTGCTCCCGCTCGGAGCATGGTCATCGAAAGGGCACCGGATCCCACGCCGGACTCAAGCACGCGCGCACCGGGGAAGATGTCGGCAAGCATGAGGATCGCCCCGAGATCCTTCGGATAGATCACCTGCGCGCCTCGGGGCATCTTCAGGACGAACTCGGCAAGTGTCGGTCGGATCACCGTGTAGCGGGCGCCCTGCGTCGAACGCGTCACCGTGCCTTCCTCGGCACCGATCATCTCGTCGTGGGTGATGAAACCGGCGTGCGAATGGAACTCCGCTCCCGGCTTGAGGTTCAGCAGGTAACGACGGCGCTTGGCGTCGACGAGGACGACCTTCTCACCGGCGACGAGGGGACGCGACATCGAATTCAGACGCGCGGTTCGCGCAGCGTCTCCAACGCGCGCGACGCCTTACGGGCGGTTCGACCTCCACCCGCCGCCCGTTCGGCAAGCGCGGCGCGCTCGTTGTCGAACGCCACCGCTGCTGCGTCGCGCCTGGCCTTCACCAGCTTGGTCTCCTTGCTGACCTTGCGGCCCGGCTTCCCCGGATAGCGGACCACCAGTTCGTCGCCCGGTCGCAGCCGCTCCCCGAGTCGGATCGTCTCGTGCTTCGACCCTAACCTCCGATAGAGGCGGCGGAGGAGGCCGAAGGCGCCGATGACGAGCCAGAGAGAAGATCCGTTCCGCACTCCCCTGTCGAGGACGCGTTTGCGTACGAGCGCTCCGAGCAAGGTGCCCATCAGGCCCGACGGATTTCCACGAATGCGTACTTCGCCAACCCTCGACGGCGGCCGATGATGAATGCGATCAGCACGAGCAGCAGGGCGAGGCCGAGACCGGCTGCAAGTCCGACCCCGGCGGCCGAGGACTTCACCGACTCAAAATCGTTCCGGACGTCTCGCAGCCTGTTCTCGATGTCGCTGCGCTCCACCGGCCGATCGACGCCGGGCTGGGAGTTCTTCGGGGTCGTGTTCTTGGCCATGTCGGGATCCTTCAGCTGGTCGTCTTCTTGGTGTCTCGCACCCAGGACAGGACGATGAGTCCGATCAGCAGGAGCGCGACGAGTGCCGTCAACACATAGGGCAGCCATGTCCACGAGCCGCTGAGCGGCCCTCGGTCGTTGACGAACCGCTCGCCCGACTGCTTCACCCGCTCGTAGCTCAGCGCCGTCTGCAGGCCACGGAGCACCGCAAGGGTGAGCAGCACTGCGCCGGTTCCGAGGAACACTGCGCCGGCGAGGCCGAAGGCCAGGAAACGACCGAGACCCTGGAGAGGGACCTTCGTCTCCTGCTTCACGTAGGTCAGCGAGAGCTGGGCGATCTCCTTCACACTTCCCGCACCGCGGGTGGCCGACGCCTTGGCGGCGGCCGGGTTGGTCTGGCGGATCGTTCCGAGGAGGGGACGCACCCGGTCGACAACTCGGTTGGCCTTGGAGCTGGACACGGCGACGACGTTACTGGACGGGCCATCCCCGGCGCGTTCGTTCGAGGATCTCGCCAACCCGGTCACTGAACAGGTCGCCAACCCGGTCACCAACCCGGTCACCAACCCGGTCACCAACCCGGTCACCAACCCGGTCGATGACACGCGTCGATGACACGCGTCGGTGTCAGCTGAGGTGGAAGCGGACCTCCTCGGCCGACGCGTCGAGCAGTTCGTCAATCGCGTCGATCCGCTGACGAACCGATCGTGTGGCGAGAAGGCCATAGTCGTCGAACGGTGTCGCCGGCACAAGCGCACATACCTGCCACAGGGCCACTGTGGGATCGGGCGAGAGCTCGATTGTGGCCGGGGCGGCGGCGAGATTCGCCTCGGCCCGTTGCGCAAGGGTGAAGCGGAGTCGACGGACAATTCGGACGATTGCGTCGTCCTCGCCGCCGCCCGGAGAGCCGTCGGCAGCTGGGCCGTCGCCCGACGACGGATGGCGAAACCGTGCCGCCGATCCGGTCTCCGTGGCGGAAGGGTCAGTCGAGTCATCGCGGTCCGTCAGCGGCGTCACGATCGCCGCCGGATAGGGCGCATCCGGAAGCCACTCGAGCACTTCGACGCGACCCGTTCCCACTGCGAAAACGCCGAGCGTGCCGTCGTCCTGCAGCGTTACGTCGAGGATCGTGGCGACCGTGGCGACGCGCAATCGCACCTCGCCTCCTCCCACCTCCGAGCCCCGCTCGATCAGAACGACGCCGAAGGATCGGTCAGCATCAAGGCAGTCGACGATCATCTGGCGGTAGCGGGGCTCGAAGACCCGCAAGGGCAGGCCGAGCTCGGGAAAGAGAACCGAACCGAGGGGGAACATCGGAAGTCGGAGCAGTTCGAGCGCAGACCCTTCGCCCGATCGATCGGACAGATCGCTCACGGCAAACCCAATGACTCGGACGGCGGGGCATCAGGAAAGCGCACCAGCAGTTGGGCAATCTGATTGCCGATTTCCACCCCAGTCGCCGTCGATGCCAAACCGTTCCCAACGAACGCAAAGACGGCCCGGTTCGCGCCGGCCGTGTCGGCGTAGCCGGCGAGCGAGGACACGCCGTTCAGGGAGCCGGTCTTGGCCCGCACCTTTCCTGCCGCTGCGTCGCCGCGCAGCCGTCGCCGCAGGGTGCCGGACTCCCCCATGACGGGGAGCGCCCGTTCGAGCGCTCCGCCGGGCTCCTGTCCGGCCAGGACATCGGCGAGGAGCGAGCACGTGAGCTGATCACTTCGATCGAGACCGGATCCGTCGACGGCGCGATAGGAATCCGAGGAATAGTTCGCAACGAAGGCCTGCACCGCGGCCACTCCGGCTGCCGCGCTGCCCTCGCGTTTCGGGCTTCGGAATCCAGCCTCCTTGAGCAACATCTCTGCGGCCGTGTTGTCACTCCAAACCAGCACTTCCTGGACGACGGTTTCGATCGGCTGGGACTCGATCGTGGCGAGAACGCTCGGCGCGGCGACCGAGGCCGCCGGGTCCGATGACCTGGCGCCCCGAGCGCCGGAGCCGACCGAAACGCCACGTTCCACGAGCAGCGTGGCGAACTCGGCCGCTGCGTCGCGGGGCGGGTCGACGGCGCCGGTCCGCCTGCCTCGGGCGTTTCGGATCGTGAAGTTGTCGTTGATGCTGAGCGCCCCGATCGGGCCAACCTCACCCGATGCGAGGTACTGACGCTTCCACGACTTCACCTGGCGAATGTCGTCGTAGCGGCGGTCGTCGCCGACCACCGCGCCGTCGATACGGGTGACTCCGGCGGCGACCAGCTTGTCGGCCAGCAGCGCAATATTCGTGGCGATCTCCGGTGAATGTTCCTGGGTGAGCGAGTAGTCGGGCGTCTCGAGGAGCGGATCGCCGCCTCCCACGAGCCACACGTCCCCCGCGATCACCCCGTTGACGGGGGCGGCGTTCGCCCGGGCCTCGGTAGAGAAGCGCTCCCCGGGAGCAATCAGGGACAGGGCCGTGGCGGCAGTGAGGATCTTCAGCGTGGAGGCCGGGATCACCGATCGATCCCCACCGTCGGCGTAGACCGTTCCGCCATCGATCTGCGCGACGAAGCAAGAGTTCGAGCGAGCATCGGTGAAGGCGGGGTTGCTGAGCACCACCTCGAGCGCCCCCGCCAGTCGCTCGCGCCCGACGGCCACGCGGAGCATCTCGGGAGCCCGTCGGACACTGAGCAGCGGTGCGGTCGTCGGCATAACGGCCGACGACGATGCGGCCGGATCGATGACCGTTCCTGCGACTGCGACCCCGGTTGCGGCAACGCCGAAGAGCGCTACCGTCACCCGGAGCCTCCGCTCGCCGCGCCCCAAGGCGTCACCCGGCATCGCGCGGCGTCAACACGTAGGTAGACGACGCCCTCGCCACCATACGTCCAGCGTCGTCGGTCACTTCGGCCTCCACGAAGACGACGGTCTTTCCACCGGACACGACGCGGGCGGTGCAGGTCAACGCCGAGCCGACGGTCGCCGGACGGAGGAACGAAACCTTCATCTCGGCGTTGGCGGAGTACACCTTGCGACCGGCGACAAAGGTCACCGAGCTGGCCCCCATCGCCGAATCACACATCGCCGCCACGAACCCGCCCTGCATCACGCCGGCCGGGTTGGCGAAGCGTTCGTCGGCCCGCATCGTCCAGACGGTCACGCCTGGGGTCGACTTGTCGACACAGACCAGACCAAGGGTGAGGTCGCAGCTCGGGGGCACCTGCATCATCCCAACGTAGTCAACGGGTGCTCTCAACGAGGGCACCGGGGCGCACACGAGGCGGTCTACGGCACCAGCGCGGCGTGGTAGAACTCCTTCAGGTGCCGACGCCGGACATCGAGCGCCTCCGGACTCAGCGGGTCGGTTTCGAGCAGGGCCTCCAAGAACGGCACGTCGCTAAACCAACTCAACACCGACCCCCATCCCGTCAGTAGGAGGTGGTCGGTATCGAATCGACGCATACGTCCGGCGTCCATCTCACGACCGAAGAAGCCCATGGCCCGATGCAGCATCGGACGAAGCAGCTCCCCGAGGTTCACCCCCAATGGGCTCACCTTCGCCAGGGCTTCGCGCCGGACCATCCGCACAAAATCCGGGTTGGCGGTGAAGAAGTCGAACGAGGCGTCGAGCACCTGGTCGACCTTCTCCCAACCGTCCGCCTTCCCGCGAACTGACGACTCCACCCGCCCGAACCAGTCGGCAACCGCCGCGTCGAACACGACGCGGTACAACGCTTCTTTGGACTCGAAATGATGCAGGAGGCTCGGTCGGCGGATTCCCACTTCGGCAGCGATGTCGTTGAGGCTCGTCCCGTCGTAGCCCTGCTCGGCGAAGAGGCGCCGCGCCGCAACGATCAGCGCTTCTCGTGTCGTCGGCGGGTCGGGCGGGGCGCTGCCTTCGCCGACGCTCTCAGCGTGCCCGAGCAATCCGGTGCCGGGATTGCGAACGTCTCGTGCATCACCGGCAACGGAAGGGCGGGTGGTCACACCGTCAATGTACCCCCGAACAGGCAGATCTCCCGGGTAGCACGCCGAGTGCACTGAATCGGAAGGTCCTGTGACTTCGATCCCTCGGACAACGCAGGACCTCCAACGAATCAGAACACTTCGATGTCACGGGAACTTCTGCGAAGATGCACTCTTCCCGGGCACGTTCGACAAGAACTTCTCGCCTCACCCGACGGACCGGTGTCAGTCGAAGACGTAGACCGGCGTTCCGTTCTTCACGTCTTCAAACATCCAGTCAGCGGTTCGGTTCGTGATGCGCACGCACCCATGCGACGCGGCGTAGGCAGGAATGCTCGGCGAACCATGGATGGCAAAACCACCGGTGAAGTACATCGGGTTGTACAAGATGCCGAGATCGCTTTCCCGCTTGCCCTTGATGCGTCGCTCGATGCGGTAGTTCCCACGGGGAGTTCGAGCATCGCCGCAGTTCTGCTTGCCCGACTTCTTGGAGATCTCGCAATACTTCTTGTTCGACCCCGACGACACCGCGACGACCCGGCTCAGCCCGAAGTCGTCGAAGTACATCATGATCTGCCGCGAAATGTCGATCTCGACGCGGGGTAGCCCGCCATTGGGGATGAGCCCGCCCGGAACACTGGCGGCGGCCAACTCCCGCTGGGTGTCCTCATCGAACTTGCCGCTGCGCTTCAGTCCATGAAGCTTCTGGAAGGCCATGACCCCCTGCCAGGTCTGCCCGTCGAACCGGCCGTCGACCGCTCCCACGTCGTAGCGGAGCAGGCTGAGTTGCCGCTCCATGGCCGCTACCTCGGGACCCTTCGAACCCTGCCGCAGAACCTTGCCGACGACGAAGGGTGTGATGGTCGTGACCTGGGCGGCGCTGGTGGTTGTCGGCGCACCGGACGTCGTCGCCAACCCCGTGCTCGTTGATCCGGCACTGGATGATCCCGAGGTGGTGACGGTCGCTGGGATGGTCGAGGTCGGACCACCGGCAATCGTCGTGACGGTCGGCGACACGGTCGTCGGAACGACGGATGTCACGCTCGACGGCGCCGTGGTCGATGACTCGGATTGCGCGCCGCTGGGAACGAAAGCGCCGAGAACGGTTACGGGCGTCACCGCCATCGTGACGAGAAGGGCAGCGGTGACTCGCCGGCTCACTAACCGGTGGTTCATCGGAGACATCGAGAAACTCGTTTCGGAATCGTTGTCGGTCAACAGGAGGCCCGTCGGAGAGGCCATGCACAGTCTTGTCGAAGGTCCACGACTTTTCGGGGAATCCCGTGCCGATACCTCAGATTTCTCGTGTTCACCTGGCGTCCCATCAAGGTTCATGACCCTCGACGAAATCCCCCGCCCGGTCCCGATTCCGGTGTCGAGCGACGGTAGGGTCGTAGCGCAGCGTCGCCGACAACGAACCCTCGACCGAACGCAGCCGTGACCGGCGACCGAGCACGTGCGCCTCACCATCACAATCAGGAGAGCCATGACGATGACGAACACCGCACCTGCCACCCCGGAACTCGGCGTCAAGGTCATCAGAGCGCTGGCCATGGATTCGGTGCAGAAGGCCGGCACCGGCCACCCCGGAACGGCGATGGCTCTCGCCCCCCTCGCTCACGTGCTGTGGACCCGGGTCATGAACTACGACGCCGCCCGTCCGGATTGGCCCGACCGAGACCGGTTCGTACTCTCGCCCGGACACGCGTCGATCCTTCTGTATTCGATGCTCCACCTGACGGGATTCGGTCTCGAGCTCGATGACCTCAAGGCATTCCGCACATACGGTTCGAAGACACCGGGCCATCCGGAGCGCGGCCACACCGTCGGCGTCGAAGTGACGACCGGTCCGCTCGGGCAGGGCTTCGGCAACGCGGTGGGCATGGCCATCACGGAGGCGAACCTGCGAGCCCGGTACGGCGAGGACCTCTGCTCGCACTTCACCTACGCCATCGTGGGAGACGGCGACCTCATGGAGGGGGTGAGCCACGAGGTGGCGTCGCTGGCCGGGCACCTCGGCCTCGGTCGCCTCATCTGCGTCTACGACGACAACCACATCACGATCGACGGGCCGACCGAACTCGCGCTTACCGACGACGCCGGAATGCGTTTCCGCGCCTATGGCTGGCATGTCGACGAGGTCGGAGAGATCGCCAACGATCTCGACGCGCTCGAAGCGGCGATCGAACGGGCGAAGGCGGTGACCGACCGGCCCTCGTTGATCAGACTGCGGAGCCACATCGCGTACCCCGCGCCGACAAAGACCGACACCTCGAGCGCCCACGGGTCGCCTCTCGGAGCGGAGGAGGTCGCGAAGACCAAAGAGATCCTCGGTCTTCCGGCCACCGATTTCTTCGTACCCGACGATGTTCTGGCGATGTATCGGTCAGCTGGTTCGGCCGGCCGTTCGGCGGCGGAAGCGTGGGACGCACGCGTCGCTGCCGCTGACGGCGGCGAGGAGTACCTCGCTCTGGTCGAGGGGCGCCTCGCATCCACGTGGGCCGACGCGCTGCCGAGCTACGCCGCGGGTGGCAAGGTCGCCACCCGAGTGGCTAGCGGCGACTGCGTCAATGCGCTGCTCAGCGTCGTTCCAGCCCTCATCGGTGGCGGTGCCGACCTCACCGGAAACACCGGCACGATGTTGAAGAATGTCGGCGTGTTTTCCGCGGCCTCTCCCGACGGGCGACTGATCCACTTCGGCGTGCGTGAGCATGGCATGGGCGCAATCATGAACGGAATGGCGGCCCACGGCGCGGCGCTCCCCGTCGGAGGCACGTTCTTCGTCTTCAGTGACTACATGAGAGGCGCCGTCCGAGTGGCCGCGGTGAGCGGCCTGAAGGTCATCTACTCGTGGACGCACGACTCGTTGGGTGTCGGAGAGGACGGTCCAACCCATCAGCCAATCGAGCAGTTGGCATCGTTGCGGGCGATGCCCGGGCTACGGCTCATCCGCCCGGCCGACGGGAACGAAACTGCCGCAGCGTGGCGGGTCGCGATTGTCGACGACGGCCCCACGGCGCTGGTTCTCTCCCGCCAGGATCTGCCGGTGCTCGCAGGCTCCGCCGAACTGGCGCAGCGAGGTGTCGCACGCGGGGCCTATGTGCTGAGCTCAACCGCGAATCCCGACGAGATGCCGGACGTTGTGCTCGTCGGAACGGGATCTGAAGTTCAGCACTGCGTCGCCGCGGCCGCCGCACTGCTGACCGAGGGCTACACGGCGCAGGTGGTGTCGATGCCGTCGTGGGACCTCTTTGACGAGCAGGACGAGAACTACCTCGATGAGGTCTTCCCCGACGGCGTTCCTGTTGTCGCGTGCGAGGCCGGATCCTCCCTTGGCTGGGAGCGATGGGCCGACCTGTCGATCACCGTCGACACCTGGGGCGCGTCGGGTGCAGCTACCAAGCTGATGGAGGAATACGGCTTCACGTCCGACGCCGTGACCGAGGCGGCCCTGCTCCTGATCGAGGGGGTCGGCGAATGAACCACGACAGCAATGCGTTGTCGATACCGAGTGAGTTCTCTCAAGGAGAGTGCAATGAGTGATCGTCTTGTTTCGTTGTCGAGTGAGTTCGGCCAGAGTCCATGGGTCGACAATCTCAAGCGCGCGTACCTTCGTGACGGAACGCTGAGTCGGCTCGTCGAGCGTGGGGTCCGCGGTGTGACGAGCAACCCGACGATCTTCCAGAAGGCGATCGCCGGTTCGGCCGACTACGACGAGCAACTCAGCGTGCTCTTCGGCGAGGGCATGTCACCGAACGCGGCGTTCTGGGCGCTCGCGGGCGATGACGTGAGCGACGCGTGCGACATCTTGGCCGAGGTGCACGGCGCGAGCGGTGGCGTCGATGGCTATGTTTCACTGGAGGTGTCGCCGGAATTGGCCCACGACGGTCCGGGCACCACGGCGGCGGCCCGCGACATCCACGAGCGGGTCGCCAAAGCGAACCTGATGGTGAAGATCCCGGCCACGGCCGCGTGCGTATCGTCCATCGAGGCCATGATTTCCGAGGCCCGCAACATCAACGTCACGCTCATCTTCAGCCTCGCTCGCTACGACGCTGTCATCGAGGCCTACATCAGCGGTCTCGAAGCTCTTGCCGACGCCGGTTCTGAGGATCTGTCCGGCGTCGCGTCGGTCGCCTCGTTCTTCATCTCACGTGTCGACTCCGAGGTCGACAAGCGGCTCGACGCCATTGGCACCGCCGACGCGCTCTCGCTCCGGGGTCGTGCGGCCATCGCCCAGGGCGTGCTCGCCTACCAGTTGGCTCGCCGGCGCTTCAGCGGGCCGCGGTGGAATCGCCTTGCGGCGCTTGGCGGCCGCGTCCAGCGACCCCTGTGGGCCAGCACATCGACCAAGAACCCGGCCTATCCCGACACGCTCTATGTCGATACGCTGATCGGACCTGACACCGTCAATACCCTTCCCGAGCCGACGCTCGAGGCGTTTGCCGATCACGGAACCCTGGCGCGAACGGTCGACACGGTCGAGGCGATAGCCGACGCCCATCACGTGTGGACTGCACTCGCCGCCGTGGGGGTCGACATGGACGACGTTGCCGACGTGCTCGAACGCGAGGGTGTGGCGTCGTTCGCCAAGAGCTTCGATGATCTCGTGGCCGCGCTCGCGGCGCGCGTCGGTGAGTTCACCAAGGGATGACCAATCCCGCCGCGGTCATCGTCGAACCCACCGTTCTGGTGATCTTCGGCGCGTCCGGTGATCTCACTTCCCGCAAGCTGATGCCGGCCCTCGCCGATCTCGAGAAGCAAGGGTTCCTCGACACCCGCTTCACCGTGGTCGGCGTCGCGCGCACGGAGATGACCGATGACGACTTCCGCACCCGGATGGCGGTTGCGGTCTCCGATGTTGGCGGCCCGTGGCGCGACCGGACCTCGCACTTCCGCTACGTGCAGGGTGAGTACGGCGATCCGGCCCTGTTCGCCCGATTGCGCACAGTGCTTTCCGAAGTCGACGAGAGCTTCGGGATTCCCGCCGGCACCGGCAACCGGCTCTTCTACTTCTCGGCCCCTCCGAGCACGTTCCCGGTTCTCGTGCAGGGGCTCACGGCGTCGGGGTTGAATCGCCCCGCAACCCCGACATCATATGCGCGCATCGTTGTGGAGAAACCGTTCGGACGTGATGGTGCGTCGGCGAAGACGCTCGACGAGACCATTCACGCTGGGTTCGACGAATCGCAGGTCTTCCGCATCGATCACTACCTCGGCAAGGAGACGGTGCAGAACCTCCTTGCCCTTCGGTTTTCCAACACGATCTTCGAGCCGCTGTGGAACCGCACCTACGTCCATTACCTCGAGGTCACGGTGGCCGAGTCGATCGGCGTCGGGCATCGCGGCGGGTTCTATGAAGAAGCGGGCGCGATGCGTGACATCGTGCAGAACCACGTGATGCAGGTGCTCTCGCTGATCCTGATGGAACCACCGGTCCGCATCGACGCCACGTCGATCCGCGACGAGAAGGTCAAGGCGCTGCAGGCGATCAGACCGTTCAACGTCTCGCAGGTCGTCCGCCAGGTCGTGCGTGGGCAGTACAGCGCGGGGGTCGTCGATGGCGCCCCGGCTGTGGCGTACCGCGGCGAGCAGGGCGTGAGTCCGAGCAGCACGACGGAGACCTATATCGCCATGCGCCTCGCCTGCGAGAACTGGCGATGGGCCGGGGTGCCGATCTTCGTCCGCACCGGGAAATGCATGCCCAAGCGCATCACCGAAGTCACTGCGCATTTCCGCGAAGCCCCGCTGCAGCCCTTCGCCAAGGCGATGGGCTCGCGTCATGAACCCAACTCGCTGACCGTGCGTATTCAGCCGATGCCGGGGATCTCGCTCCACTTCGGGGCGAAGGTTCCCGGGCAGTCGTTCCGCGTCCGCAATGCGCATATGGACTTCGACTACGACGACCAGTTTCCCGAAGAGGACCTCGACGGCTACGAGCGCCTGCTGCTCGACGCCATGCTCGGTGACGCCACGCTGTTCATCCGCAGCGACGAGGTCCGCACCGCCTGGGAAATCGTCGATCCAATCCTGCAGGGCTTTGCCGCTGAGGACGTGCCGGTGTCGATGTATCCAGCCGGCTCGTGGGGCCCGCCCGAGGCCGACGTGCTGCTGGACCTCGAGGGACATCGCTGGCGCACGCCGTAGCTCGCCGACGCCCGGCGAGTCGTCCCGAGCGCTGCGCCGTCGCTACAGGTACGAGGTGGGTCCGCCGATCCAGGGGCCGGACCATTTACGATCCGCCCACCTCCTTTCTCTCCCTTGGACCGCCCGTGCTTTCGCTTCCCGGACCTGTCGTCTCCGCTGAATGGCTTTCTGACCACCTTGATGACCGCACATTGGTCATCGCCGACGTGCGCTGGTACATCGACGGGAGGTCAGGCGAAGCGGCCTACGATGCCGGCCATGTGCCGGGCGCCGTGTGGGTCGACGTCGATCGCGATCTCGCCAGCCCTTCAGGTACCGGCCCGGGTCGACACCCACTCCCCTCGCCGGAGCACTTCGCCTCGGCAATGAACCGGTTGGCGATCGGCGACGCGGACGTCGTGGTGGCCTACGACGACGCCGGCGGATCCATCGCCGCACGTCTGTGGTGGATGCTCACCATGCTCGGCCACAGCGCCGCTGTGCTCGACGGCGGTATCTCCGCCTGGACGGGTGAACTGAGCAACGACCTGCCATCCGAACGCCCCGATTCGTCGTTCACGGAGAAGCCGTGGCCGTTGGGGTCGACGGTGGATGTCATTGCGGTGGACACGCTGCGCCGCGGCGATCAGGCCATCATCCTCGACGCCCGGAGCGCAGATCGCTACCGGGGTGAACCGAACCCGATCGACAAGCGGCTGGGCCACATCCCGGGCGCAGTGTCGGCGCCGTGGATGGGCAATCTCGACGAGGACACCGGGCGGTTCCGGCCGGTCAACGAACTGCGCGAGCGCTTCACGTCCCTCGGTGTGCGGCAGGATCACCCGGCAATCTGTCACTGCGGCTCGGGAATTACTGCGTGTCACAACCTCCTCGCCCTCCAACTCGCCCACCTTCCGGCCGGACGTCTGTATCCGGGGTCGTGGTCGGACTGGACGGCCGACCCGGGCCGACCGGTTCGGGCCGGAGAGGAGCCCTGAGGAGAAGCGGCGCCGTTCTCGACGCGTCGGTCGACAAGTGCTGAAACCGCCCTCGACGCGAACGTGCAAGGGGGTGTGAGCCGACGGAATACCCGCACCCCCTTGCGCTTCCGACGCTAGAGCACGCCGGTACCTTTCGACAACCGCTCGCAATCGTGACCGCGCGACGTGATGACCGATGCGCTACGCGTGCCCCGACAACAGCCGGAGGTCCCTGATCGGGCGGCGCGCCGAATCCGCGCCGGCGTCGTCGTCTTTGCTCTGGGCGAGGCGTTCTGCGTCGATGCGGGCGAGGTAGTGCTGGGTCTGGCGTTCGCAGGCTGCGTCGTCCCACCCGAGCACCTTGCCCATCGCTCTCGCCACCACCGGTGCGGCGGCGACACCGCGGTCGTCGACCTCGATCGAGAGACGGGTTCGGCGAGTGAGCACGTCATCCACGTGGCGGGCGCCTTCGTGGGTCGTGGCATGGACCGCCTCGGCGAGGAGGTACCGACCTCCGGTCGTGAGGGCCCGGTGCCCGGTGTCGAAGAGTTCGGGGTCGGCCGCCTGGTCCGGCTCGGTGCTCCGGTCGGCACCGGGAAGGGGGGTTGCGAGCGAGGGATCGTCGGCGATCACGTCGAGCACCTCCGACGCGGTCGAGCCGTAGCGGGCGACGAGATGGGCGAGCACGTCAGGGGCCATCGAAGCTGCGCCGCGGTGTTTGGCCAGGGTGGCGAGCGCGGTGTCGTGGCCGGCGGCACCGAGCAGACCGATCTCATGGGTGGGGCTCGGTGGCAGCGTTTGGCCGAGCTCGACGGCCGCGGCGTTCACGGCGTCGCGGCCCATGAGGCGATAGGTCGTGTACTTGCCGCCGGCGATGCTGACGAGCCCGGGCATGGCGTGGTTGATGGCGTGCTCGCGGCTCAACTGCGTGGTGGCCGATTCACCACCGGAGATCAGCGGGCGCAGGCCGGCGTAGACCCCGACGACGTCGTCTTCTGTGAGCGGATCCTTCAACACCGAGTTCGCCCACTTGAGGACGTAGCGGACGTCGCTGGCGCTCGCCGACGGATGATCGAGGTCATAGTTCCAGTCGGTGTCCGTGGTGCCGATGATCCACCGGTCTCCCCACGGGATGAGGAACAACACCGACTTCTCGGTTCGCAGGATCATCGCCGTGCCCGATCGGACGCGGTCTCGCGGTACGAGCACGTGGATGCCCTTCGACGCCCGCACGTTGAGGGGATTTTTCACTCCGGCGGAGCGTTCGAGGTCCGAGGTCCACACGCCGGTGGCGTTCACGATGCACCGGCCACGGACGACGAAGGAGTCGTCGGATTCGGTTTCGCGGTCGGTCACGAGGACGCCGACGGCGCGGCCGCTCTCGACCACGATCTTCTCGACGGCGAGGCCAGCCAGGCAGACGGCCCCGTAGGCCGCGGCGGTGCGGGCCACGACCACGGTGTGGCGGGCGTCGTCGATCTGGGCGTCGTAGTAGCTGATCCCGCCGACCAGGGCGCTCGGTTCGAGTGACGGCACCAGCGCGAGGCACCCCCGATGCGACAGGTGCCGGTGATGCGGGACGGCGGCCTTGCGTCCGGCGAGCAGGTCGTAGAGAAACACACCGGCACCGATGTAGGGGCGTTCGTAGTGCTTGCGGAGCGGGAGGAGAAAGGGCGCCGGGCGGACGAGGTGGGGCGCCACCGTCTCGAGGAGGATCCGTCGTTCGCGTAACGCCTCACGAACCAGGGCGAAGTTGAACTGTTCGAGGTATCGCAACCCACCGTGGACCAGCTTCGATGAGCGGCTCGACGTTCCCGCCGCGAAGTCACGCTTCTCCACCAGACACACGCTGAGCCCTCGAGATGCAGCGTCAAGGGCCACGCCGGCGCCGGTGACGCCGCCGCCGATCACCACAATGTCGAAGGTCTCCGTCTGGGCTCGGAGTATTCCGGTCGATCGTTCTTCGGGTCCGAGTCGTCCGGCAGCGTGGCTCACGCCCGTCGAGCGTAGGCCCCCGCGGCGACCCATAGGGCGCGTCGAAACGAAGAGGGTTGTGTCTTTTGTGCTAGCCCTTCACGGCGCCGCTGGTGAGACCGGCGACGAACCAGCGCTGCAGGAACACGTAGGCCGCCACCATCGGTGCGCTGGCGATGACTACGCCGGCGAACAATGCCGAGTAGTCCGTGAGGAACTCGCCTCGGAGCGAGGCCAACGTGCGGGGAATCGTCCACTTGCTCTCGTCGGTGATGAAGAGCAGCGGGTAGTAGAGGTCGTTCCAGTGCCCGACGAGCAGGAAGATGGCAACGGCCGCCAATGATGGCCCCGACAGCGGGATCACGACCTTGCGGTAGATCTGCCACGCGCTGGCACCATCGACGACGGCTGCGTCGAACAGCTCTTGGGGAAGGGTCCGCATGAATCCCGTGAGAATGAACACCGACACCGGCATGGTGACCGCCATGTACACCAGCACCAGCCCGTGCAGTGAGTTGGTGAGCCCGAGATCCTTGAACAGCGCATACTGCTGGATGCCGTTCACCTGGGCCGGCACCGCCATGCCGACCGTGAAGAACCCGAACAGCACCGCGGCGCGCCAGCCGCCGAGGCGCGTCACGGCGAAGGCCGCGAACGAGGCCAGCAGGAGGGTGAGCGTCACCGAGAAGCCGACGACCACCACGCTATTGCGCATGGACCGCAGGATATTGATGTCCAACACGTCGCGATAGCCGCCGAGAGTCGGCTGGCCGGGAGGTCCGATCGGGTTGGTGATGATCTGACTCTGGTTCTTGAACGACCCGAACACCACCACCGTGATCGGCACGGCCACGAGCAATGCGTAGACCACCAGCAGCATTCGGCTGCCGATGCGGCGACCAGTGATGGGGTTCATGAGTGATCAGCCCCTACGTGGGCGTTGGTGAGCCGGAGGGCTCGGCGGAGAAAGAATGTCACGCTGAGAATCAGCGCCATGAAGAGCACCGACTCCGCGGCGGCCTCGCCGAAGCTGAACGCTTCGAACGCGGTGCGGTAGATGTGGAAGCCGAGCACGCGGGTCGAGTTCAGGGGTCCGCCTTCGGTCATCACGTAGACCAGGTCGAACACCCGGAACGACTGCAAGGTGGTGTACGCGACGACGATCCCGGTAGCCGGAGCGAGGAGCGGCCAGGTGATCTTCCGGAAGGTCTGGCCCCGCGTCGCTCCGTCGATCGACGCTGCCTCCAGGTAGTCCCGGGGAATCTGCTGGAGGCCGGCGACGAAGACGACCATCATCTGTCCGGCATGGAACCAGATCTGCACGAGAGCGAGAAAGAAGATCGCCGTCTTCGGGCTGCCCATGAGCGCCGGTCGGTAGTCCGTGCCCACGGCCTTGAGCACCGCCGTGATCAGACCGCCGGACGGGTCGTAGACGAAGCTCCAGATGAACCCGACTGCTGACGACGCAATGATCGTCGGGAGGAAGTAGAGGGCCCGGAGGAACACCGTGGTGCGAGTGTTCCTCACGAGCATGACGGAGTACCCGAGCCCGATCAGAGTCTGGAAGATGACGACGAGCATCATGAACTTGAGACTGACCCACACGCTGTTGTGGAAGGTCGTGTCGTCGAAGAACTTCGTCTTGTAGTTCTCGAGTCCGACGTAGGCCGGCGACGTGCCCGGGCCTTCCCAGTTGAAGAACGAGTAGTAGAGCGCTTGGAGCGTCGGCCAGAGAAAGAAGAGACCGTAGATGCCCACCGCTGGCGCAGCGAAGAGGTAGAGCGGGTTCCGAGCGATCAGCGGGCGCCGCCGCGCCCGCCCGATCGTCTGCATGGCTACGGGATCGCTTCCGACCGACGAGGCCTGGCTACTTGCCGAGCTTCTGGTCGATGACCGCCTGCGCGGCTTCGGCGGCGGCCTTGGCGTCCTTACCCCCGACGACGGCGAAGAAGGCGTCCTCCACGGCATTGCGGACGTCGAGGTTCAAGAACTGGAATCGCGGGGCCAGGAAGACCCGCTTGTCGGCCCACACCCCGGTGTCCTTCAGTTCGTTCGTCGTGTAGGGGACGCCGACCACGGTCGAGTGCTGCGAGGTGCCGTTGGCGTACTTCGCCGCGTTCTCCTTCTGGCTCAGCCAGTCGACGAACTTGATCGCTGCTGCCTGCTTCTTGGCGTCCTTCTGGCGGGCGTTCACGCCGACGATGAAGGTGGCGTTGTAGATGCCTTCCCACTTCGGTGTCTGGCCGACCGGGGTGGTGATCGGCACAAAGAGGTCGAACTTGAGGTTCGGGTTCAGGCGGAGGGCCGGACCCATGGAAAACGTGCCGGTGGCGAGCATCAGCGCCTTGCCGGTGGCGAAGTCGGCGAGTGCGCCGTTGTCGCTCACGGCGAGCGGGTTGTCGCCGAAGCAGTCAGCGGCGAGATCCTTGAAGTCCTGAAGGGCTTTGACCATCCAGAAGTCGGTGGCCTTGGCTGCGCCCGTGTCGATCTTGGCGAACGCGTCGTCATTCGGGAACGCGTTCATCACGAGACCGTTCATGGACAACTGTCCGGCGTTGCCGCGCGACGCTCCCGGCCAGGCAATGGGGGTGATGCCCTTGGCCTTGACGCTCTGGCAGAAGCGCTGCAGGTCGTTGATGTTTCCGGGAAGGGTCAGGTTCAGCGACTTCAGGAGCTCGGTGTTGACGACCGGCATGTTGAACACGAGCTGGTAGGGGAGGCCGAGCTGTTTGCCTTCGAACTGGCCGGGCAGGATCAGGTTCTTGTTGAAGTTCTTCACGAACGGCTGGTTGCTCAGGTCGAGCCAGACGCTCCCGCCATTGGCCTTGGCCATGTTGAAGAACTGGGCGCCGCGAAAGGCGGTGAACACGTCGGCCGGCTTGCCGTCGAGGATGTCCTGGAGCGCTTGGGACTGGTAGTCGTTGGAGGGCTTGATCGACTGCTCGACCTCGATGCCGGTCTTGGCGGTGAACTCCTTGATCATCGCCGTGAGCACGTCCTTGTCCTCGGCGCGCCAGTGGAAGAAGGTGATCTTCGTGCCCTTGAGGTCATCGGCGGCGGCGCCTTCGTTCGAGGCGCCGGAGGCGGCGACAGGAGCAACCGTGACCGCCGTGACCTGGACTGCCCGGTAGACGTACTTGCTGCCCTCCTTCTTGCAGATCAGCGTTCCGACGGTCTTGTTGACCTGCTTGCGGGCGCAGGCGCTGCCGACCTTCGGTGCCGATGCGGCATTGGCGATCGGCACGGCGAGCGATGCGCTCAACACGGTTCCGGCCGCAAGAGCGGTCCAAATACGCTTCATGGTGTTCCCCCTGTATGGATGCTGCTGTGTGAATACGGCTGTGTGAATGCTGCGGTGTAGACGCTGTTGTGTGGATGCTGCGGTCTGAATGCAGCGCTGTGGATGGTGACCCGATCCGAGTGCGTTCAAGCGGGGAGCAGCGTAACGCAGACATCCTCCGTTTGCGCACCGGCAACCTGGGCGGCGCGCGAACTCGACCGGATCGGGGCGTCGTACCCTGGCCTCGCCCCGCCTGGACCCAAGGATGTGTGATGACCCTCTGGACGACCCCGTATTCCCTTCTCCGAGAAGAGATGATCCAGCGCCGCGACGAAGGAGTTGCTGTTCCCGCCTGGCTTCATTCGCGGATCGACGCGCTTGACCCCGTCGGCGACGCATGGAATGAACACGTCGTCTGGGCGCTCTACGACGAACTGGCGGCGCTCCCCGCCGATGCCGAACTGGCGGAGCGCGAGCCCGACGCGCTCTACGAGATCCGTCGCCTCCGCCCGATTGGGCCCCGCGACCTCCGCTGGGAACCGAGCGAATCCGAGTTGTTCGACCGCCTCCACGGGGCGATCACCGGCCGAGCTACTGGCTGCGCACTGGGCAAACCCGTGGAGTTCATCGGCTTCGGCGTCGCCGATGGGCGACTTACGGGACGCCGCGACATCAAGCGCCTCCTCGTCGCCCGGGACGACTGGCCCCTCTCGGACTACTTCTCGTCGGCCCACGCCGGTGACGGGATCACCCTGCGTTGCCCGCCGTCGATGCGGGAGGACGTCGCGTTCATGGAGGCCGACGACGACATCCACTACACGTTGGCGAGCCTGGCCGTCATCGAGGAGCACGGCCCCGACTTCACGTGGGAACACGTCGCTCAGTGGTGGGCCGAGCACATACCGGTTGCCGATCTCTGCACCGCCGAGCTCCAGGCCTTCAACAACTGGGCGTCGCGCACGGCGCGGACCTGGTTCGCTCCGGGTGCGCGATCGGTGGCCACTCCGGAGTTCTGTCGCACGCACCGCAATCCGTATCGCGAATGGATCGGCGCCCAGATCCGCTCCGACGGCTGGGCCTGGGTGTGCGCCGGCAAGCCCGAGCTGGCGGCCGAGTTCGCGTACCGCGATGCTTCCTGGACCCACACCCGCAACGGCATCTACGGCGAGATGCTCTTCGCCGCGATGCAGGCTGCGGCGTTCATGGAGAGCGACGCGCAGCGCCTCGTCGAGATCGGCCTTTCGGAGATCCCCACCGACTGCCGGCTGGCGAGAGCGGTCCGGGCCACGCTGGACATCTGTGCGCGTTCCGACGACTGGGAGACCGCGATGGAGGAGATCGAGTCACTCACCAATGCCCTGTCGCCGCCGGTGATGAACGCCATCCACGCCATCAACAACGCATGCCTCTGCGTGATGGCTCTCGTATTCGGTGGCATGGACAGCGTCGGCAGCGTCGCCACGGCCGTGATGGGAGGTCTCGACACCGACTGCAATGGCGCCACGGTCGGGTCGATCGTCGGCGCCGCACATGGCCGCTCGGGTCTGCGCAACGACCTGGCCGAGCGTCTCAACGACACGATTCGACCGAACCTGGTCGGCTTCTCCGAAGTCACGATGACCGAGATCGCCACGCGCGCCGCCCGGCAATGGCATCGCGTCGATGCGCACGCCCGCCGCTCCGCGGCTGCGTCAAGCTGAGCGACGACGAAGCAAACCCGGATTCCTTGCGGGGCCGACCGGTGGCCTGTTGGACGATACGGTCGGAGCCATGACCGGATCAGGACAGGATGTCGAGCCGACACGCAACGCCGCCAACTACGCGGAGCCCGGAACGACCCCCAGCCAGAACAGCAAGCGAAGAATCGGTGACCCGGACCTCGATGCCACGATCGATCGGGTGCTCGAGCTCGTCGGGTTACGTGGCAACGACAGCTACGGGAGACTCGACAACCGCGATCAGCTCCGCGAAATCCTCGTCTCGGCCGTTCGGATGGCCGTCGATTCCTCGGACGGCCGAGCTGATCGCCTTGATCTGAAGATCGCCAACGCCGCGCTGTCAGAGATGCGCAACGCGTACCTCATCTTCGGACCGCATCGGGGGGTTCGCAAGGTGACCATCTTCGGGTCGGCGCGCACCGAGGTGGGATCGCCGCTCTATGTTCAGACCAAGATGCTGGCGGCAGCAATGGCCGCCAAAGGATGGATGGTTGTGACGGGTGCCGGCCCGGGGATCATGGCGGCCGGTCTCGAAGGCGCCGGTCGGGAGAACGCCTTGGGTGCCGCGATCCGTCTGCCCTTCGAGAGCGAGCCCACGAACCTGCTCAGCCCCGACCGCCTTGTGGACATGCGCTACTTCTTCAC
>JANOHI010000209.1:0-9433 GCA_031406385.1 Acidimicrobiia bacterium
GCCTGGGCCAACGGCGACGCCAGCCGGCTGCTCCACTTCTGGCTCCGGGACAACTGTCCCCAACTCCGCCACGCGACCACGAAACACCGCACGGTCGAGACGTCGTCCATTCCCGTCGACGTCCGCCCTTCGGCGGCCGTCGTCAACGCCGACGGCGATGTTGAGATCACCTGGGCTCACGATGGCCACGTCAGCACGTTCTCCACACATTGGCTCCGGGCAAACGACTACTCGAACGCCGCGCGGTACCTTCACGACTCCCCCACACTCTGGGACGCGTCGATCGGGAACGCGCTTCCGGAGGCGAGCTATCCCTCGCTGACCGAAGACACCGCCGTACGCAAGCAGTTCCTCGACGGCTTCATCGCCTTCGGCGTCGGCGTCCTTCGCGACGTGCCGTGCGTTCCGGGTACGGTGCTCGAGGTCGCCAGGCTCCTCGGCGAGATCCGCTCCACCAGCTGGGGCACGGTGTTCGACGTGATTTCCATGGAGGACGCGAACTCGCTGGCATACACGAACCTTCCGCTCGTGACCCACACTGACGAGGGCTACCGCGACCCGGCGCCGACGGTGCAGCTGCAGCATTTCCTACGCGCCGACGCGAGCGGAGGCGAGTCCACTCTCGTCGACGGTTTCAAGATCGCCGAAGACATGCGGACCAGCGTTGCCGATCAGTTCGCCTTGCTGGCCACCACGATGCTGGACTTTCACTTCGCCGACGACACCGCCGAGCACTCCGCACGCGGCCCAATCATCACCCTGCACCCCGACGGATCGATCCGGGCCATCCGTTACTCGAACCATTCGGTTCTGCCGTTCCGCCTTCCCGCCGAAATGATGGAAGCGTTCTACGCGGCGTACCTCACCTTCGCCACCATGCGCGAGAGCGACGCCTATCAGCTTCGCCTCAAGATGGGCGCCGGCGACCTCTACATCGTTGACAACCATCGTGTCCTGCACGGTCGCACCGGCTTTTCCAGCGGCGGGGCGAGACACCTGCAGAGCTGCTACATCGAACGAGACGAACTCGTAAGCAGACGTACGATCTTGGACCGAGTGCGCTGACCGAACTCAGGGCGACGGGGCGCGATGTTTCGCGACGAAGGGCAACACGGCAAGGTGGCCGGGTAGTCGCCGCCCGCGGACGTCACACTCGAGCGCATCACCGGACACGAGCGGCGCCGCCGTGTCGACGAAAGCCAACGCAATCGCGTGGTCGAGCATCGGGCTGAAGTTGCCGCTCGACACGACACCGACCGCTTCTGCCGCCCCGGGCAGGTGCACCGTTGCGCCTTCGCGGGCCGGTTGGCGGCCGTGGAGCGCGAGAGCTACCAGGTGACGCTTGGAGCCGGCGGTTCGCTCGGCGTCCAACGCAGCTCGCCCGCGGAAGTCCCCCTTCGTCCAGGACACCACCCAGCCGAGTCCGGCTGTCAACGGAGAGATTCCGGGTCCGAGTTCGTGACCGTGCAGGGGCAGGCCCGCCTCCAACCGAAGGGTGTCTCGCGCCCCGAGTCCGGCCGGCACGACCCCGGCCGCCAAGACGGCGTCCCAAAATGCGCCCGCAGCGGCCGCAGGAACAGCGCATTCGACGCCGTCTTCGCCGGTGTAGCCGGTGCCGGCCACCACGCACGGTGTACCGCTGAAGTCGAACGGCGCCACGCAGAAGCGTCCAACCTCGGCGGCAACGGGTGAAACTGCGGCCAACCGCGCTCGGGCCTGCGGACCCTGTATGGCGATGATCGCCCGTTCCGCAGTCACATCGGCGACGGACAGATCTCCTCCCGACGCCGAGAGCGCGGCGACGACACGCTCGGTGTTCGAGGCATTCGGCATCACATCGAACGATTCCGGGCCCACCCACCACACGATGATGTCGTCGAGCACCGAAGCATCGCTCGCGTCGAGGAGATGCGTGTACTGCGCCCGACCGACGGAGATCTTGGCGAGATCGTTCGTGAACGCGGTCTGCAACGACGCAAACGCGCCGAGGCCGGTGACGCGAATCGTTCCCAGATGCGAAACATCGAACGCCACCGCACCGGTGCGACAGTTCCGATGCTCGGCAATGGTCCCCTCGGGGTACGACACCGGCATGTCCCAACCACCGAACTCGACAATCTTCGCGCCGAGCGATACGTGCCGGTCGTAGAGAACTGTCCGCCGATGGTCAGCGGTGACCACGCTGGGCTACTTGCCTGCAGCGATCGTGAGACCTGGGTCGGTAACCGGGGACGCCGCACCATCCGGTGCAACGACGGGGCGGAATTCGTGGATAGCGGCATCGAGCTGTTGCACGAGTCCCTCCAGCGGGACCACGTTGAGAACACCCTGACCGTTGCGCAGAAGGTCGATGAGCTGGCCGTCGTCGCGGACGAGGATCGGGTTGTCGCCGGAGAGCACCAACCGAGCGGACCCGATGTGCTCACCCATGTTGGTGCGCAGGTACTCGACCGCGCTACGTGCTGCCTTGAGTGAGATGCCGGCATCAAGCAGCTGCTTGATGACCTTGAGTTCGACCAGGTCCTGGTAGGAGTAGCGACGCTGGGACCCGCTGCCCTTCGCATCGGCCAGCGACGGCCTGAGCAGATCAGTTCGAGCCCAATAGTCGAGCTGGCGATAGGTGATCCCAACGATGGAACAGACCTGGGGGCCGCGAAAACCTTCGTTCATGACAGACGATCTCCTGGGAAGACAAAGCCCGCCACTGACCGGGCGCATCTGACGCCCCGACGAACACCGATGAAACCACAGACCCGTAGTTCCAGGCCTGGAACTCTACGAGCCGCCGCACGATCCGTCAATGACTCGTCAGCGCGCGTAGGAAGCCCCACCCATCGTGGTCACGGCTTCTCGTCTCCGAAGTCCTCGGGGTTGAGGGTGTCGAGGAATCGATTGAACTCTTCGACCAACTCGTCGGAGTCGACCGGTTCGTCCTCGTCCGCCGCGCCGGTCTCGTCGGTCTCGGTCACCGAACAGGAATCCACGACGGTGTCGTTGGCGAACAGCTTGGCTCCGAGACGAATGGCGACCGCGATGCCGTCAGAAGGACGACACGGCACGATCTCTCGGCGCGCCCCGATCGAGAGGTGCATCTCGGCCAGGAAGATCTGATCGACGAACTCCGTGATCACGACCTGGTCGAGCGTCGCGCCAAGAGTCGGGATGAGTGAGGCCAAAAGCTCGTGCGTCAGCGGACGGGGCAGCAACCGCTCCTCCAACGCCCGCTTGATCGCCGCCGCCTCCGGCATACCGATGAAGATCGGGAGGAGCCGGTCCGAATCATCGTTGGGTCGTAGTTCGACATACGGAGTACGCGTGCCTTCGTGGACGCGCACGTCGATGATACGGAGTTCAACCACAGCTGTAGGTTACCGTCCGACTGGACCGGGAACGCCCTCGGTCGCCTGCTGCAACGCCCGGCGCACGACCACGGTGCGCAGCGTTGCACCGGCGCGTTCAAGATCACCGAAACGCCGAAACGGGTCTTCCGCATCGACTCCGGCGCGCGGACGACGACGGAGTAGCGGCAGGGTCGCCTGCACGTAGAGATCGGCCTCGCGTTGCGCCGCGTGCAGAAACACCCGCACATGGCGCGGATCGATGCCGTGCGACGCAAAGATCACCAGCGACTCGAGGACACGCCGCTCACCGTCGTCGAATTCGGTCTCACCGAACACCGACCGGCCATGGACGAATCCCTGCCTCATGGCATCGTCGACCAGCGCCGACGTTGCACCAGTGGTCGCCATCAACTCGTCGAGTGAATACACCACGGCAAAATCGACCTCGGCCGACGAATCGTCCACCTCCTGGGGAACGTGGACCGTGCGGCGGTGCCCAGCGGCTCTGTCGATCGCGCGCTCCGGTTGCGGTTCGTCGCGCACGATGGGTGGGACACGCCGCAGCGGGGCCACCGTGGAACGCCGGGCTGTCGGATGGACGGCCTCGCTTCGTGCGGGTCCCGTGCCCGGTGTGGCCGACCGCGCACCGCTCACCCGTTGCGCCGGGTGTCGGTCGGCCCCGAGATCGACCCCGTCGTAGATCGAGCCGGGTTCGTGATCAGTGCCTTCGACGTCGTCGCCGTCGTCATCGGACGAGAAGAACTCATCGGGTGGACCCGAACGGACGGAGCCGAGACCGGTTGGTTCACGCAACTCCGGCCGCGCCTGCGCGGTGGACCGAGCCGCCGTGAGCGGAACGTAGCGTTCCTGCTGCTCGGCGAGGATGATCCGAAGCCGCTCGAGGTCGGCGGCGTAGAACTTCCGGTACCCCGACGGCGTCCGTTCAGGGACGAGCAGCCCCTGAGCCTCGAAGAACCGGATCTTGGAGATCGTCACGTCGGGAAAGTGCTCCTTGAGCGCATCGAGCACTTCACCGATCGAGAGATAGCTCCGACCGCCACGGGGTGCGTCGGCCGGGTCCCCCGGCCCGGCGCCATCGACCGGGGTCACCGGTCGCCGGGGCGCGGGTCGCTGGCGTCGAGAAAGAGCAGCCGGAACTTTCCGATCAGCAGCTCATCGCCCGAACGAAGCAGCGCCGAGGTGATGCGGGTTTCGTTCACGTAGGTACCGTTCAGCGAACCCTCGTCCCGGATGATGTAACCGTCCGGCGTCTCCCGGATCGATGCGTGCTTGCGCGACACGGTGACGTCATCGAGGAACACCGTGCAGTCTGGGTTTCGGCCAGCGGTGGTGACGCCCTCACCGAGTGCGAACATCTCGCCGGCGTCAGCACCCTGGTCGAGCACCAGTACCGGCGGCCCGTCGCTCCCCACCCGCACGGTGACGTCACGTCGACTCGGCTCCCCTTCGGGGGACAGCGGATGCAGCGTCAGGGTCAAATCATCGCCCGGCCCGATTGACGCAAGACGATGCCCGCACGCCGAACAGAAGTTGTCGCCGACCGTGTTGCGATGCCCGCACTGGCTGCAGAAGAGATCATCAGTCATCGTCGAAACCCCCGTGGCAGCACTCGCATGATCAGCGATTCGTCATTGCTCGGTGAGCGCCTGATACGCCGCGGCATCGAGCAGCATGTCGACCGATGACGGATCGACCTCGAGAACGAACAGCCACCCCGCACCATAGGGGTCGGCGTTCAGCAACTCCGGAGCTGCGGCGACCTCGTCGTTGACGGCCACGACCCGACCGGCCACCGGGGCGAAGATGTCGCTCACCGACTTCGTGGACTCCACTTCACTGATCGACTCACCCGCCGCGACCGACGCTCCCTGTTCGGGTAGCTGAACAAATACCACGTCGCCGAGGGCGTCTTGGGCGTAGTCGGTGATCCCGACCGTGATGCGGTTCCCTTCGACTCGAACCCATTCATGGTCCGTTGAGTAGCGGAGATCACCGGGGATCAGCATGCATGCACCCTACCGAAAGGCTCCGACCCCGGCGTGCATCGGCGGCGCGCCGTCTCAACGGCGTGACGCAGAAACCGATCGACTAGCCCGGCCCTCGGCAAGGGCGCGCCTGGCGATCGGCACGTAGGTGACCGAGGCGTAGATCATGAAACCGAGCGTCGGGATCGTCACGATCCACGCAAGGTCGTCGGCCCACCTGCTCCACTTGAACCCGCTCCGGCTTCCCAGGAACAGCGGGAACACGATCATCCAGCCCATCGTCTGCGCCTTCCCCGCCCACTGCACATCGATGCGCCGGGCTCCGAGCGCAGCGATCACGACGACGGCGAGCGAGATCGCAACCTCGCGGGACACGACCACGATGCCGAGCCATCGGGGGACGGATCCGTCAATGAGGATCGCCCCGATGCCTGTCGCGAGCAGCAGGCGGTCGGCCACGGGATCGATGATTTTCCCCAGGTTCGAGCCCTGATCGAATCGGCGGGCGATCCAACCGTCGACCCAATCCGTGGCCCCCAGGGCGGCGAGAAGAACAACGGCCGAGCGTCGATCCTCACGGCCCAACAACAGCCACACGAACACCGGGATCAAGCAGAGGCGAACCAACGAGATCACATTCGGAATCGTCAGGATGCGGTCGTCGCCGGTTCGTGCCATTGTCGGCGAGCGTACCGTTCCGCTCGGCAAAGGCGGCCCCCGGCCCCTCAGGGGAAGCGAAGCCGATCGGCCAAGGCCGACATCTCGGCTCGGTTCCCGAACGTCCGCTCCCACGGGTGAAGCAAACGGTCACCTCCGTAACGAGGGATCAGGTGCAGATGGATATGAAACTGCGACTGGTCGGCGGCATGACCGTTGTTGTTCAACAGGTTGACCCCCTTCGCCCCGAGGATCTCACGCTGGCGATTCGCCACGATTCGTGCCGTCGCAAACAGCGGCCCGCCGAGATCGTCGTCGAGGGCGAACAGATCGGTGACGTGGCGTTTCGGAACGACGAGCACGTGACCCGGTGTCATCGGCAGGGCGTCCATGAACGCCAACGTGTCGTCGTCCTCGTGCACGGCGAAGCAGGGACTGGTTCCGGCGACGATCGCGCAGAACGTGCAGAACGCCATGGTCGCGCCTCAGACAGCTGGCGAATCAGCGACGAACGCCGCTATTGGCAATCGCCAGCGGCAGGTCGACAAGACGGGCAAGCTCATTGCGAACCCGACGGACGTCGTTGGCGTCGGACGGGAATTCGAACCATGTCGCCGGATTGCGGGTGACGGCCACGTTGCGACGCAGCAGGAACTCGGCGATCCGCTCACCGAAGCGCATGGCGAATACCCCGGCGCCCTCCTGGGGAGTCTCGGGGAGCACGAACACCAGCTGTGCGCCGCGTCGATCAGTGCGCACCCCGGCATAGTCAGTCGTGCGAATCGCTTCGCGCACATGATCGCCGAGCTCGCCGAGCATCGCGGTCGTCGCTCCACCGTCCTTCAATTCGGTTGCCGTCAGAGGGATGTCGACGAGAGCGATGCTGAAGATTCGGCCGTAGCGGACCGAGCGGGCGATCTCGTGATCGAGAATGCCGACCAGATGCGTCAACGAGGCCAAACCGGTGTGGGCATCGACGCTTGGACCGTTGTCAAGCCGATGGCGTTTGCCGGCGATCGCCGTGAGGCCGGCGGCAATCAGGGCACCGAAGAGGAAATAGCTCACTGCCCGCACGGTGACTGGCACGAACACCGATTCCTCGGCCGGTCCGGACCGTCGAATCACGGCGAAAAGCAGCGACGATACGAATGCCGCCACCATCGCCCCTCGAAGACCGAAGAGCAGCGCAGCCGCAATCACCGGTATGTAGAGAACGACACCGATGGTCTCACTCGGCTGAACCGCCCGAATGGCGTTCACGACCGCCACGATCACGACCGCGCCGGCGAGTCCGCCGGACACCGCCCCACGACGCGAACGAATCTGCTCGAACACGCGCTCCATAGGCCACAGGCTACGCCCGCCCACTGGTCTCTCACGTGATAGGAAGCGAGCTACCCGACGCCATCACCGTTGGGCTGCCCAAGCGCTGCCAGAATCGGGAGTCGTGAAGCTGCCGTCGCTACCGTCGACGATCCCTCGTCCGCCGTGGTGGACCGTATGTCTGGCCACCGCGCTGATGATTCCGCTGCTCACGTCCTCGCTTGGCGGCCTCACCCACCGCACCTCCTGTCGTACCGCATACACGCCAGACTTCGACGTGATCGCCGACGGAGCCACGGAGGCCGTGGTGTCGAGTGCGATCGTCCTGACCCGAGACGCCCCATCCGCCCCTCTACGATGCCCCGGATTTTCCCTCGACGCGCTCGTGAACCCTTCCGGGCCGACGACGCTCTCCACCGCGGTGTCGGTGACGAACGCCTCGACGTCCTCGGCTCACGTGACCGCGCATATCTCCGTCGGAGGACGCAATTCCTTTCGGCCGATCGGCGTGCTTGGTTCGGGACAGACCGTGCAGAAGACCTTCGTCGTCCACGTTCCCAAGGGTTCCTCCGTGCTGCGCGCCCGTCTCCTCCTCGGCGGTTGAGCCGCACCCGCCCGCACTGGTGTACCGAATCGTAAGGAGCTCGCGTAATTCGCGAGTCGGATTCCGTTGTGGCAAGGACGCAGGAGGCAGCGCCTGCCTTGTCCAACCGCAACGACGAGGACGCCGCCACGGCGGAATCGGGCCGAGAATTCCGCAGCCGACTTGTGATTCGGGACGTTAGCTGACGACGTCGCCGCGGGCCGCCCGCAGGACCGGGAGGACAGCCTCGCCAAGCATGGCGATGGAAGCCAGGACGCGGCCGTGATCGACGGCGACGTGGCGCACGATCGTCATCGCAAACCCGACCCTTTCGTAGGCGAGGAGTCGGTCGATGACCGTATCGGGCGACCCGACCACCATCGAGTCCGGCACGAGGCCACGAGACGACACGGCAACAATCTGTTCCATCGATCGTCGAGCCTCTTCGTCGGTATCGCCCAGCACGATGTTGCGGCGAAGCACCGGGAATGGCGGCCGGTCGTGGGCTGCTGCGGCGGCGCGGTATCGGCCCAGTTCGACGAGCAATTCGGCGTCGGGCATTCTCGTGTCGCTCACCCACGCATCACCAAGACGTCCGGCGCGCTCCACCGCCGCTCCCCGGCGACCGCCCACCCAAAGCCGGACCGGGGCCTCGGGTAGTGGTCCGATGCGGGCCTTCTCGATGCGGTGGTAGCGACCGTCGAAGCTGACCTCCTCGCCCTCGAGCAGACGGCGAACGACTTCGACGACCTCATCGGTGCGCACCGTTCGGCTCTTCAGGGCCATGCCGAATGCGGCGAACTGCGCCTCGGTGTCGCCGATGGCAAAGGCCGCCGTGAAGGGTCTCCCGGTGAAGGCCGCCAGCGTCCCAAGTTGCTCAGCCAGGACCACCGGGTGATGAAACGGGGCGAGGAAAACGCATCCCAGTGGCACGTCGCCGACCTCGGCCGTGAGCCGAGCAATCAACGGAACAGGGGCGAAGGCGTTCACCGCCGCGGCGTGGCGGTCACCGACAAGGAGGAGGTCGAGTCGCGCATCGCCGACGGCGCGGGCGAGAGCGAAGAGACGCTCGGCCTGACGTCGGGGCGAGAAGCCGTCGGGATCTTGGTCGGCCACAGCGTCGTTCGCGGTTCCTTGGCCGCTGACTGGTCCTTGGCCGCTGACTGGACCAGGGTGACGGGGATAGACCGACCGCAGCGACGTGCCGAGCAGCACCGAAACCGCCGACGCGTCAGTCGACCGGGGAGAACGCCTCGCGGTTCCCCCAACGGTTCCAACTCGTGACCTTCTCGACGGGCTTGCGCCGGGCCACGCCCCACCGTCCGAGTGGGTGACCGACAGGCAGAAGCGCCACGATCTGCTGGTGCGCCGGCACGCCGAGAATGTCGCGACAAACCTGCTGTTCGATGCGGTGCACCGTGGTGAGCGACGTCCCGAGTCCGAACGATCGCGCTGCGAGGATGAAGTTCTGGATGGCCGGGAACACCGACCCGAGCACCGAGCCGATGTCGAGCGGACCCTGT
>JANOHI010000225.1:0-13376 GCA_031406385.1 Acidimicrobiia bacterium
ACCAAGGGCAAGATGGAGTTGGTCGACGAAAACCGGGCCGTGCCGATCTACTCGGGGATGGCGGGGGCGACGGTAGCCACCGGCGGGGATCTCGTGGAGCTATCGGGTGGATCTGCTGCGAACACCGCCGTCGTCGCGGCGATGTTGGGTGCACGTGCCGGATTCATCGGCAAGGTTCGCGATGACGCACTCGGCCACACGTTCGCCCACGACCTCGAACACGTGGGCGTCCGATTCGCGACGCCGATGGCCGGGGTTGCGTCGCCGGCGACGGGGCGTTGTCTGATCAACGTCACCCCGGATGCCGAACGGACGATGTGCACGTTCCTCGGTGCGGCCCGCGGACTCCGTGTTCCCGATATGGACGCAGCCGCACTCTCGGCCGCCAAGGTGACCTACGTCGAGGGGTACCTGTGGGACGAACCGTTTGCCCACGAGGCGCTGGAGGTGGCAATCGAGCGTGTCCACGCTGCGGGACGGCTGTTCTCATTCACGCTCAGCGACTCGTTCCTGGTCGACCGGTTCCGCAGCGAGTTCCTCGACCTTTGCGAGGACGACATCGACATCCTCTTCGCCAACGAGCACGAGCTCTGCTCGCTGTTCGAGACCACGAGCCTTGACCAGGCGGCGTCTCGCATAGCCGACCTCTGCGAGATCGCCACGGTCACGCTGGGCGAGCGTGGAGCGCTCGTCATCAATGGTTCGTCGGTGACCCACGTCGAGGCGGCAACGGTGCACCGCGTCGTCGATACCACCGGCGCCGGCGACGCCTACGCCGGGGGTTTCCTCTACGGCTTCGTCACCGGTCACCCGCTTCGCAAGTGCGCAGCGATCGGGAACGTGGCGGCAGGTGAGGTCATCTCCCGGATCGGTGCTCGCCCGTCGGGCGACCTGCGCCAACTGGTGTCACACCTCGAGTGACCTCCGTCCGGTCGTCACCGGCCCGGATCGTGCGATGCGCGACGGGCAGGTCGCAGTCTTCGCCCGGTTTCGCACCGACAACGTACGGTGGGGGAGTTCACGGAGGGGAAACATGACCGAAACTCGGGGGAACGACCTGCGGGGTAGACAAGGCGCCGTGAACGACGACCGCTCGCCGGGCGACATCGGGGTTGTCTCGCCGGTGCGCTGGGAGGACTACGTCAGCGAGGGTTGCTGGGACGAAATGGTCGCCGACGGGCAGTCCCGTCCGGAATGCTCTGGCGTCGCCGACTACCTCGCTTCGCTCTCCCTCGAGGAACTGGGCAAGCGTCAGAAGGCTGCCGAACTGGTCATCGAGGCGCGTGGCATTACCTTCACGGTGTACTCCGAGGCGGGAAACATCGACCGGGCCTGGCCCTTCGACGTGATTCCACGAGTGATCTCGGCATCCGAGTGGAAGACGATCTCCGCCGGATTGGTGCAGCGCCTCACGGCGCTCAACATGTTCATCGACGACCTCTACGGCGACCAGAAGGTCATCCGCGACGGTGTGTTCCCAGCCGACCTGCTCGCCGACTCGGTGAACTTCCGCAAGCAGTGCCTCGGGATGAAACCGGCGTTCGGCGTGTGGGCGCACATCTGCGGGAGCGACCTCGTCCGGGGAGCCGACGGCACGATGTATGTGCTGGAGGACAACCTTCGGGTCCCCTCAGGCGTGAGTTACATGCTCGAGAACCGCGCGGTCACCAAGCGGGTGTTCGCCGATCTGTTCCGCCACCTCGACATCCATCCGGTCGATGGGTACCCCGCCCGGCTGTTCGATCTGCTGGCATCGCTCTCTCCCCGTCCCGGCGAAGTGCCGACGATTGCGCTGCTGACCCCGGGGGTCTTCAACTCGGCGTACTTCGAACATGCCTACCTCGCCCAACAGATGGGCGTGCATCTCGTCGAGGGTGCCGACCTGATGGTCGACGATGACGACGTGGTGTCGCTCCACACGATCGCCGGCCCGGCGCGCGTCGACGTCATCTACCGGCGCATCGACGATCTCTTCCTCGACCCTGAAGTGTTCCGACCCGATTCCACGCTCGGCGTGCCGGGCTTGATGCGGGCGTGGCGTGCCGGCAATGTGGCGCTCGCCAATGCCCCCGGCGCCGGTGTAGCGGACGACAAGGTCGTGTATGCCTTCGTCCCCAAACTCATTGAGTACTACCTCGGTGAAGAAGCGAGGATCGAGAACGTGCCGACCTTCTTGTGCCTCGATCCGGTGCAGCGCCAGCACGTTCTGTCGAACCTTCGCGAGTTCGTGGTGAAACCGGCCAACGAATCGGGTGGCTACGGCGTGTTCGTCGGATCGAAGGCCACGACTGAAGAGTGCGAACTCGTCCGGGCCCAGGTCGAGGCCGATCCGCGGAACTGGATCGCCCAGCCGATCATCAACCTTTCCACGGCGCCGACTCTCATCGACGGTTCCCTCCGAGCGCGCCACCTCGATCTGCGTCCGTTCATCCTCTCGGGAAGAACGTCCTACGTGACCGAAGGTGGGCTCACCCGGGTCGCCTTGCGTGAGGGCTCGCTCGTCGTGAACTCCTCGCAGGGCGGCGGGAGCAAGGACACGTGGATCGTCGACGCGTCGGTCGGCCGGCAATGACCGGTGTGCGAAGCACCGCAGGATCGTCGGCCGATCCATCGGGGAAGAACGATGCCATCAGGCCCGTCTCGGCTCATCCGGACGACGCCGAACTTGACGACCATCAGCCAAAGGACCACATGATGCTGCTTTCCCGGGTTGCCGAATCCGTCTACTGGTCGTCGCGATACCTGGAGCGCGCCGAGGCCACGGCGCGACTCATGAGAATTCACACCGAGATGTTCTTGGATCTGCCTCGCCATGTCGGCATCGAGTGGTCCCCGCTGCTCGCCGTGACCGGGTCACGGGAGGATTTCGATGCACATCACGGCGAGGCGACCGAGGACGCGGTCATTCGATTCCTCGCCACCGATCCGTCGAGTTCGGCCTCGATCGTTTCGGCCGTTGCCGCTGCTCGGGCGAACTTCCGAGTCAGCCGGGCGATCTTTCCCAACTCGTCGTGGGAGGAATTGAACCGACTGTTCCTGTGGATCGCGGGATCGCGGTCGGTCGCCGTCGATCGCCGCACGCGCTCGACCTGGATGGACCGAGTGATCCGTGACTGCCAGGTGCTCCGGGGGTTGCTGGCGAGCACGATGAGCCACGACGCCGCCTACTCCTTCCTGGAGATCGGACGCGCCCTCGAGTGCGCCGACATGACGACCCGTGTGCTCGACGTACAGGCCGGAGTCCTCCTGGCCCAGCCCGTTGCCTCGGAGAGCACCGTCGCCTCGTATGCCGACATCACCTGGGCCAGCGTGCTGAAGTCGCTGAGCGCGCACCAGATGTTCCGCCGCACCGTTCGATCAGGGATCTCGGGTCCCGAGGCGTTGCGCTTTCTGCTCCGTGATCCGCAGTTCCCCAAGTCGGTCGAGCACTCCCTCACGCGTATCTCTCGGGCGCTTCTCGAACTGCCCCGCTACGACGCCGCCATGGCCCGCTGCGCCGAGGTGCAGCGGCTCCTCGTCGACGCCGAAGTGAGCGAGCTCGCCGGGGAGGGTCTGCACGAGTACGTTGACCAACTGCAGATCGGCATTGCCGATCTGCACAGCGCGCTGACGGAGACCTACTTCGTGCGGGCCGCCGAGTCGGTGCAGCGGCAATCGAGCGATGCGCTCGTGGCCACGGCCTGAGGTGCGCGTTTCTGGAGTAAGCGAAATGACAAACGAGTCGTGAGCATTCACGTCGGTATCGAGCATCGGACCACCTATCGATTCGATCGGCTGGTCGCGCTGTCTCCCCATGTGGTGCGGCTTCGCCCCGCGCCGCACTGCCGCACGCCAATCCTCGCGTATTCGCTAACGGTCAAGCCGGCCGATCACTTCGTCAACTGGCAGCAGGACCCGTTCGGCAACTACCTCGCCCGCTTCGTGTTTCCCGAGCGCGCTAGGGAATTCGAGATCGTCGTCGACCTGATCGCCGACATGACGGTGATCAACCCGTTCGACTTCTTCATCGACGAGCAGGCCAACCGATTCCCGTTCGACTACGAACCCTCCTTGCTTGCCGACCTGGCGCCCTATCTCGGGGTGCTGGCCGACGACGGTCGGCTCGGTGAGTGGATGTCGTCTCTGCCCGACTATGGCAGCGCCGGGATGAACACGATCGACGTGCTGGTGGACCTGAACCAGCAGGTGCAGCGAGCCGTTGCCTATTCGATCCGCATGGAACCGGGCGTCCAATCGCCGGCGGAAACCCTGGCCCGGGGCATCGGGTCGTGTCGGGATAGTGCGTGGCTGCTCGTGCAGATGTTCCGGCGTTTCGGGATGGCGGCACGCTTCGCGTCGGGCTACCTCGTGCAGCTCACCGCCGACACCCCGGCCCTCGATGGTCCGAGTGGCACGACCGAGGATTTCACTGATCTCCATGCGTGGACCGAGGTGTACCTCCCCGGCGCAGGTTGGGTCGGGCTCGACCCGACTTCGGGCCTGTTCGCTGGTGAGGGGCACATCCCGCTGGCATGCACGCCGAACCCGTCCAGTGCCGCGCCGATCACCGGGATGGTCGACCCGTGCGAAACGGTCTTCTCGTTCTCCAACCGGGTCACCCGGGTGTCCGAGGACCCTCGAGTAACGCTGCCGTATTCGCCGGCGCAATGGGACGCCGTCAACTCGCTCGGTCGACACGTCGACGGGCTCCTCATCGAGGGCGACGTGCGTCTGACGATGGGTGGTGAACCGACGTTCGTGTCGGTCGACGACATGGAATCGCCGCAGTGGACGGTTGCTGCGGACGGCCCCGAGAAGCGCGAGCGCGCCGGTGTGCTGGCCCGGCGCCTTGCCGCCGTGTTCGCCCCGGGCGGCGTGATCCACCACGGCCAGGGCAAGTGGTATCCCGGCGAGGCGCTGCCGCGGTGGCAGATCGCGATTGCGTGGAGGACCGACGGG
This sequence comes from Acidimicrobiia bacterium, assembly GCA_031406385.1. Lineage (GTDB taxonomy): Bacteria > Actinomycetota > Acidimicrobiia > Acidimicrobiales > JANYDT01 > JANLQX01. Next base: position 4,939 of record JANOHI010000225.1, read on the forward strand.
GAGCCGCTATGGCGAAACGGAGGTCTGCTCGCCGATCCGGCGGCGAAGGGATCCCATGACATCGGCGACGCCGTTGCGATGGCGCGGGAAATCGCAGCAGGTCTCGGTATTGCCGATTTGCTGTGTGTCCCGGCCTTCGAGGATCCGCTCCATCGCCTGCTCGTCGAGGCACGCCTGCCCCTCGGGTCGCCAGTTGCCGATGTGCTTGATCCCGCCGAACTGGCCTCGAAACCGGCCGACGTCCGATCGGCGATCGTGGCATCGCTTGATGCCGACCGCGGCGATCCGACGGCCATCGTGGTCCCCCTGCACCGCACGGCAAAGGGTCGATGGGCCACCACCCAGTGGACTTTGCGGCGCGGCTTTCTGTTCCTTCTCCCGGGTGACTCGCCGGCGGGGCTGCGGCTTCCGCTCGACGCGCTGACCTGGACCCCGGCCGACGCCGATCCCGACATCTCGCCGTTCGCCGAGCGCGCCACTCTGCTCCAATCAGAGGCTGCGACGACCGTCGAACCGGCCGAGGTCGTCCCCGTGGACAAGGCTCCGACCACGGCGCTGAGCGTGGAGGCCCGCGACGGGCACGTCTTCGTGTTCCTTCCGCCACTGGCCAAGCTCGAAGACAGCGTCGCCCTGTTGGCGGTGGTCGAAGACGCGGCGAGGCGGTTGGAGGTTCCGGTGGTGCTGGAGGGCTACGGCATTGCGCGCGATCCCCGCGTGCAGCACCTCATCGTCACTCCCGACCCCGGGGTACTGGAAGTGAACGTGCACCCCGCGTCGTCGTGGGACGAACTCGTCCACATCACCGACAACGTCCATCGCGAAGCGCGCCTCGCTCGCCTCGGCACCGAGACCTTCCAGCTCGACGGAACCCACTCCGGCACAGGTGGCGGCAACCACATCACCCTCGGAGCGGCGAACGCGGCGGACAGCCCGCTCCTTCGACGCAGCGACCTCCTCCCGAGCCTCCTGACCTTCTGGCAGCGCCATCCCTCGCTCTCGTATCTCTTCAGCGGACGGTTCATCGGTCCCACCAGCCAGTCGCCTCGCGTCGACGAGGGGAGGGTCGAGAACCTCTATGAGCTCGAGATCGCGTTCGCCGAGCTGGAACGTCTTCGGGTCGAAGCCGAACGCCGGACCGACGGGGAAACCGGCGCCGCACCGGAAGCCGATGTGGACCCCGAAGCGGCCGCCGGTGTACGGCCGTGGCAGATCGATCGTCTGCTCCGCCACCTGCTCACCGACGTCACCGGGAACACGCATCGCGCCGAGTTCTGCATCGACAAGCTCTTCAGCCCCGACACCGAACGCGGTCGGCTCGGCCTTCTGGAGCTCCGCGGGTTCGAGATGCCGCCTCATCCGCAGATGGCGCTCGTCCAGGCTCTGCTCGTCCGGAGTCTCGTGGCCCGGTGCTGGGAAGATCCGTGCACCGGAGGGCTGGTTCGGTGGGGCACCGAGCTGCACGACCGGTTCCTGCTACCCCACTTCGTCGCCGCCGACATCGCCGACGTGGTCGACGATCTGCGCGCTCACGGCATCGAGTTCGACGCCCGATGGCTGGACCCGTTCATCGAGTTCCGGTTTCCCCGGATCGGTTCGGTGCGCCTCGGCGATCTGGAGTTGGAACTGCGGTCGGCGATCGAGCCGTGGCATGTGCTCGGGGAGGAAGTCTCGGGGACCGGAACGGCGCGCTATGTCGACTCCTCCGTCGAGCGACTGCAGGTCCGGGTGACCGGTCTCGTCGAGGGGCGTCACCTGGTGACGTGCAATGGCGTCCCGGTGCGGTTGCACACCACGTCGTCCGGTGAAGGCGTCGCCGGAATCCGGTACAAGGCGTGGCAGCCGCCCTCGGCCCTGCACCCGACCATGGGCGTCGACGTTCCGCTGGTCTTCGACGTGATCGATCGCTGGAGCCGTCGATCGGTCGGGGGCTGCACGTACCGCGTGGCCCACCCGGGCGGGCGGAACTACGAGACCTTCCCGGTGAACGCCAACGAGGCGGAGGCGCGGCGACGGATCCGCTTCGACACGCACGGCCACACGCCCGGAACCCTCGATGACCAGGCTCTCGACGTGCTGGTGGCCGGTATTCACGGCGGAGTGCAAGGCCACGAGTACCGTCTCACGCTGGATCTCCGACGCTCTCTGTTCTGACCGATCCACCCCACCCGCCGTGCTGACCAACTACCGCCCCGACTCCCGCTCCTACGACGAGCTCCTCGAAGCTGACGGGACGATGCGGCCGGCCTGGTCCCACGTCGGCACCGCACTCGGAGAGCTCGGCCACGATGAGCTTCTGCGCCGCCAAGGTGACGTCAACCGGCTTCTCGATGCCGACGGTGTGTCGTACAACGCCTTCGGGTCGACCGATCCGAGGGGACGACGCTGGGCGCTCGATCCAGTGCCGGTCGTGCTCTCCAGCCCGGAGTGGGCGGCCATCGAAGCCGGAGTCATCGATCGTGCCGAGCTGCTCGATCTGATCCTCGCCGATGTGTACGGGCCGCGTGATCTCGTGCGACGCGGCCTGCTCCCCGTCGAGTTCGTCTACAGCCATCCGGGCTTCCTCCGGGCGTGCGATCAGATCGGCGCAGGAGCTCGGCCGACGTCGCGGCTCGTCACGTACGCCGCAGACATCGCTCGTGATGCTTCCGGTCGCTATGTGGCGATGAGCGACCGTGCCCAGGCCCCGTCCGGTGCGGGCTACGCCCTCGAGAACCGCGTGGTCATCTCCCGGGTGTTTCCCAGCCTGTACCGCGACGCGCAGGTGCATCGGCTCGCGCCGTTCTTTCGGTCGCTGCGGTCGGCGCTTCGTGATGCCGCCCCCGAGTCGTCGCCCCATCGTCACGATCCGCGCGTCGTCGTGCTCACGCCGGGTCCGTGGAGCGAAACCGCATTCGAGCACGCGTACCTTGCGTCGTATCTCGGGTACTCGCTCGTCGAGGGTGGCGACCTCGTCGCCCGGGACGGTCGCGTCTGGATGCGCTCGCTCGGGCGTCTCGAACCGGTCGATGTGATCCTCCGGCGTGTCGACGACTGGTTCTGCGATCCTCTGGAACTGCGGCCCGACTCGCAGCTCGGTGTACCCGGTCTGCTCGACGCAGCCCGTCGACAGACTGTCACCATCGTGAATCCCCTTGGCAGCGGGATCGTCGAGAGCCCGGCGCTCCTCGCGTTCCTTCCGGCGATCGCCGCGCATCTCACCGGACGCGAGCCACGGTTGCCCTCGGTCGAGACCTGGTGGTGCGGCGACGACACGAGCCGACAGCATGTCCTCGCCAACCTGCCGTCGCTCGTGGTGAAGCCGATCTCCCGAGGAGTGGGCCACAGCACGATCCTTGGCTGGGAGAAGTCGGCCGCCGAGCTCGATGAACTACGTGCACGTATCAATGCTTCGCCGTACATGTGGTGTGCGCAGGTGCCAGTGTCGATGTCGACGACCCCGACGCTGACGTCGCAGGGCTTCGACGCCCGTCATTCCGTTCTGCGCACATTCGCGGTTGCCCGGGCCGATTCCTATGTGGTCATGCCAGGTGGCCTGTTGCGGGTTGCGCCGGACAACTCGGGCGCATTGATCTCGAACCAATCGGGCGCCCTGACCAAAGACGCGTGGGTGCTCGCGTCGGAGCCGGAGAAGCCTACGAGCTACTGGCTGCAATCGGGCCCCGCGGTCGAGGCGATGGACCCGGTCGGATCCATGCCCTCGCGCGCTGCGGAGAACCTGTTCTGGCTCGGCCGCTACGCCGAACGCGCCGAGGACGCCGTTCGTCTGCTGCGGGTCATCTACGACCGTCGCACCGAATTCGCGAGCGGGACGAACCCCGCCGGGGCGAGTTGCCTCGACATCCTGCTGCGCTCGCTCACGGAGGTCACCACCGCCTATCCCGGGTTCGTCGATGATCTGGTGCGAACGGCACCGGGCAACGAGCTGTTCGCCATGATCGTCGACGGCAACCGTCCGGGCACGCTGAGCCATGCGATCCTGCGTCTGCTCGACGCCGCCTATGCCGTGCGTGACCAACTCTCCAACGACACGTGGCTGGTGATCGGTAACCTCGACCGGGAGATCCTCGCGCTTCGCGACGAAGCAACGCTTCCCTCGGGCGAACGCCCCGTCACCCTGCAGCGGGCCCTCGGTGCGTCGATGCAGAGCCTTCTCGCACTCGGCGGACTGGCCAGTGAATCGATGGTGCGGGACCCGGGTTGGCATTTCATGGACGCTGGGCGCCGGATCGAACGAGCACAGCAGCTCGTTGCGCTGCTGCGATCCACCCTGCGCACGGCCAACGGCACCGCTACCGACAGCCTGCTGCTGGAGTCTGTCCTCACCACGGCGGAGAGCATCATCACCTACCGCCGTCGCTACCGGTCGCAGGCGCAGGTCGAGACGGTGCTCGATCTGCTGTTGCTCGATGCTGGCAACCCGCGGTCGGTCGTGTTCCAACTCGATCGCCTCGCCGCCGATGTTGCCCTTCTCCCCGTGCCGGAGGCCGATGCTGCCGGACGCGCCGGTGTCGATCGGCTGTCACCGGCGGCGAAGCTCGTACTCGAGACGACCACGATGTTGCACCTGGCCGACACCGCCAGCCTTGCGGTGACCGACGAGCAGGGGCGTCGGAATGATCTCGACGAGTTCCTCGGTCGCGTCGACGGTTTGCTCCGGCGCTGTGCGAGTGCAATCGAAACGTCGCACTTCACCCATCAGATGCCGCAGCGCAGCCTGTCGATGGACACCCGATCGGCGGTGAGCTCACCATGACCTACGAAGTCACGCACCGTACATCGTATGTGTACGAATCAGTTGTGTCGGCGTCGTACGGGATGGTCTATCTCCTGCCCCGCGACACCTCGGCGCAACGGGTGCTCGATGTTCGCGTCGGGATAACTCCCGAGCCGGACTCCTACAACGAACGGACCGATTTCTTCGGTAATCGCGTTGCGAACTTCTCGGTTCTCGACGCCCACACCGAGCTGACCGTGACCACCACAAGCGTGGTGGATGTTGCCGTGCGTCTGCTCCCGGCGTTCGGGACGGGGCCGTCGTGGGAGTCGGCCGCTGCGCTCGTGCGCGAATCCGACGACCCCGAGGTCATCGATTCGCGGCAATTCCTCCTCGAGTCCCCTTCGGCCCCCACGTCACCGGCGGTGCGTGCCTTTGCTGCGGAATCGTTCGTGCCCGGTCGTCATCTCATCGACGTGCTCGGTGAACTGACCGCCCGAATCTTCGATGGATTTGCGTACAAGGCCGGGGTGACCTCGCTCGAGACCACTCCCGAGGAACTCCTCACTCTGCGCAAGGGTGTGTGCCAGGACTTCGCCCATTTCCAGATCGCCTGCCTCCGTTCGTTCGGGATACCGGCCCGCTACGTGAGCGGCTATCTGGAGACGCTCCCTCCTCCCGGCAAAGAGCGACTCATCGGCGCCGACGTGTCGCACGCCTGGGTATCGGCCTACCTGCCGACGCTGGGGTGGGTGGATGTGGATCCGACCAACAACGTGTTCGTGGGGGAGCGCCACATCTGCACGGCGTGGGGTCGCGACTATGCCGATGTCTCCCCGCTGCGCGGGGTGATCTTCACCGAGGCGAAGACCAACACCATGACCGTCAGCGTCGACGTCATGAACCTGCCATAGCGGGGTCGTCGCCGAAGCGCGGGCCAATCAACTCGGTGCGGTGCAGGGCGGTGTCGTCGCGACGATGCTCGACGCGTGCATCGGCATTGCCGGAGCGGTGCGCTCGGGTGGTGTTCTCGCCATGCCCCTTGCGGAGATGAACGTGAGTTTCATTCGCCCCGGCCAACCAGGAACCGTCATGGGGCGAGGAATCGTCACCCGCCTCGGACGAAAAGTCGGGTTCATCGAAGGCTCGCCTTCGACCTCGGCGGTCAGGTACTGGCGCGAGGGTCCGGTACAGCGATCCCGACACCCTCCCCCGACTCGGTCGCAACGTAAGCGCGTCAACCACCGGCGACTGATGATCGGCTCGGTGCGTCGTCGGCTACCCGCTCGACCCGGGCCGAAGTGCGGTGTGGCGTCATCGAGGTTGGTATCTCAGTCGCTCCCGGAGCGACTGAGATACCAACTATCCGATTGTTCGCCGCGAGTATCCCTACTATGCATCCTGCTGACCCACTCGGTAGGCCTCCGTCAGCCAGTCGCCGAGTTCATCGTCAAGGTCGTCGGGTGTGCGCAGTAGCACTTGGTACACCCAGTCTTTGCTACCGAAGTGATCAACGCGCAGGAACCGCTCGCTGGCGACCGCCCGCTTCAGCCAGAAGGCGACAACGATGCCGTCGCGTCTGAGCCGAATGACGTTCGCGAAGCGTGCTCGAGTGGTGAACGAGATGCGGGTCTTCACGACCTCAACATCGAATGGTCCGACCTTAGCGACGAACTCGACCAGTTCGTTGAAGAGTGGCCGGAGGCCAACTTGCTCGGCGAAGAAGTCATCGACTGTGCCCCTGTGACACGAGTGCCACATGTTCTTCGTCACGAACCGACGATCGCACCTCGGACACACCCAGAGTTCACTCTTCTCTTTCACGGACGTCCTCCCGTCACGGGATCTCGGACTCGTCTGGCCCGGCTCGCTGATCACCCCTATCCTGCCGCTCGGGTGCAACACTTCGCTCCCTCCTCAAGGGTGCCCGCCCCGCACACTCCCGGCGAAGTGCAGCGGCCGACCGGACGGGTTCAGGGCGTTTTCAACGGACTGAGCACTCGATGTGGGAGTTGATCGAAGCGCTAGTGGCGTGTCGAGCTACTCGACGTGGTGCCGGAATCGGGCCGAGAGAATCGGAAAAGAATTTCGAAGAAGAACGATCTCGCGGTCCGGTGGTCATGCCCTCTTCGTACAATTGTACGTATGGATTTCGGACTGGCCGATCAGATCATCGGTGATCTGCACAACACGGACTTCGAAGCGTTCGACAAGCCCACGGCCATCGCGTTCCTCGCAACGTTGCAGCGCTGGCGCGGCATGATCGACGCCCTCGAGATCACCGGCGCCCGTCGACTCCACCACCTCTCCGCAACCGCACCCGCAGACCTCGCCGCCGCGACCCGACGCCATGCCCGTGTTGGGAACAACGTGTTCGAACGAGCTGCAACAGTCGCGAAGATCACGGCCATCGCCGGGCCACTACGCGACGGTGCACTCCATGGCGCCCATGTCGACACGCTCACCAAAGTGATGCGCACCGTCACTGCACAGCACACCGAATCATTCACTTCCGGCCTCCCGGCCATCATCGAGCGGGCCGTCGCCGACGGTGCCACGCCCGACGAGCTCGCTCGAACACTGAACCGTGCTGCCCGAGCCCTTGAGAACGACGATGGGATGAGCCGCTACGAACAACAACGTCGCGATACTGCGCTTCGTACGTGGACGGACAAACGCAACGGCATGTTCCGGATCTCGGGACAGTTCGACCCGAAAAGCGGTGCCCTCTTGAATGCTCGGCTCCAGGGCGTCGTGTCAGCGTTGTTCGCCGAACGCACTCCGACCACCTGCCCGATCGATGCCGGACTGAAACAGGATCACCTTCGTGCCCTCGCCCTGCTCGCCCTCACCCTCGGCGGCAGCGTCACTGGCGAGAGACCTGACGGCGGCCAGACGAACTACGACGACTCCACCCCGGACCCGCCCGGTCATTCTCGGAGCGGCGACCCGTCAACCCACACGACCTCACGCCACGACGACGGTGGCGGCGACGATCACGACGACGATGACGAGTGGTCGGCGCTATACGCCGGTGGGCCGTCACGGTTCGGACGTGCCGAGATCGTCATCGTCCTCGACGCCCGACAGCAGACCGTTGAAGCCAACGATGGCAAAGCGGTGGCCGACTGGGGTATCCCGGTCGAGATACCCCCGAAAGCTCTGGCCGAGCTCTTCCCTCACGCCGACATCCGACCCGTCATCATCGCCAACGGGGTCGTGGTGCATGCCCCGGGTGAGATGAACCTCGGCCGCACCACCCGCCTCGCTTCACGAGCTCAACGACGTGCACTACGCGCGCTCTACCCGACCTGTGCCATCCCTGGCTGCGCCGTTGCGTTCGCCCACACCAAACCTCACCATGTGCACTACTGGGAACACGGCGGCGCGACCGATCTCGACAACCTTCTACCCCTGTGCAGCAAGCATCATCACTGCGCGCACGAAGGTGGTTGGAAGCTGATGCTCCAACCCGACCGGACCCTCACCATCACCCATCCCGACCACACCGTCCACTCCACCGGACCACCGCTGCGGCTCCGCGCCGCCTGACCGGCCGGCACACATGCGGGAGAGCAGTCGACCCCAGATGCTCCCGCCGACTGGACCGAGTCGAATGACACGCCACCATCGAAGAGCTCGTCCCCGACGACCAACGACCCTCGACGAGCGGTCATCCCGTTCCTAGACAACCAAGCCCTCGGCCGGCCGCGGCCACCCCGGC
>JANOHI010000293.1:0-3118 GCA_031406385.1 Acidimicrobiia bacterium
CCGTCGTGCATGTGCCGAGCGTCCTCGCTCCCCGGGTGATGGTGGGTGAGCGCTTCGACGTGGTGCCCCTGCTCCCTGTGCTCACGCCCGACACCGAGTTCCACGTGCTCGCCATGAGCCGCAAACACCTGAAGCTGTACCGAGCGACGAGGCATTACATCGAAGAGCTCCACCTTCCGGATCTGCCCAAGAGCCTCGAGGACGCGCTGTGGTACGAGCGCCGCGACAACGTCGGCGCGACGCCCGTCGGGTCCGGAGGACCATCGTCGCCGGACGAGCGCAAGGAGATGTACCCGAGATACTTCCAGCACATCGACCGGGTGCTCGCGCCGGCACTCTTCGCCTCGGGCGTGCCCATGGTTCTCGCTGCCGTGGAACGCGAGATCAGCGGCTACCGAGCGGTCAGCCACCACCCCCGACTGTGCAAGGAAGCCGTCGTCGGCAATCCAGAGCTCCTCACCGATTCGGCGCTCCACGACCGGGCATGGGAGGCCGTGCAGGCCGATCTTCAGCGCGAGAAGGACACCGTGATCGACCGCTTCAACGAGCTCACCGGCACCGCGCGTCGATCGGTTGACGTCAACGAGATTCTCCAAGCCGCCTCGGCCGGTCGGGTGGCCACGCTGCTGCTCCCGGCGACCGTCGGCTCGGGGCCGCATCCCCAGCCGTTCGTCGCCGGTGACGCCGATGATCTGGTGAACCGTGCGGCCATCGACACGCTGACCCACCGTGGGGACATCGCCTTGGTGCCGCCGGAGGCGATGCCCGACGGTGCCGCCATGGCGGTGATCTTCCGCTGGGGCGAGCACGAGTGAGCGACACGCCACCGCGTTCCGCCGCCTCCTCGTCCCCCGGCGAGCCGAGCCACGGCGGGCCCGACCAAGAGCCACCGAACCCGCCGGTCAAGCCGTCGTTCACGCGATGGATTCCGTTCATTGCGATGATCTTCCTGGTCAACCTCTTTCTGGCCTCGCTGTTGCCGGCGAAGGAACCCTCCCGGATCACCCTTCCGTACTCGTCGTTCTCCGATGAGGTGTCACGCGGCAACGTGTTGTCGGTGTCGTCGAAGGGCGCCACCCTCGAAGGAGAGTTGCGCAAGGCCGTCACCTATCGACCACCGGAGACCGGCGCGAAGTCAGTCACTGGAATCCGGTTCCGAACCGAACGACCGACGTTCGCGACCGACGACCTCCTTGCCCTGCTCCGGGCCAACAAGGTCACTGTCGGGGCAAAGCCCGAGAAGGTCGAACAACCCCTCTGGATTCTCCTCGTCACCGGGGTCGGCCCGACGCTGCTCCTGATCGGCTTGATGTACCTCATCTTCCGCCGCTCCGCCGCGGCGATGGGCGGGCTGGGTGACATCGGCCGATCGAAGGCGGACCTCTACGTCGCCGGCACCACGCACACCACCTTCGACGATGTCGCCGGCATCGACGAGGTCGTCGACGAGATGCGCGAGATCGTTGATTTCCTGCGCGATCCCCAGCGCTACCGAAACCTCGGTGGCACCATCCCGAAAGGGGTGCTGCTGACCGGCCCGCCTGGTACCGGCAAGACCCTGCTGGCCCGGGCGCTCGCCGGCGAGGCCGGAGTGCCGTTCTTCTCCATGGCGGCGTCGGAGTTCATCGAGATGATCGTCGGTGTCGGCGCGAGCCGCGTCCGGGATCTCTTCGACAAGGCACGGGCGGCGGCGCCGTCGATCATCTTCATCGACGAGCTCGACGCGGTCGGCCGCGCCCGGGGAGGCTCGGTCTCTTTCGGCGGTCACGACGAACGCGAGCAGACGCTGAACCAGATCCTCACCGAGATGGACGGCTTCACCGGCGCCGAAGGCGTGATCGTCGTGGCGGCGACGAACCGCGCCGAGATCCTTGATCCCGCGCTGCTGCGTCCCGGACGCTTCGACCGCCATGTCGTCGTCAACCCACCCGACGTGGTGGGGCGAGAAGCGATCCTGCGGGTGCACACGCGGAGCGTGCCACTGGCGCCGGACGTCGACCTCGGTGCCGTCGCCGCCGCAACGCCGGGAATGGTCGGCGCCGATCTCCGCAACCTGGTCAACGAGGGAGCGCTGCTGGCCGCTCGGCGGCACCACGAGACCGTTAGCCCGGACGACCTGTCCGAGGCGCTCGAGCGAATCCAGCTCGGGGCTGCACGTCACCTCGTGCTCACTCTGGAGGACCGCACCCGCACCGCCGTGCATGAGTCGGGCCACGCGCTGCTCGGCATGCTGCAGCCCGGCGCCGACCCCGTGCGCAAGATCTCCATCATCCCCCGGGGCCGGGCGCTCGGAGTGACCTTCCAGAGCCCCGAACGGGATCGGTACTCCTACACCGAGGGCTATCTACGCGGGCGCATCATCGGAGTCCTCGGCGGCCGCGTCGCCGAGGAACTGAAGTACGGCGACATCACCACCGGAGCCGAAGACGACCTTCAGGTAGCCACTGCGCTGGCGCGGCGGATGGTGGGCCGCTGGGGTATGTCCGATGCCATCGGACCGGTCAGCGTCATGTCCGAGGACGACGTCGCCGACTTCGGACAGCCGAGTGGCAACGCCGCCGTGTCCGACGAGACGAGGCAGTTGATCGACAGTGAGGTGCGCAAGCTGATCGAGGAATGCGAGGCGGCAGCAAAGACGATGCTGCGGGCCGAGGAAACCCGACTCGACCGACTCGTAGCCGAGCTCGTACGACTCGAGACGCTCGACGCCGCCCAGGCGTACGAGGCCGCAGGTCTGGCTCGCCAGGACAACCACGGGCCCATGCCGCATCCGGCGACGAGCGACCGGGCGTAAACCAGTGCCCTCCCACAGGACCAGAGGCTGCGAATTCCTGGGCCCTTTGGCCCTACGCCAGGCGGTATCTCTCCGGCACGCTGGAACCGGAAAGGAAGCCCCTCATGTCCAGACGAATCGTCATCCTCGGCGGAGGCACCGGAGGCACGCTCACTGCGAATCGCCTTCGGCGCCACTTCGGCTCGCATGACGTCTCCATCACCGTCGTCGACCGGGACGATCACCACGTCTACCAGCCGGGTCTGCTTTTCGTGCCGTTCGACCTGGCGCAGCCTGACGAGATCGTCAGGCCGCGACACCGCCAACTCAAGCGTGGGATCGAGT
>JANOHI010000297.1:0-3128 GCA_031406385.1 Acidimicrobiia bacterium
AGCCGCTCCATATTCGGCGTGCGGTAGTAATCATTCAGCGGATACCGCTTGGGCTTGCCGGTTTCGTCCGTGAGAAACGGCACCGAGGTGTCCATCACGCCCATGTCATCGACGAGCATCACGATGATGTTGGGCTGCGCCGGGAAGGACATGAGCGGGAGGGGTGGCGCCGGGAAGGGGCCCGCCGAGGAACGGAGACCCGGTGCGACGGAGGAGCACAGCGGGCGAGTACCGCAAGGTGGGAAGCATCCCGGCGACAGGACCCCGGGAGCGGGCACGGAACGAGACCACCAATGGGCGGGGCGAGACTAGGACCCCGGGAACGGGCACGGACAGGGAGTGCTTTGTCGAGAACGAGGGTTGCTGAAACCGGAAGGGGTGGGAGGGGGAGCGCCGGTAGCCTGGATGGCCTTATGGCACGCCGCATTCCCGACAAGCCCACCCTCGACGGTCTCGAGGCGCGCTTCGGGTCGGTATGGGAGGACAACGGCGTCTACCGGTTCGATCGCACGGCTTCCCGGGCAGACGTGTACGCCATCGACACGCCGCCTCCGACCGTCAGCGGTTCGCTGCACGTGGGCCACGTGTTCAGCTATACGCACACCGACACCATTGCCCGCTACCAGCGGATGCAGGGCAAGGACGTGTTCTACCCGATGGGGTGGGACGACAACGGTCTGGCGACGGAGCGGCGCGTGCAGAACTATTACGGGGTCACGTGCGATCCCTCGGTCCCGTTCGATCCGTCGTTCACGCCTGTGTATGCCGGAAACGTCCCGAAGGATCTCCGCGATCGAACGCCGATCAGCCGCAAGAACTTCGTCGAGCTCTGCCACACGCTGACGACCGAGGACGAGAAGGTCTTCGAGGCTCTGTGGCGACGGCTCGGACTGTCGGTCGACTGGTCGCTGATCTATACGACCATCGGTCGTGACGCCCAGCGCATCAGCCAGCGCGCGTTTCTCCAGAACCTGAGCGCCGGTGTTGCCTATCCGCACGAAGCGCCAACGCTCTGGGATGTCGACTTCCGCTCCGCCGTCGCCCAAGCCGAACTCGTCGACAAGGAGGTCCCGGGCGCCTATCACGCTGTCGCGTTCCATCGCACCGATGGCCAAGGCGACGTGGTGATCGAGACCACTCGTCCGGAACTGCTCGCCGCGTGCGTTGCACTGGTCGCCCACCCCGACGACGCGCGGTTCAAGCCGCTCTTCGGCTCGACGGTTCGAACGCCGCTCTATGACGTCGAGGTGCCGCTGTTGCCCCACGAGCTCGCCGACCCCGAGAAGGGCTCCGGTGTCGCCATGATCTGTACGTTCGGCGATCTCACCGACGTGATCTGGTGGCGGGAACTCCAGCTCCCCACCCGGGCGATCATCGGCCGCGACGGCTGCATCCTCGCCACGCCTCCGGACGCGGTCGCAGCCGACGGCCCGTACGGCGCGATCGTCGGCAAGTCGTCCAAGCAGGCCCAGAAGATCGTGGTGTCGCAACTCCAGGAGAGCGGCGAGATGATCGGCGAGGCCCGGGCGATCACCCACCCCGTGAAGTTCTACGAGAAGGGTGATCGGCCTCTGGAGATCGTCACGAGCCGCCAGTGGTTCCTGCGAACAGTGGCCGACCGCGATGCCCTTCTGCGGCGGGCCACCGAGATCACCTGGCATCCGAGCTTCATGAAGTCGCGCTACGACGACTGGGTCAAGGGTCTCAACGGCGACTGGTGCATCTCCCGTCAGCGGTTCTTCGGCGTGCCGTTCCCGGTCTGGTACGCCGTGGATGCACAGGGGGAGACCGACTTCGACACCGTGCTGCTGCCCGACGTCGACACGTTGCCGATCGATCCCCAGTCCGATGTCCCCGTCGGCTACACCGAAGCGCAACGCGGCCAGCCGGGAGGCTTCATCGGCGACCCCGACGTGATGGACACGTGGGCGACCTCGTCACTCACCCCCCAGATCGCCGGCCACTGGGGCAGCGGCGACGGCCTGTGGGAGCGGATGTATCCGATGGATCTGCGCCCGCAAGGCCACGACATCATCCGCACGTGGCTGTTTTCTACCGTCGTGCGGGCAAACGCCAAGTTCGGGGTTGCACCGTGGACGAACGCCGCGATGTCGGGTTGGATTCTCGATCCGGACCGCAAGAAGATGTCGAAGAGCCAAGGCAACGTGGTGGTGCCGACCGACCTGCTCGACGATCACGGGTCCGACGCCGTCCGCTATTGGGCGTCATCGGCCCGGCCGGGAGTCGACACCACGTTCGATCCCGGACAAATGAAGATCGGCCGCAAGCTTGCCGTGAAGCTGCTGAACGCGTCGCGCTTTGCACTTGGCTTCTCCGACACCGAGGTGGATGCCGCGAAGATAAGCGCGCCTATTGACCGGGCATTGGTGAAGCGACTCGACACGTTGGTCAAGGAGGCCACCTTGGCGTTCGAGGGCTATGACTACGCACGAGCGCTGGAGCGTACCGAGTCGTTTTTCTGGTCATTCTGCGACGACTATCTTGAGCTCGCCAAGGGTCGGGCATACGGCGGCGAGGGCTACCCCACCGATGCAACCGAGTCCGCTCAGGCCACGCTGCAGCTTGTGCTCGATGTCCTGCTGCGGTTGTTCGCGCCATTCATCCCGTTCGTCACCGACGAAGTGTGGTCGTGGTGGCGGGACGGATCAGTTCACAGCCAAGCCTGGCCTACTGCCACGGAACTGACCGCTGGCCACGGAGCCAACGATCTCGTGTTGAGCGTCGCCGCGGAGACCCTCGGTGTCATCCGCAAGTCCAAGACCGAGGCAAAGGTCTCGATCAAAGCGCCGGTGGAAAAGGTGGTCGCTACGCAGCGCGGCGAGCGGGCCGCCGCGCTCCGGTTGAGTGCGTCCGACGTGGCCGACGCTGGAGTCGTCAGCACACTTACAATTGTTGATGCCGCAGAAGGTGGGTCAGAGACTCTGGAAGTGACGTTGGACGCGGCCACGGCGTGATCACCATTGCCGACCGATCCCGGCGCGGTCGACGGTGACCGTTCGAGCGGGCTGACCCTAGGGTGCCGGCACGTCCAGGTACGGCACGCCGATGTCTGCTGCCATCGCTTTCACGGCAGTTTCGAGCTCCGGTAGGCGGGGCATCTTCGCGGC
>JANOHI010000354.1:0-2701 GCA_031406385.1 Acidimicrobiia bacterium
CAACCTGCCCGGGAACCGCACCGTTACTGAAGAGCGCCTGCACCGCAAGCAGATGCTCGCCGCCGGCTTCCGCCTGTTCTCGAAGTTCGGTTTCGACGAGGGCGTTGCCGGACACATCACCGCCCGCGACCCCGAGCTCACCGACCACTTCTGGGTCAACCCGTTCGGCATGCACTTCGGCCACATCCGCGTCAGCGACCTGATGCTCGTGCGTCACGACGGGAAGATCATCGAGGGCAGCCACCCCCTCAATCAGGCCGCCTTCGCCATTCACTCGGAGGTCCACGCCGCCCGCACCGATGTCGTCGGCGCGGCGCACTCGCACTCGCTCTACGGCAAGGCGTTCTCCAGCCTCGGCAAACTCCTGGCTCCGCTCACCCAGGACGCGTGCTCGTTCTACGGGGACCATGCCCTGTTCGACGACTACACGGGCGTCGTCCTCGATACCGAGGAGGGCAAGCGCATCGGCTACACCCTGGGCGAGGGCAAGGCCGTCATTCTGCGCAATCACGGTCTGCTCACCGTCGGCCAGAGCGTGGAGGAAGCGGTGTGGTGGTTCATCACCATGGAGCGTTCGTGCCAGGCGCAACTGCTCGCCGAGGCGGCCGGTAGTCCGATCTCGATCCCCGACGAGATGGCCCGCAAGACCATGGGCCAGGTCGGCACCCACATGGCCGGCTGGTTCAGCTTCCAGCCCCTGTTCGCCCGCATCTCGCGCGAACAGCCCGACCTCTTCGACTGAGTTCGAATCGCAGCCGGTCGGCCGAAGGTTGGGTTGTCGTCTCTGAAGGAGCGCGTTTTGGGTCGGGAGGGCGGTCAAGGTCGGGCGGGGCGAATCACCTTCGTCGGCCCTCGACGCGGTCGGCCGGACGTTGCCGATTGAGACCACACCATCGTGTGGATGCGAAGACGCGCTCCCTCGTGAAATGATCCTCGAACCGGTTTGAGACAACGCTCGATCTGTCGGCGCACCAGCTGACGGCACGCCAGTCGATGGGCCGTGGCGTTTCTCACCTGGCCGATCATCGCAACTGTTGGCTCATCCATCGGCCCAGCGCCGCGGTGGTCGCGTTCGTCTTGCCCGCAGGCGATGTGAAGTAGTAGCCCATCGTCGACGGCACCTCCGCACCCACCTGCATCAGGACGCCGTCCGTCAAGAAGTCATCGACAAGGTGGCGCCAACCGAGCGCGACGCCGCGACCGGCGACCGCCTGTTGCAGGACCACCGGGTAATTGTTGAACAGGATTCGCCCGGGCTGGCGCGGAACATCAAGACCGAAGCCGGCGAACCAGTCACGCCATGACATCCACGGCCGGTCCCCGTCATCCATATGCAGCAGGGGCATGTCGAGCAGCCGGACCGGCGCCGAGGTCGCATCGAGCGAATGCCTGCCCGCCACTGAGGGTGCAGCCACGGGGAAAACGGACTCGGGAAAGAGAAGTTCAGACTCAACGTCGGGGAACGATCCGTTCCCCACCTGAATCGCGGCGTCGAACGAACCTCCTGCCAGGTCGGCTTCTCGGTCGAAAAGCCACAGACGAAGTTCTTTGCCGCCAAGGGCTTCGTGCACCCGATCAAGGCGCGGAACGAGCCATTGCTGGGCAAAACCGGGATGACACGCCAACACGAAGACCTCGGCTCGGCGGCCGAGGCCGCTCAGCGCCTCCTCGATACCGCTGAAGCCCCGGCCAAGGTGCAGCAGGAACGTCCGGCCGTCGTCCGTCAACTCGCTGCGGTTCGACGTCCGCCGGAACAACTCGGTGTGCAACGACGTCTCCAGAGCACGGATCTGCCGGGTCACGGCCGGCTGGGTCATGCCGAGTTCGTTCGCCGCGGCGGTGAAGCTCCCGAGCCGGGCGGCCGACTCGAACACGGCGAGACGCTGCAGTCGACCGACCCGGCGAACCAGTTCACGCATCAGGTACCATGACGTCAGGTTATGGCAACCGAAGCCGAAGGATCAGTGTTCAGGGAGCCAATTTTCCGGCACCATGTCTGGATGAGCACAGTTGGCTTCATCGGTCTCGGCAATCTCGGCCGACACCTGGCGGCGAGTCTGATCCGCGCCGGCCATCGGGTGACCATCAACGACCTCAACCGGGCGTTCGGCGACGGCCTCGTGGGGTCAGGCGCCACGTGGGCCGACAGCGCCGCTGACGTCGCCCGGGTTTCAGAGGTCGTCTTCACGTGCCTTCCCTCGCCGGCCGTCGTGAGCGCCGTCGTGAGCGGGCCCGGCGGCGTCTTCGAAGGATTCACTGGAACCGGCGGGACCTGGATCGACATGTCGACCAACGACCGCAGCGAGACGCTGCGCCTCGCGGCGCTCGGAGCAGCGCTCGGCATCGCCGTGCTGGAGGCTCCCGTCACTGGTGGCGTCCATACCGCTGCAGCCGGCGAGATCACCGTGCTCGTCGGCGGACCGGAAGCGCTCTACGAGCAGCACCGTGACCTCCTCGGCGCCGTGGGCAGCCCCGTTCTCTACATGGGCGAGCTCGGCAGCGCAGCGATCATCAAGGTCATCACCAACATGCTGGCGTTCATCAACCTCGTCTCCGTCGGCGAGGCGCTGATGTTGGCCAAACGGGGCGGACTCGACCTGGCCAAGTCGTTCGAGGCCATCAAGGAAAGCTCCGGCAACAGCTTCGTCCACGAGACCGAAGGTCAGGTCATCCTGAACGGCAGCTACAACATCAACTTCAC
>JANOHI010000383.1:0-21429 GCA_031406385.1 Acidimicrobiia bacterium
GTCGAGGTGGCCGCCGACCAATTGGTTGCCGATCAGGTGGTAGCGGAGCGTCAGGCGGCCCTGGAGGCAGAGCGAGCGGCCGCAGCCAAAGAGGAAGCCCGCCGTGCGGTAGAGAAGGCTGAACTCGAACGACGCGAGGCAGAAGAAGCAGCAGTGAGGGCCGAGCGGGATTCTGAAACCGCGCGATTGGCTGCAGAAGAGGCCGAGCGCGAGCGACAGGTTGCGGCACAGTCCGAGCGCACCCGTCGCGAACAAGCAGCGAAAGAAGCATCCGCACTCGAGGAGGCCCGGCGGCTGGAAGAGATCGAGGCGAATCGTCGCGAGGCAGAAGCCGCTGCATCGGCAGCCCGTGAAAAGGCCGACGAAGAGGCACTTGCGGCAGCCCAAGCGGCCGAGGCGGCGAAACAACGTGAGGTGGAGGCGGAGGCTGTCCGCCGCGAGGCCGAAGAGCGTCTGTCGGTCGCGGCAAGCCTTGCTGCTGCGGCGGCGTTGCGAGCAGCGCAGGAACAGGATGCGATCGCTGCCGCGCTCGCGGCACGGGAGGCAGCTGATGCTGATGCGGTGAAGGTTCGCGGGGAGGCTGAAGCAGCGACGGCGATTGCTCAGGAGGAAATGGCAAAGGCACGCGCCGAGGCCGCTGCGGCGCGAGCCGAATCGGCCCGTTTGCGAAGCGACGCGGAGAGTCGGAACGCCGATCAGCTGATCGCGAGCGCGAAAGCGCAGGCTGAACTCGACGGTGAACGGGCACGGGCCGAAGCCGCTCGTCGGGCAGAGGCAGATGCCGCAGCAGCGCGCCGAACGGCCGATGCGGAAGCCGATGCGAACGCCATCCGGGCGAAGGCTGAAGCCGACGCGCAGGCGAAAACTGCCGAGGCCGAGGCGATGCGCCTCCGAGCCGAGGCTGCGGCCGCCAGGGCACGTGCTGAAGCGGAGAAGACCCGTCAACAGGCCGAAGCTGATGCTGCAGTGCGATCACGAGAAGAAGCGCTGCGCAGAGCATCGGCACTTGTGGCGAAGCCGACACCATCCACAGCCGCATCAACGGCTATGGGTGGGACCCTCCCTTCCGCCCCGAAGCCCAAGGCCCAACCGTCGGTCGCCCCGAAGCTCACCTCGACAGGTGGCGACGATCAACATCAGCCCGGTGCCCAACTGCCGGGGTCCGAGAAGACCCGACCCGCACCGAAGCGGTCTGCTGCAACAGATCTCAATCCCGGCGACCTTGTCTGTGGACAGTGCGGTATCGGCAACCCCCCGAGTCGCAAGTTCTGCCGTCGGTGCGGTACGACGCTCGCCGAGGCGGTGGTGGCGAAGCTCGGATTCTTCGCCCGTATGCGTCGGAAGTTCTCCCGAAAGCCGAAGACGTTCGAGGCCGGGCATCGACCGAAAGCTGGCTCCGCAGGAGCCGGCGCAGGCCTCGCCACCAAGACACGAGTGGCCTGGTTCCGTCTCAATGCGAAGCTGCTGCGCGTCGGGGCCATGCTGGGCGTGGTTGCCGTTCTTGGTCTCGGCGTCGAACCGATCCGCCAGAAACTGCGTCTTCCGAACGTTCGCCAGACCGTGATCAACAAGATCCGGGAGTTCTCCAAGCCGGTGTACGACCCGGTGCGGGCGTCGTCGGCCAGCGCCACATCGTCGGCCCCCGACCAAGCCGCTGGATTGCTGATCGACAATGGAAACAACACGTTCTGGTCGGCCGCGCCAAGCCCCGGAGGCGGAGTGGGCAGCAAAGTCACGGTGACGTTCGACAAGCCGTTCGACCTCGGCAAGATGCTGTTGACCTCAGGCGTGTCGGGCAGTACCGAACCCGGAACCGGCTTCGTGAGCCAACCTCGTCCCAGCGAACTTCGAGTGACGTTGAATGGCGATCCGGAGAACGCGAGCACAGTCGCAGTGAAAGACGTCGACCAACCACAGACCCTCGACGTGAAGGGCAAGCAGGTTGCAACCGTCGAATTCGTCGTGACGGCGGTCTATCCCGCCGCTGAGGGCAAGGGAAAGGGCGTCGCGATAACGGAGATGGAGTTCTTCCAGAAGCGCAAGCTCGGCGACGACTTCGAGACCCTCCCGGCTCCGTCGCTCACGACCACGTCGGCAAGTGAGGGTGCCACGAACATCGTCGACGACGACATCGAAACGGCCTGGGTATCAGCTCCCACGGCCGATGGCGTCGATCAGGGCTTCACCGTCACCTTTCCCGAACCGGTCGACCTCGAGCGAATCCGTATCGCCCCGGGGAACGGCGTTGCCGACTTCGGCGTCTCGCCGCGTCCGCGCGAAGTGCAACTTGTCATCGCATGTGCTTCGAAATGTGAGCCGACGAAGCAGGTGCGCTTCGATGACAAACAGGGCTTCAAGACCGTGAGCTTGAAAGCGCGCGGTGTCACGTCGATCCAGTTCCAGGTGAGATCGGTCTACGGCACCGGCGGAGGCGTGGCATTCTCCGAAGTGCAGTTCCAGCGAAAGCGCCCGAAACCCCTCTAGGAGGTTCACGGTCCCTCGTCGGCCTCTTTCCCGGATGCCGTTAGCGAGACTGTTCGATACTTCGCGTCGTTGGCATCGGGATCGGCGCCTTCGGCTTTCGCGTCGAGACTGCCGCGGCCCTTCGCCTGCGAATCGTCCATATTCAGCACGGGACCCGGACATCCGACCGTCGTCACTTCACATGACACACCATTGAGTTCGGTGAGGTAGCCATTCAGAAGCTCCTTCGCGACATCAGCACGCGTCTGCGACAGCTGCTGATTGAGGTTGTCGGCGATCTGGCCCTTTTTAGGATGTCGCCACCGTGGGCTCGACGACCCGACGATGTCGACTTTCAACGTGCCGCCCGGGTTCTTTTTCGCCCATTCGTTGATGAATGCGGCGAACTTCGGAAGGACGACGGTCTGGTCGTTGCCGATGGGGAACGTATTGCCGGTGTCGAAGGAGAGCACGGTCGCTCCGATCACCATGAATTGCTTGCCCGGCTTGTCCGGTGCGACGAGGCCGTTCTTCTGAGCGATCTCCTTGGCCTTTTCAATGGCGGGTGTCTCGACCGTTACCTTGCCGACGTCGTCACCACCGACCATCTTGCCTTTCTCGAGGTCCAGTCCCGCACCGACTCCGACGCCCAGCTCGCCACTCGCCTCGGTCGCCACCGTCTGGCCTTCCATCAGGTTGAACAGCTGAGGACCGTGTTTGTCGGACGTCACCCGCACCACTTCCAGCAGCTTCGCCTCGAGTTTCAAGCCGGCCTGGGCGCCTCCGGCGACCTTGGTGACAGTGAAGTCGGTCTCCCAATCCGAGGGCTCCCAATAGCTCACCGTGGAGATCGAGCCACTGCCTTCGAGACCAACAGCAGCGACGCTCGCCAGTTTCGCCCCTTTGATCTTGGCCTCGGCACCCGGACCGAGACTCGCCACGAGGCTGCGCATGTTGAGCGGCTTGTTGTATTTCATGCCGAAGTCGTTCTCGTAGAAGATGCCGGCCGACCGGTAGGTGTAGCCGACGCCGATGCCGATCTTGCCTTTGACGCCGATTGAGTAGCCGATCTTCAGCGTGTAGCGGTGGTTGAGCGGCTTCGCGGTGGCCCCGAACGCACCCGCCAGTGCGATCGAGTCACCTTTCGATGATGTCCCGGTCCCAAGGGCAAAGCTGCACATTTCGGTGAGCAGCTGTTTGTTGTTGCCGGCGATCCTGCGGCGAAGAACTCGTTGAATACGGGCGTCCGTCCAGTCAAGACCCTGCGCCCGGATCTTCGTCTTGAACTCGGTCATCGCCTCGAATGCGGCTCCACCGGGCGCCGGGCCCGAGAGCTTCGATCGCCACGACGTCCACTGAGCGCATTCCGAATCGACCACGGAACACAGATTGTCGATCGCCGGCGTGATCGGCATGAGGTCGACGACATCCTGCAATTCCTGGGGCGTGGCCCGCTGGATGGTCGCCTGTTGCGTGGGGGACCGCTGGATGGCCGCTTGTTTGCCTGGGGACCGTTGGATAGCGGCCCCGGCGCGTCCACGACCAGAGTCGTTGACCGTGCGCAGAAGGTTTGTCACCTCCCTGTTCCCGATCGACCGTTGGAGATCGGTGACCGTCGAGACGTCGAACAGCGCGGCTGGTCGTCCGGTGACCGCGCGACGAAACGCCGTTCTCGAACGCTGCGGCTCAGCCCCTGACTCCTGCTTCGCCTGCGGTGAGGAAGTGTCCGCCGCCGGAGCGGGGGAATGGGGCTCCAAATCAGGCCTTCTTCACGAAGCCCGTCAATGTTGCGGCCGCCTTGCAGGCGCCACTCGGCTCAGCGTTCTTGCACTCGATCTCGACCTTGAGCTCCTGGCCCTTGAACACGTAGGGAGCAACGAAGTGAAAGTCGAGGTCACGGAAGTTCTCCAGGGCCGATTCGAGAAGGACGTCGTCGCCGCGCTTGATGCGGATGAGGCCGACATCGCCCTTCGGGTTCTGCAGCACGATGTCGGTGAGATTGAACTGCGTTTTCTCGTCGGGGGCAGGGGCCCACGTTCCGCTGGCGGTTGCGCCGGGAGCGGCCTCAACCTCGATGCGCTTGTCTGCGCTCACGCCACCTCGCCCGTCGTCGCCGCCGCCCCCCGAGGCTCCGTCGTCGGCAGCAGCAGAGTCGGCCGGCTTGGTGGTCTTCGTGGCTCCGCCAGAATCCGCTCCGTCGCCGCTGTCCGTCGGTTCGCTTCCCGAGCCCGGGGTGGCACCGAGCGCTTCCGCCGTCTGCTTCGCGGCATCGGACGCGGCTTCTTGCACGTCTGCCTTCGCCGCTTCGCGGGCGGTGGAACGGATGACGGGCTTGAAGGCGAGCTGCCAGAGCAGGAACAGCGCCAGTAGACCCAGCAGCAGAAGCATGAGCAGGCGCAACAGCCAACGGGGAAGGACCGGCCGTTGGATGAACATGCCGTCAGCGTGGAGTGTGCCTACGCCCTCGGTCGTCGTCTTCGCGAGGACCTTGAACGGGATGGTCTTCTCCGGACCCCGGAGGAACCGCTTCACCGGCCGGATGTTGACGCGGGCGAAGTTCGCCTTGCCCGGATCGACCACCAAACCAGGAGGATCAAGTTCGAACGTGAGAAGGCCGTCGGCATCCGAAGCGGAGAGCGACGCGTCGAGCCGGGCGTTTCCGCGGTTGTCGATCGCCAGTTCGGTGCGGCCGGAACGCGATCCGTGCGACGTGCGCGGCACGAGTTCTGCGTAGACGTCGTCGAAGGAGCCGATGGACAGGACGGCTTCCTCGACGGTTGATCCGTCGGGGTCCTCCTTCGACGTCACTTTGACGGCAACATCGATATCGCCGGTTGCCACCCGCGAATCGAGCGGCACGGCGAAGGTGATCTCGGCGGTTCCTTCCGCACCCGGGAAGAGCGGAATCACCGGTGGAGTCACGGTCGCCCAAACGGCCGCCGCGCCGAGAACGGACAGCGTGAACTCATCAACGACGGAGCCGGTGTTGCGTACCGTCACGAGCAGAGAACCGCGTCCACCGGGGACGATCGCAAGGCGGGTCGCAGAGATGGACGCGCTAGCAGACATGCGGTTGAGCGTAGGCCCGCACGTTCAGCCATGCCGGGGTGCGGGCGCGTACCTGGGGGCAGATCGGATTGCCCAATAGTGAACTGATGAGTCGATTCGGGCAGCCGTTAAGCCCAGGAAAAGTACCCGGAAAGCCCCGGTCGGCACGATCCACGCATGGCCGGTTGAAACGGAACTTCCGGTCCTTCTCGAGGAGTGAAACGATGATCGAACGTATCCCGGTGTACGTGTTTGCCCATGATCCGGTGCTCCAGGCCGGCGTGACCAGCCAACTTCGCGGGCAGCCCGACGTGTACGTGGTCGAAGACAGCCTTCCCGACAACTCACGCGTGGCGATTGTCGTTTGCGACTCCATCGACCCGGCGACCACCACGGTCATCCGGGCAATACAGCGCAACGGCGTCCCCCGCGTGGTGGCCGTCGTGGCGAATCTTGATTCCAACGGTGTCCTCGCGGCCATCGAAGCTGGAGCGTGCGGACTGCTCCGCCGGGGAGAGGCAACCACTCACGCTCTCGTCCAGGCTGTTCGGGCAGCGGCCAATGGCGATGGCACGCTCCCCGGTGATCTCCTCGGTGGGCTCCTGAAGCAGGTAGCGAATCTTCAGCAGCAGGTGCTGCATCCTCGTGGTCTGTCCTTTTCGGGCCTGAGTGAACGCGAAGCGGAGATCCTGCGGCTCGTGGCCGATGGACTTGACACCGCCGAGATTGCGGCAACGCTCTGCTATTCGCAACGCACCATCAAGAACGTCCTCCACGATATGACTGCCCGGTTCAACCTCCGCAACCGCTCACACGCAGTCGCCTACGCGGTGCGTCAAGGACTGATCTAGAGGCTGATTCCCACCGTCCACTCCCATCTCCTCGGGTCGGTCCCGCGGCGTTGGCGGGACGATGTTCGCTTTGCTAGGTTCGCCAGCGTCCGGGCACCACGGCAGAGTCGACGTCGGGCTGCGATCTCCGTGAACATGGTGTTCGGTGGGGCAGGACGATGTCCACGATCTATCAGAATGCGTTGGGGCCGAACCCGGGAACTCCGGAATCGGCGCCCTCGAATGGTCTCGTTCGGCCGCGCCTTCTTGGTCAACTCGATTCCCTCGAACGAAAGACGGTGGGACTCGTCGTCGCCCCGGCCGGGTCGGGTAAGTCCACCCTGATCCGACAATTCGCTTCCCTGCGCACGTCGTCGTCGCAGGTGCTGCAGCTCGGCCCTTCCGACGTGCGGCCGGGAGCGTTTCTTGCTTCACTGCACCGCCTCTGCGGCCTTGCCGATCAGCGATCGATCCCGAGAAGAGCCGACGAGACGCTGGCGGAGGAAATCGTCGACGCCCTGACGATCGCAGCTGCTCGCTCGGACCTGATTGTGATCGTCGACGACCTGCATGTTCTTGACGACACCCCGGCGCTGGCCCTGTTCGGCGAGATCCTGGCCGCGCTGCCCCGGAACATTCGGACGCTCATCGGGTCGAGGTGCGTTCCCGGTATCGATCTGACCCGCTTGCGTCTCGATGATGACGTTGTGGAGATCGGGGCGGACGATCTGAGATTTCGGTCCTGGGAAATGGAACAGCTCTTCGCGGAGGAGTACGCCACGTGGCTTCCGCCGAAGGAGTTGAGCCGTTTGGCCCGAGCCACCGACGGCTGGGCTGCCGGGTTGAAGCTGTTCCATCTGGCCACGGTGGATCGAACCGACGCAGAACGCAATGTGGAACTCGAACGACTGTGTTCAAGTCGGAGCCATACGGTGCGCGAGTATCTGACGAAGAACGTGCTGTCCAGCCTTTCGCCCGACACGCGCGCATTCATGATCCGGACGAGTGTGCTCGGACTGTTGACGCCGCTGACGTGCGATTCGTTGCTCGGGAGCGACGCGGCCACAACGATCTTCCGTGGCCCGCCGGCGGCGCGACGTTCGCGAAGCGCAGCGATTCTCGACGAACTCGACGTTCGTCAGCTCTTCACGGAACGTCGTGACAGTGGCTACCGCTACCACGAGGTGCTCCGAGGTCACCTTGAAGCACTCCTTTCCGAAGAGCTGAGCGCCGACGAACTTCGGCGCTGGTACTCGACCGCGGCGCGGGTGCTCGAGGAGAGTCACTTGCCCGGCGACGCCGTTCGCGCCTTCGTTTGCGCAGGAGATGTCGACGGGGCACTTCGAAACCTCGGCGAAGCGGGCTCGTTGATCGGACGCGAGGCCGGATGGATTGAGCGACTTCCCGCCGGACTTGTGGAACACGATCCGTGGATTGCCCTTGTGCGAGCGCGTCGTCTTGTCGCCGAAGGCCACCCCGAGCAGGCGCTTCATGCCTATCAGGCTCTGATCGACCGTGCCCGGACTACCGACGCCGGCCAGATTGCCGCACGGGAGGTGGGCGAACTCCGGCGTTGGATCGACTCCAGCGCGCAGCCCCCCGATCCCGGTAGTTGGCTGTCGTTGCTGCGAAGCGCGTTGCGACGTGATCCCGACAACTCCCGTTTGGCGTGCGCTCGGATCCCCGGCGTGGAATCGCTTGTTGCCGTTGGTCTGATTGCTCTGCTCGATGGCAACTTCGCCGCCGCTCGCGCCGCGTTTACCGGCGTCGTTGCCGATGGGGTGCTCGGCGAGGTAGCTGGTGTGGGCCGCGCCATTACCCAATGGATGGTCACCGGCCGCGATCCCTCGCCGGTCATCGTCCGGATTCGAGATCGGGCTGACCGCGAATCCAACGAGTGGATGGCCCGCATGCTGAGCGCGATCTTGCTGGCGTTCCCCGCGCCGAGCCACGACCCGTTCAACGTCCAGTTCTCCGAGATCACCAAACCGGCAGCAGACGCCGGCGACCGGTGGAGCCCAGCGGTCGGCAAACTCTTCGCCGGACTCGGCTACGCGCTCGCACCTGACAGCGTTCTTACACAGGAAAACGCGATCGTCCTTCTCACCGAAGCGGCGAGTGACTTCGAGGACCTCGGTGCGAACGTCCTCGGCGCCTGGGCCGACATGGTGAGGATCTTCTTGCAGTTCGACAGCTCGGCGTCCGCCGATGCGTTGAACACGACGAACACCCTGGTCCGACCCGCGCCCGATCGACCCGCACTCGACCGGGTGTTGGCCAAGGTCGAGCAGGCCGGTGCCGCTCTTCCCTGCCGTGTGCTTTGGCGAATCTCCGATGTGGCCTCATCGGCGCCTGCATCGCGCACGTGGTCTGGCGATCTGGCGGACTGGATCCGATCGACGCCGAGTGAGAGGCAGACACTGTCGGATTCCGCCCCGACCCGGCTGGTGACCGGATCGTCGGCTCCGGAGCGCGGCAGCGAGGTTAACGTCTTCGGTGGCTTCCATCTTCTGCTCGATGGCGACGTGATCGATTGCCGCGTTCTCAAACCTCGGGCGCGCTCGGTCCTGCGGGTCCTTGTTGTCCGCAGCGGCGACTGGGTGCACCGCGACGAGTTGCTCGACGCACTGTGGTCGGAAACGCTGACGACCAGTTCGATCAACAGCTTGCATGTCTGCTTGACCGCGGTTCGCCGAGCGTTGGGGCGCCACAGTGACTCGCTGCGACGCCAGGGGGAGGCGTACCGCTTCGACCATGTCGAGAACCATGATCTTCACCGGTTCATTGCCGAAGTCAAGCAAGCTGAAGCTGCTCGGCGAAGTGGCCAACTCGACCAGGCACTGAACGTGATCGGGAGCGCGATCGCCAATCGTGGCGTGCTGCTCCCCGACGAAGGATCGCCAGATTGGTTGGTGGCCCAGCGCAGCGCGCTCACCGGGCTCGTGGTTCGAACCTGCTCCGCCATCGCCGCCGATGCCCTTCGCACCAAGAACAATCCCGGGGCGGTGATGGCTGCCGAACTCGGTCTCGCAAGTGACCCCTACAACGACGAATTGTGGAATTCGCTACGCGAAGGACTCGAACGCTCGGGCCGTGTGGCCGAAGCCGCCCGCGTTCAGCACGGCTATGAACACATGCTGGGCGATCTCGGCCTGCTCCCTCGACCCAGCGAGACGCCGCGCGAATCAACCAGCGCTCGGCCCGTCGAAACACGTTCTCCGGCGCGTCAAGCGGCGTCGAAACGCTGAACTCAACCGCCGATGATCACGGTGGTGCAACCAATGGCGATCGAGTTCGGGGGACCGAGCGCCTCGATCAACTGGTCCCCCTGACGAGCGGCCGGTAGACCGCCGATCTTCACCGTTGCTGAACCTTTTGGCACCATACCCGGACCGTGGGGAGGAAGTGGAAGCGGGATGGGGCACGTATGGAGATCGGGCGGCCCACCTGATCCTCCGCCTGCAGCCATCGCCGACATCATCGCCGCCGACATCGCCGCGGCTGCTGCAGCTTTGGTGGCTTCTTCAGCTAACTTGGCCGCCGGCAGACCAGGAGTACCGGCGGCGGCGACAGTGGCAAGTTCCGCGGCCTTGATCGCCGTGTCCCAGGTCGTCTTCTGCGCGTTGACCGACGCCATTACCGCCGGGTTTCCGATAGCCCTCCACGCAGGAAGGTTGGCGATCAGCACGGTCGGGCAACCGGCGCCGAGAAGCGGAGGGCCGTGGCCCGTGGCGTCTCCGACTCTTGCGGCAGGAGGCATGGTCCAATCTTGCTGATCGGACACGATCTGGACAAGGTCCTTTCGGGCAAGCCAGCGGCTGTCGACCCCGGTTTCTGCCCTCGGGTGAGTCGTTCGTACTTGCCTACGGATCTCGGCTGGGGCCCGATCGGCATCACCGGGGGGATTCGACGTGCGAGCGTCCAGTGTCGAGAGTGCCAACGCCGGCCCCGGCGCCAGATCGCCGTATTGGATCGAGAGAGGAGTTGCGTTACGGTCGTGGCCGCTCGACTGCCGACCACAAGACAGGGACAACTCATGACAGACACCGTGCTGGATCGATTCGGGTTGGCGGGTGGCGTCGCCGTTGTCACCGGTGCGGGTCGCGGAATCGGTGAGGGAATCGCAGTGGGTCTGGCCCAGGCGGGCTGCGATGTTGTGCTCACGGCCCGACGCGAACACGAGATCAATGCCGTGGCCGATATCGTCCGCAAGCTTGGAAGGCGGGCCCTGGCGATCGCCGGCGACATCACCGACGGCGCATTTGTGGACGGCCTGGCGGAGCGGGCAAAGGCAGAGATGGGTCGCGTCTCGCTCTGGGTGAGCAACGCGGGAGGTGCCGACGACCGGACGCCACGCCACCTCGCCGACATGCCGGACGCGCAGTGGGACTATCAACTCGACGTGAATCTCCGAGCGGTGTTCACCGGCGCGCGTGCAGCGATCCGGGTGATCGAGGATGGCGGATCGATTATCAACATCTCGTCGGGTGCGGCGTTGAAGGGTTCGCCCAACAATGGTCCCTATGCCGTGGCCAAGGCCGGCGTCGACAGCCTCACGCGCACGCTGTCACTCGAGCTCGCACCCCGTCGAATCCGGGTCAACGGTGTCGCTCCCGGACCGGTGCCCACCGAGGTGTTCATGGAGTTCTTCGGCGCAACGGAGAAGGATCTTCCGAAGCTTGCGGACCGCTTCGGTGTGCCGCTCGGACGACTCGGAACACCCGAGGACGTCGCCAACGCCGTCGTGTTCCTCGCCTCGCCGGCGGCCTCGTGGATCACCGGCCAGACGCTGCTCGTCAACGGCGGCAGCAGGTAGCCGAGTCGACCGGGGTTGCAGTCCCCGGACTGTCATGGCAGGGCGGTCGGCACGCGTGCCCGGCTGTGTGGTCGAATGGGGCCGTTCAACGGAAGGGATCCTGATGCCCAAGACCGAACACACGCTTTCGTCGGAAGGAGCCGCGGCCGCCGATTGGCCGCCGCCCGGGCCCGGACAGTGGTCCCTTGACCGCTCGCACTACGCGGGTGGTACGACCCCGATCTCGCAGTGGCTCATCGAGACCGGCATGGAGTCGGGGTTGCGACGGGTCTTCGGTGAGCTGGGCGCGCCCGTCGGAGCGATCTCCGGGCGATTCGTGCACGGGTTCATGTACACGCGCACGGTCCCGTTGGTCGGGGCCAACCGGAGTGCGACCAAGCTCCCTCCCGCATGGGTGCTCAAAGTCGTGTCGCGTGTTCATCCCGAGTTCCGACGCCGCACGCGATTGGCGGCGAAGGCACTCGCCGACCCTCCGGGACCTGCGGTCGTCACGCGATGGAACGAAGAGCTCAAGCCGTCGGTCATGCGCCGCAATCACGAGTTCGCCGCCGTCGATCTGTCGAGTCTCTCCGACGCTGAGCTCGCCCTGCACTGCCGCGCGCTGCTCGATCATCTCCATTCGATGGCGGACCTTCACTTCTGGCTGCACGGATACGACCTCGGTCCGATCGCCCGCTACGTCGCTTTCACCGTCGCCCAGGGCATCCCCACGGCGGAGGCCGTCACTGCCCTTTCGGGCGCGTCGCCGTCCACCATGCGACCGCGGGAGCAGCTGTCGGCGATCCGTGTGGCGATCGGCGATGCCCGGCCCTCGACGCTTGCCGAGCTGCGCGCCGTGTCGCCACTTGTCAGCGCGCGTATCGATGAGTACCTCATCGAGCACGGCGACACGGTGGTGACGGGATATGACTTGAACGGCCTGACCCTGGCGGAGCTGCCCGAGACCCTGTTCGACTCCATCATGACTGCCCCTCTCAGTCACGATGGCGACGCCGCAACGAAGTCGGCGTCGGCCGCCGCGCAACGCCTGCGATCGAAGGTCTCGGAAGCCCTCGGCGCGGACTTCGACGACCGCCTTCGCGAGGCGCGACTGGTCATGGACATGCGTGACGACAACGGCCCGACCGTGTTCGGGCGTCCGGTCGGGTTGCTCCGGCAGGCATTGCTCGAGGTCGGTCGGCGGCTCACTGCACGAGGGCTTGCGGACCGCGCCGAACATGCCATCGAGTTGGCTCACGACGAAGTCGTCCCCCTGCTTCTCGACGGTCGCGGCCCCACCCGATCAGACCTCGCCACGCGGATTGCCGCACGGCTTTCCGACTCTCGGCGAAGCCCTCCTCCGGTCCTCGGTCCCATCGAACCCGTTCCGCCGGCTGATCTGCTGCCCGGTCCGCTCGCCGAGTTCGCAAGGACCGTGCAAACAGCCATGGTGGAGCTGGGGATGCTCGCCTCCGACGTTATTCGTGACCCGTTGAGTGGCACGGGAGTCGGCACCACGGCCTACCGGGGCCGGGCCCGCCGCAGCGAGTCTCCCGAGCAGGCCATCGAGGAGATGGACTACGGCGACGTCCTGATCGTCCGCGCCACATCCCCGGCGTTCAACGTGGTCCTGTCGATTGCGGGAGCTGTGGTCACCGCCGACGGGGGTCCGCTCTCGCACGCCGCGGTGCTCGCCCGAGAGCTCGGCATCGCCGCAGTCGTCGGCGCCCGCGGCGCACTCGACATCCCCGATGGAGCGATGGTGGAGGTCGACCCCGTAGCCGGAGTCGTCCGCATTCTGTCCTGACAACGGATAGCGCACGTAATGAGCGGCCGCTCGAGGTGCGCGGCGAGCCAGTGGGTGAGCGTCGGTCACCGGTACCTCGTCGGACGACCCGCTGCGTCGGGCAGGGCCTTGTCAGATCGGCGGCTCGATGGCGTGAGCGTTCCTGTCGAGGTACACGTTCGACGTGAGGCGCTCGGCGTGAACGGGACCCTCGGCTCCGCGAGGGTCCCACGACACCCGCCGGTCGGCGAGGTCGGCGATCCGGATGCCGTCGACACGCAGGATCCGCTTCAGTTCCCCTCCCCGATACAGGGTGGTGACTCGTTGGCGAGTGGTGGGAGTGAAGGTGATCCAGTCGGGGTCGTGGAAGTTCCAGAGCGTGTCGGCGAGAACCCGGGGTGTGAAGACCAACATGTTCGGTCCGCCGGAGACTCCGACGATTCCCGGATCTCCCGGGCCATTCGAGGCGAACGTCAGGATGCCGTCGGCGAACCCAGCACTGAACGAACGGGCTGCCGGTGGCCGCCCGGCGACGATCACCGCAGTCTGCTGGTAGGTGTGCCCATCGAAATCGATGTAGACGAGGTACTCGAACGGATACGGACCTTGGACGGCGCCGAACTCGTCGAAGTCGAACGGCGTTCCGTTCGGCGCATACCCCTGGAGGTGGTCGTGCCAGACACCGCGCATAGCCATCAAGTTGTCGAAGACCGACGTGGCCGGTGGCGCTCCGTCGCCACGGGAGGCGGCGGCGAGCGGGTGAAGCGGGACAGAGTTCATCGGCGTCTCCGGCTGGGCGGCGGGTTGGAGCACTGTGGCGGACCGAGAGTGCTCTCGAACACTCGACAGCCCCAACCCGTTGTTCGGTGGTCCTGCTCGGTAGCTTAGATCGGTGACCCTTCCCTTCGATCAGTTCCTGGAGCTCGACGAGCCGGTCACTCGTCTGACCTTGCGGGGCTGGGTTCGCCGACTCGATGCTCTGCGCGCGTATTATCCCGAAGGATTCGACGGCCCGCTGGCTGTTTCGCCGCCGGAGCATCGACTGTCGATGCTCCAATGGACGGCGCAAGCCCTGAACCTGCACGGCTTTCCCGGCCGGGCCATTGTCATGTTCGAGCGTCATGATGCCGAGTGTGTCGCGCACGGCACCGACCTCCAGCTCGCGGCGAGCCTGGCTCAGCATGGGAAGTCGCTTCGCCAAGCCGGACGATTCCGCGATGCCGAAGCGAAGAACCGCCAAGCTCTTGCGCTGTTGGAGGGAACTTCGGGCGGTCCTGCTTTGCTGCTCCGAGCGGTGACGCTGACCTGGCACGGTATGGCCCTCGCTCATCGGGGCGCCGACGCTGAGTCTGCGTCGAGTTTCGACGAGGCAATGGCCATCTTCACCTCAGAGTTCGCGCAGTCGCACCGTGGCGTCGTCGCGGTGTTCCTCGCCCAACGGTTCCTGTGGCTCGGCGACCCCGAGGAAGCTCGAGTTCATGCGGAACTCGCCTGGTCGATCGCGTGGCCGCTGGAGTCCGATCCTTCCCACCTCGACAAGTGGGGTGCTCGGAAGATGTCGGCGTCGGCGGCGCGAAACCTCGGTGAGTCACTGGTGCGTCTGGAACGAATCGAGGAAGGACTCTCGTGGTTGCTCCGAGCGAAAGCAATGGCAGACGAAGTCTGCTTCGTCGAAGAGATCATTCCTGGCCTCCGCGCCCAGGCCATGGCCAGGCGACTCGACGGACGGTACGACCACGCTCGCGTTCTTCTCACCCAGATCTGGCCCCTCACCGCAGCCGGTCCGTACCCGATGTACGAATGTGATGCGCGCTTAGAATCAGCTCTTCTGTTCGATGCGATCGGCCGAGAGGAAGAAGCTGCAGCGGAAAGAACCGACGCGCATCGACTCGCGCACGCCGACGGTCCGCCCTTCTCGTTTCAACCCCGGTATGCAGTCGGTTGAGTCGTTCACCAACCACGAAGGCCTCGGCGTGCAAGGCGTTGTCGCCGGCCGGGCCGTCGTGGCCGGGCGCCCACAACTCCTCGCTGACTGGTCCGTTGCCATCCCTGACGTTCTGGCCGCAGCACAGCGTGATGCCGAGGAAGCCGGGCGAACCGCGATCATGGCAGCGATCGACGGAAAGGCCGCCGCGCTCTTCACGGTGGCCGACACGGCGAAGCCGACGAGTGCCGAGGCCGTTGCCCAGTTGAAGGCGTTGGGGCTGCGGCCGATCCTGCTCACCGGTGACAACGAGACGGTCGCTCGAACCGTGGCCAGGGCGGTCAGGATCGATGAAGTGATTGCCGAGGTGCTTCCGGCCGACAAGGTGGCGCGGATCAAGGAACTCCAAGCGCAAGGCCGGATCGTTTGGCCATGGTGGGAGACGGCGTCAACGGCAGCCAAGGTGGAGGTGGTGGAACTGAGCAACCTTGCAACGAGGCCCGTTCGGCGCGGGACACGGTGATCCAAGGAGAGAGCAGCGTTGTACGCATTCCGAGACAGCGTTTCTCGCACATACGGGAAGTGCGCTCTGGTCTGACTGGGGCTGCAAGCTGAGATAAGGATTGTGCCGTGGAAGTCGTCATCGTCGCCGGGCCGTCCGCCGCGGGTGCGCTCATCGCGGACCAGATCGAGCATCTCGTCCGGTCGAAGCCGAACGCGGCGATCGGGCTCGCCACTGGGAGCTCCCCGCTGGAGATCTATCGCTCGCTCATCGAGCGATATCGCACCGGCCGCCTGTCGTTTGCGCAATCGTCGATGTACATGCTCGACGAATACGTCGGCCTGCCCGAGGGCCATGACCAGTCCTACCGGGCGTTCCTTCACACGGAGCTGCTCAATCATCTCGACGTTCCTTCGGAGCGGCTCTTCGGACCGAACGTGCATGCCGACGACCCGCGGGTCGCATGTGCCGAGTACGAGGCCCGGCTCGCGGCGTCGCCGATCGACCTGCAGATCCTCGGCGTCGGGTCCGACGGTCATATCGGTTTCAATGAGCCGACGTCGTCACTCAGCTCGCGTACCCGGGTCAAGACGCTGACCCGGCAAACCCGTCAGGACAACGCCCGCTTCTTCGACTCGATCGATGACGTGCCACACCACGTCATCACCCAGGGCATCGGCACGATCCTCGATGCTGGCCACGTCGTGCTAATCGCGTGCGGAACGGGAAAAGCATCTGCCGTCGTACGCCTCGTCGAAGGACCGTTGACAGCGATGTTCCCGGCTTCCGCGCTTCAGCTGCACCCGCACGCAACGGTCGTCGTCGACGAGGCCGCGGCCGGAATGCTCCAACTGGCCGAGTACTACCGCGACGTCTACGCCAATCGGCCGGCCTGGCAGAAGCTCCCGGACCTGACGGACAACCAAGCGAACAACGGTCTCCAGTGAACAACGGGACTGATGATCGGCATGTGCCGATTCGAGTGCTGTTCAACCATGTCGGCTACGCCGCCGATGGACCCAAGCCGCTCTTGGTGGAGGCTCCAGCAGACGTGGGATGGATTGACGTCGAGCTGATCGACGTCACCACTGGAGCATGCGTTGGCGTCGTCGCTCCGAGGTTCGTCGGTGGCGTTGACGGGTGGTCGCCGGGGCCGTGGTGGCGAGTCGATCTCGACGCGCTCGCTCGACCCGGGCGATACGTGGTGCGCTGGCGAACGGCAGACAGTGGGAACGGTCAGAGCGAGACGATCACGATTCGGGCCGATCGCGACCAACGCTCGATGATCTCCGACATCGTGTACTTCCTGAAGGGTCAGCGTTGCACGGGCATCTACGACACGGCCGATGCCAACGCACCGCGCATCGATGACGGCACCCGCATCGACGTTCACGGAGGTTGGTACGACGCTTCCGGTGACACGAGCAAGTACCTGTCACATCTGTCGTATGCGGCGGGGATGAACCCGCAGCAGACGCCGCTGGTGGTTTGGACGCTCCTTCGCTGTTGGCAGCTGTACCGGGCGGCCGGCGCGCACCCGTACTTCCTCGAGCGGCTCCGTGATGAGGCCGCCCACGGCGCCGATTGGTTGGTCCGGATGCTGGATGAGGACGGGTTCTGGCACATGACCGTGTTCGACCGCTGGTCGAAAGACCCGTCGCAACGTCGACTGTCCACCTACCGTACGCAGGCCGGTGACCTCTACGACGGCTATCACTGTGGTTGGCGACAGGGCGGAGGGATGGCCGTGGCGGCGTTGGCGCTCGCGTCCACGCTTGACCGGGGTGGTGAGTTCGACAGTGACCGGTACCTCAGCGCGGCTCGATCAGGCTTCCACCATCTGGTCGAGCACGGTGACAGGTACCGGACCCACGGCGCCGATGACGACGCTGACGAAAACGTGCTCGACGACACCTGTGCACTGCTCGCGGCGTGCGAGTTGGCGCTCGTCGACGCCGACCCGGTAGCTGCGACGGAGTTGGCGCGTCGGGTGACCTCGCTGATCGGCCGTGTGCGCAGCACCGGTGATGTGACGTGGCTGGTTGCCGATCGCGAGGAACGCCGGTCGTTCTTTCATGCCAGCGATGCCGGCTTGCCGATCGTCGCGCTCTCACGTGTTGCTGCCGCGTTTCATGACCGCGGCATCGCCGAGATATCGGGCTTGCTGGCGGCACAGCTGGTCGATGCGCAACTCTCGCTTGGGCGCCGTCTGGAGAATCCCTTCGGGTACCCGCCGCACTGGGTGATGACTCCCGACACCGCAGCGCACGCGAGGTGGTTCTTCCCGCATCGCAATCCGTCAGGCTATTGGTGGCAGGGCGAGAACGCCCGACTCGCATCCCTGGCCGCAGCCGCGTTCGGAGTTGCAAACGCCGGTGAGCGGTCCCACGTTCAGGACGCGGCGTGGCGGTGGATCGATTGGGTCCTCGGCGCCAACCCGTTCGACGTGTGCATGCTGCAGGGTCGTGGGCGCCACAACCCGGGCTACGTGCCACCGTTCGACAACGCCCCCGGCGGTGTCGCCAACGGCGTCACAGCCGGTTTCGAGAACGAGGACGACGTTGCGTTCGCACCCGATCCGTGGGCCGACGATCCGCTCCAGAACTGGCGATGGGGCGAGCAATGGATGCCGCACGCAGCGTGGTTGATGTACGCCCTCGCGTTGTCCGATACGGGCGGCGCCGCCTGACCAACGACAGCGCCGCCTCAGGACTTGGCTGCGTGGGGAACTCTTGCCGGGGCTGGCCTGCTGGTCGCGCGCCTAGTCGACGAGCGCGACGACGAAACAGGAGACGCCGTGTAGCTCGATTTGCAGCCCATTACGATGCCGCTCAACACAACGACGGTGACGGCTGCGCGGACCTTTCGTAAATCGTCGCTGGTGTCGCCGGGCGCTCTGCCGTACCGTTGAGGCTGCCTGCGCGTTGGTCGGGCGTTGAGACCGAGAATCCATCAGCCCAGGGGCATTCGCACGACGAAACGTGCGCCTTCAGTACTCGGATCGATTCGGACCGTCCCGGAGTGGGAGTCAACGATTTCGCGCACGATCGACAATCCCAGCCCTGACCCGCCCGAATGCCGGCTCCTGGAATCGTCGAGCCGTGCGAAGCGGTCAAAGACGCGTTCACGGTCGGCGGGTTCGATGCCTGGGCCATCATCTTGGACCGCAAACATCGCGATTCCTTCCTCGTTCCGAAGTTCCACCAGCACCCGAGATGTTGCATAGCGCGACGCGTTCTCGAGGAGGTTGCGGGCGACACGGGCGAGCTGAGAGGCGTCCCCCCTCACCTCGACAGGAGCGACCGCGTTCAGGTCGATCCGCACATTCGATCGCGGCTGCAGTCTCCGGGCTTCGGATCGAACGATGTCGTCGAGGTCTACGGCGACGTGCTGCGTCAGCTTCAGACCGCTATCGGACTTCGCGAGGAACAACAGATCAGAGATCAACCTCGTCATCCGACGGTTATCGTCTACCAAAGAGACTGCGAGTCCCTCCCACTGGACAGATGTTGGGTGCGCGATCGCCCCCTCCAAGTCGGCCAGGCTGGCAGCCAATGGGCTCTGGAGCTCGTGCGAGGCGTCTGCGACGAAACGGCGTTGACGTTCCGACGAATCCTGAAGACGCTCGAGCATGAGGTTCATACTTCGCGCTAACCGCCCGATCTCGTCATCGACAGGTGGTTCCGGGATCCGACGGGAGAGGTCTCCACCTCCGATCTCCGACACCTTTCGTTGCAGAACGTCGACGGGGCGCAGCGCCGCTCCGACGAAGAACCAACTAACTACCGCCACGATCAACAGAAGGAGCGGGAACGAGATCTCCAAGATCTTCTTGACCGATGAGACGTTTTCGTTCACCCTGTCCAAGCTGAGAGCTACATACACCGCTATCGGCCCGGTTGGCGTCTGGGCGCCGAAGGCCACAACGTGAAACGGGTCGTCCTTCTGATCCCCGGTAATGGGCAGATCATTCCGTGATTCCGCCAGGAAATCGCCCAGGACCGGCTGTAGTGTCGAAATCCGCGAGCCGGGCACGACTTGCGCGCTCGCGGCGACGCTTTCACCTTTGCCGTTCACAACTTGGATCACTGCACCCTTTTCGCCCGAGTCCGGAAGAGCAAGGGGCAGCTCGGTCTTCTGCGTGAGTAGTGCGACTTCTTCCGCCCTTGTTCTTGCTGAGTTGGACACGTCGTTCTGCAGGGCCCGATGCATAAGCGCCAAGAGCAGAAGCGCAGTCACCAAGAGCGCTAACGCAACGACAATCGTGGCCGCCGACGCCATCTTCATCCGGATTGTCGTGGGCTTCATCCTCACCGGTGGAGTCACCCGCCATCGGGGTCGAGGCGATACCCAACGAGACGCAGTGTCTGGATGCTGGAGCGAGAAAACGGCGCGTCGATCTTCTTGCGGAGGTACCCAACGTAGACCTCGACGATGTTCAGGTCCATGTCATATGAGTCGTTCCAAACGTGCTCAAGAATCTCAATCTTCGAAAGCGCCTCGCCGGGGCGCGACATGAAGAACTCGAGAAGGGCAAACTGCCGCGGTGTGAGTTCGATCTCCACCTCGCCTCTCCAGCAGCGGTGTCGGGCCGGGTCGAGTCGAAGATCTCCAACGCTCAGTATCGTTGGGCGAACACGGCTGGTACGTCGGATCAACGCCCGGAGATGGGCAACAAGAACGACAAACGAGAACGGTTTCGTGAGGAAGTCATCGGCCCCGGTGTCGAGTGCTTCGGCGTGGTCGTGCTCACCGTGCTTCGCCGTAAGCATCAATATCGGGGTCCAGATTCCCGCTTCACGCAGGCCAGCACACACCTGGTAGCCATTGCGTTTCGGCAACATGATGTCGAGGATGATTGCGTCGTAGTCGTTCTCCAGAGCAAGCAACAGCCCCGATTCACCGTCGTACGCAGTGTCCACGACGAAACCTTCACGAAGCAGACCGCGCTTCATCGCGGCAACGAGGCGCTCCTCATCATCGACCAACAGGACGCGCACGTTGCCGAGTCTTGCATGCGAGTGCCGTCGTCACCCGCACCGCTCTGACCTACTTCCGCATGACCGCAGGTTCGGCCGTGGAGTGGACCAGCGCCCTCGTCTCAAGCTCTAGCGAACCCATCGATGCAGCTTCGAGCTTCTCGGGTGACAGCTCTTCGGTCCTCACCAGTACGAGCGTTTCCTGTCCCGGATCAGTTCCATCCCATCCGACGCGAACCACCCCTACCTCGGGTGCGTAGTGCTTGAGCTGTATCGCCGTTACCTCCTCTTCGTCGTATTCCTCGACAATTAGAACCCCCTTATACGTTCCGGTAGGAACCGTCGTTTCCGTGTCCGCCGATCGCACATGGGCACGATCACTCCAGAAGTAGGGCGGAGGGGCAAACCCCTCGGACCAGTCCGGCGTATTCGGTTTGGGATCAGCCTTCATCATGATCCCGGCCACCGCACCTTTCGGGTGGCCGGGAAACCACGTTCGACCAGCGGTGTACTCACCGCCTTCCCACAACTCACTGTACTGACCCATATGCCAGACATTGCCCGCTTTGTCCTGCGCAAAGTATGTCAGCTCGTCCTCTTGAAGTTCCCCGTCCGAAAAGTCGCTCTCCCAGATGACAACGGAGTTCACCCCGTTGATCCTTTTCGTCAAATTTGTGACGACACTCGTCACCCGATGCTTCAAAGTCTTTCCCTCTTCGATGGTGGAGCCCTCATATTCGTGACGTGTACCCGGTTTCAACGGAAAGTATTTGTTGTCGATGGTGATGGAGTTCTCATCAAAGTTCGAAATCTGGAAATCTTCACGGGTGTATACCGTCGGTGCGGCCGCCACGGTAGCAGTCGAGGCCGCGAGGGTGCTGACCACTGCCGGAACCGTAGCTTCTGCCTCCGAATCGGCGGAGGAAGAACATGCGCTGCCGTAGGCAATGATCGCCAGCAGAACTGTCACGCGGGCTGCACGCTGGCATTTCCCGGCGCGCGTTCGAAAGCTTCGGTCGATTTCTCTAGACATTCGTGTTTCTTCCCCTTGTTTTGACAGGCAGTACGAAGCGTTCAGTTTGTTCACACGTGGTTCGCTTCG
>JANOHI010000424.1:0-1065 GCA_031406385.1 Acidimicrobiia bacterium
GCTCGAGTTCCTGCTCGGCGGCGGCTCAACTCGACTCCAAACCCTCTGTCGTAGGCGTGCGGTTGCGACAACGGGACTCTGGTACTACCGGCTGTGTCGCGCCGTCCGTTCCAGCACTGTGGTCGGTGCACTCTCGGGGCCGTTTCTCGCCGCCCCGAACGACGTTCGCGCGCGTGCGAGTGCCGCCCTGGTCCGTCTTCCCGAAGGCGTTGGTCTCGTGAGCCTCCGCGACCTTGCCCCGAGCATGGCCGAGCTGATCGAGCGACACCGACTCAACGCACTTTCGCTCGAAGCGCTCGCTGCCGCACTCAGCCTCGGCGCCGAGCTTGCGCTGGCGGAGGGAAGCGAGAATCCTTCACTGATCGAGGCGGCACGATCCGAACAACTGCAGGTACAAATCATTCCCCCGGGGTAGGAGCATCAATGCCGCGCATTCCGTCCCCTGAGGAGCTTCCGCTCCGACTCACCCGCCGCGGGTATCCGGCTCGAACGGTTTCGGAGCCTGGGTAGCTCGGTGCGCTACTGGGGCACCGAGTTCCCCGGAGTGAGCGCGCCACGGCACCGTTCATCGGTTGGACATGTCGGACCGCCCTACGCTGAGGGGGTGCACGCTGCCGACCGCAACGCCGCTTCGGTCGACGAAAACCCGTCGTGGTTCGACGCTGCGGTGCTCTCGCACCGCGAGGCTGCGTGGGGCGCCACTATGGCTGGCCATCATGACGGTGACGCCCCGGTGCCTGTCGTGTCCGCGCACAGGAACTCCTCCGCTGCTGTCGATCTGACCCGCCCTCTCCTGCGCGAGGAACGCGAGGAGATGCTCCGCCTCGGGCTCGCCAAAGGCGCGACCCTCGCGCAGGGCGGAGGAGAACGCGTCCGTGACGAAGCGCCCGACCCCGTTCGCACGTGCTTCGAACGCGACCGCGACCGCATCCTGCACTCATCGTCCTTCCGACGTCTCGCTGGCAAGACCCAGGTGTTCGTGTTCCCCGGCGATCACCAGCGCACCCGTCTCACCCACGCGCTCGAAGTCGCCCAGGTCTCACGATCGATCGCCCAGGCGTGCCG
>JANOHI010000455.1:0-7457 GCA_031406385.1 Acidimicrobiia bacterium
CCCGAAGAGGTTGCCCATGCCACCCTGTCGCTCGTGCTGCCAGCATCGAGCTTCATGAACGGTGTGGTGTTCGTGGTCGACGGGGGCATGACGATCCGCAACGCCTGAGCTTCGCCGCTGTTCTCCGAACCCGTCCGCTCCGGTGCGGTGTGGCGATAGCGTTTGGCCATGCCGGAAATGCCCGAGGTCGAGTCGCTGGCGCGTTGGCTGTCGAAGCGCACTCACGGCCTCGTCATCGAGAAGGTCGATCTCCTGGCCATAAGCGCGCTGAAGACCTTTGATCCGTCGCTGGCCGACCTGCGCAGTCGACGTGTGGTGGGGTGGTCGCGTCGGGGCAAGTATCTGATCGCCGAGACGGACGCCGCACAAGGCGAGCTGGGCGGCGAGCCGATCTTCCTGTGCATGCACCTCGCCCGGGCCGGCTGGATCCGCTGGCAGGACGATCTTGCCTTCTCAGCGGCGGCCAAGCCTGGCGTCAAGCCGAAGCTGACGAAGGGACCGCAGGCGTTGCGTGTGGTCTTCGACGACGGATCCGGGTTCACGGCGACGGAGGCGGGAACGGACAAGCGTTTGAGCGTGCATGTCGTTCGCAATCCTGACGATGTCGAGAAGATACGCACACTTGGTATCGATCCGATGAGTGAGTCGTTCACCGACGACGCGTTCGCGGCGTTGCTGTCGTCGCAGGGTCGCGCCCAGATCAAAGGGGTGCTGACGGATCAGTCGCTGCTTGCCGGTGTCGGGAACGCGTATTCCGACGAAGCGCTCCACGTTGCCGGGCTGTCGCCCTTCAAGCCGGCGAACGGGTTGAACGACGACGAGCGGCATCGGCTCCGGGAGGCGGTCACGATGGTGCTGGCCGAGGCCATCGAACGCAGCGCCGGCAAGCCGGCGAGTGAGCTCAAAGACGCCAAGCGATCGGG
This sequence comes from Acidimicrobiia bacterium, assembly GCA_031406385.1. Classification (GTDB taxonomy): domain Bacteria; phylum Actinomycetota; class Acidimicrobiia; order Acidimicrobiales; family JANYDT01; genus JANLQX01. The sequence continues at coordinate 924 of JANOHI010000455.1, forward strand.
CATGCGGGTGCATGCGCGGACCGGCTTGCCCTGCCCGGTGTGCGGAGACACCGTTCGGGAGGTCTCGTTCGCCACCAAGAGCATCCAGTACTGCCCGACCTGTCAGACCGGCGGCGTCCCCCTCGCGGACCGCCGGATGAGCCGCCTCCTCAAGTAGTCGCGCGCCGGCCTCGCCGCAGGCTCTGGAACAGCTGGCGACAGTCTGGACCGGATCACGACGTCGCCAACCAGTCCAGCGCGTCGCCAACCGGTCCAGCGCGTCGCCTCCCGGTCCAGCGCGTCGCCTCCCGGCTCCAACCCGAACGGCCCCGGTAGGCGCCCACTAGCCTTTCGGCCGACGACAGAGTTCTCAGGGGAGTGACTGCATGCGACGTTTGACCGGTCTCGACGCCACGTTCTTGTACATGGAGACGGCGACATCGCCGATGCACGTCGCCGGCACGTACGTCTATGACCCGTCGACCTCCCCCGAGGGCTTCGACTTCGCCCGGTTCAAGTCGCTGATCGGGAATCGTCTGCACAAGCTGCCGCCGTTCCGCTGGCGCCTTGTGGAGGTGCCGTTTGGTCTTCATCACCCGATCTGGGTGGAGGACCCCGACTTCGATCTCGACTACCACGTGCGGCGTACGACGGTCCGTTCTCCGGGTGGTCGGGCCGATTTGGAGGAGCTTGCCGGCGAGTTGATGAGCCGACCGCTGGATCGGCGTCGGCCGCTGTGGGAGATCCACATCATCGAGGGTCTCGAACGCGGCTTCGTGGCGATGGTGTCGAAGACCCATCACGCAGCGATCGACGGGGCCTCGGGTGCCGAGCTGTCGACCAACCTGCTCGACACCGAGCCTGAGCCGGTCTGGTTCGACGACGCACCGGTATGGACCTCCGAGCGAATCCCGTCCGATGTGGAGATGCTCAGCTATGCCATCAACTCGCTGATCCGCCAGCCGGCGAAGTTGGTGTCCACCGTGAAGCAGACGGTGGAGATGGTGACCCAGTTCCGCAACCGTCCGAAGGTCGAGGGGGTGAAGTCGCCGCCGTCGCTGTTCAGCGCGCCGCGCACGAGCTTCAACGTGCCGCTCACGTCGAACCGCAGCTTCGCCACGACCGAGGTCACTCTCGCCGACATCAAGCGCATCCGAGCGGCGTTCGGTGGCACCGTGAACGACGTGGTGCTGGCACTGTGCACGAGCGCTCTTCGTCGTTATCTGATCGACAACTCGGAGCTGCCGGTCGAACCGCTCGTGGCCATGGTTCCGATCTCGGTTCGCGCTGCGGATCAGAAGGGAGCGATGGGCAATCAGGTGTCGAACATGTTCGTTGCCCTTCCCACCAACGAAGCCCACCCGGTCGAGCGGCTGCGGCTGATCCAGGTGTCGACGAAGGCATCGAAGGAGCAGGCGAGTGCGATCGGCGCCGACGCACTCACGAACTGGGCCGAGTTCGCCGCGCCGGCCATCGCGGCGCGAGCAGCTCGCCTCTACTCGTCGATGAACATTGCGAACCGTCATCGCCCGTTGTTCAACGTGACCATCTCGAACGTGCCCGGCCCGAGCTATCCGCTCTACTGCAACGGTTCCACGCTCGTGTCCTGGTACCCGATGGGTCCCATTTTCGATGGCGGCGGGCTCAACATGACGGTGATGTCGTACATGGGAGTCGTGCACTTCGGCCTCGTCGCCTGTTCCGACGCGCTGCCGCGAGTTCGTGACCTGGCATCGAACGTCTTGGAGGCGGCGAAGGAACTGCTCACGGCAGTGGACGAGCACGATGCTGCCGTTGCCGCCGCGCCGGCCGAGGAAGTGTCGCCGTCGAAGCGCGCCCCCTCGATGGCGGCGGCAAAGAAGCCCGGTGCGAAGAAGGTCTCGGCGAGCGCGACGGGAGCCGGCGTCAAGAAGCCTGGCAAGGCGAAAGCGGCACCGGCAAACAGCACCGGCGCGCCGAAGAGGGCCAGGGCGAAGAAGGTCTCAGCGAAGAAGGCTGCCGCCCGGGCGAGTTAGCGTCCCATCTACGAACCGGGTCGTGCGCCGGTCATGTCCCACCCTTTGCTATGGTCATTGGCCCACGCGGAAGTGGCTCAGTGGTAGAGCATCACCTTGCCAAGGTGAGGGTCGCGGGTTCGAATCCCGTCTTCCGCTCCAAGTATAAGCGCAGGTCAGGCACCCTTTCGAGGGTGCCTGATTGCTTTTGGACGGGTGGTCGTGCCCATGGTTTGCCCATGCCGTGCCCATGGGCTGGTCTCAAGTGCTGGTTGGCCTGGGTCGATGCGTTGATATGACTAGATCAAAACGACCGTTTACGCCTTCGGGGTCGATGCGTCAGCGCACACTCGGTTCTTGGGAACTTCGCGCGTATTCGGGTGTTGACGCTTTTACCGGGAGGGTCACGTATCGAACGCGGACTGTGCGGGGAACGAAAGCCGAGGCTTCGAAATCGTTACGGGAACTTGTTGCTGTCGCTCAATCTGGGCCTGCGTTTGGGGCCCGGGCATCGTTTGGGTCGCTTCTGGAAGCGTGGCTTGGGGCAAAGACGGCGACGTGGTCCGTAAGCACGCTTCGGGAGACGAAATCGATTGTGTCTCATCATCTTGTGCCTCGTCTTGGTTCAGTCCCCGTGGGCGCGGTTACGACGGAGCAGATTGATCAGGTTTTGACTGTCCTTCGACGAACACTGTCGGTGGGAACCGTCAGCCGAATTCGCATGGTGATTCATGCGGCCTTGGCTCAGGCGGTTCGCTGGGATTGGATTTGGTCGAACCCAGCGACTCATGCAGCGCGGTTTGAGGTCGGTCCGAAAGCCCATGAGGTTCCGCCGGTCGAAGTGATTCAAAAGGTGCTCGATTCGTTGCGCACGAGCGATCCGGTCATGATGTTGTTTGTGCGGTTGGCGGCAACAACTGGTGCTCGTCGTGGTGAGATCCTGGCGTTGTCGTGGGCCGATATTGATTTTGTTAATCGCCGGGTTCGGCTTGTTCATGGGATTGTTGAAGGTGCTGGCGGCCCGGTTCGACAAGCACGCAAAACAAAGAACGCGAACTGTATTGACCTTGATGAAGACACTATTGCGTTGCTTCTTGCACACCACGGCCGATGTCGTATCGCAGCAGATGAGCGTCGACTGGTTGTCGATCAGTTACCGCTTTTTGGGAAGCCGAGCGACATGATTCGTCCTTGGGCGCCGAACTGGGTAACGAAGAAATTTGCGGTCGCTCTGGACTATGCAGGCGTCGCTCATTTCCGGCTTCACGATCTCCGGCACTTTGTAGCAACGCAGATGCTTGCTGCGGGTGTTGCTTTGCCGGTCGTGTCGGCGAGACTTGGCCATGCGCGTGTTTCGACGACACTGAACGTCTACGCGGCATCAATGCCAGCATGGGATCGTGCTGCTGCGGAAACTTTGAGCTCACTGCTTCGAGTTAGTTGATAACGCTGTCCTCGTTGAAAGCTACGTTTACCAAAGCACATGTTGGGGCGGAAAGACTTCCGCAGCTTGAGTGGGTTCTTCTCCGAGAGCGCTAGCGGAACGTGGGCGGGTCAGGGGTGAGTCGGTATTGGGCGAGTCGACCGTTCATCGTCGGGTGGTTCGAGAGTAGGTCGATGATTTGATCGATGGTGTGCGGCGGGTTTTGCCAGCGGCGTGCCAGCTGTTCAAGGGTGGCCTCGACGAGGCGGTTGTCGTTGTCGATCAGTGTGTCTGGGTGAACTCGCCGAGCGTCACAATTGCGATGTTGCGATGTCGAAGCGCTGCTTTAGGAAAGTGTCGTTGGTTGATGGTGAGTATCGAATCAGCATTCGAGGCAATAGCTGTCAGAGCGACGTGACGGTCACCCTCGTGAATCTTGGCGACCTCGTTGTCGGCATCGGTAGCGGCGGTTACTGAAGCGTTTGGGAAAACTCGAATCATCGACGCGAGCGTGTGGGTTCGAAACTTCGCCGGGTCGATGGAGGGGTTGTCTTCGAGGACGTTCCGTTCGACCTCGTGAAGAATCTGGCGACTCCATATCGGAACAAAGCCATCGAGCGCGGCGACCGTCAGCAGGAAATCGCGAAGCGCCGGCGGATACAACACGCATGCGTCGAGAACGACGCGTTGACGCTTCAACGGTAGGGGATGCCGATTGCCACGTCGCCGTGAGCGATTGCTGCGACAGCGTCGAGACGTTGTTGTCGTTGACGCGCGTAGGCCAGCACGTCTGAGGTTCGTAGTCGCCGATGAGTGCCTGCGTAGTGCGCTGGTAGTACGCCATCATCAATGAGTCGGACAACAAAGGTTCGCGACAGTCCGAGTAGCTCCCCGGCCTGGGCAGTGGTGAGTTCGTGATCATCGGCGAGCACGTGGACAGAGCTACCGGAGGCCAGCTCGGCCAGGAGTTGTTCGACGGCACGTTGTGCCGCGGCTGGTAGTTCGATTTCTCCGCTCGGTGTGCGCACGGCGACTGCCCGTACGTCGGCCGGTAGAGCGAGACGCGCGGCCAGTTTTTTCCGGTCTCGTGCTGTCAGCTCGAATACTGCGGTTCCGTTCATGCATCAATTGTGAACCATAAACGCCACAAGCGCAACCAAGTTTGTGGGACATCAACCAAGGACGTGTCTTCCGGGTCTCCACTTTGCGGAATCCGCGATGTCAGGGTAACCTGACGTCGTGAGTGTTCTTCTTGTTCGTTTGCCGTCCGACCCGTTGGATGCGTTGCGTGAGCTGACGCGGGCCGAAGCTGAGTTGGGCAAGCTTCGCCGTCGGTTCGTCGCCGACGCGCGTACGGCAGGGGTGTCATGGGATCAGATTGGCGAGTCCCTCGGCATGACTCGTCAATCGGCGTGGGAGTACTTCTCCCGCCCTGTGCGCGAATCAATGGCTTCCCGCGCTGCGACCTTGCTGAACGAAGACGAGGCGATGCGCTTGGCTGTCGAGGAGACACGGGAACTCAGACGTCGGCGTGCCCGCTGAGCCGGTTCGCGTCGTTATCGACGCGACGTGTTCGTGTCCGCGGCGATCGGGCGGGGACCCTCAATGCGACTGGTCGAGCAGTGGATGTCGGGCGAAGCGTCGTTCGACGTCATCGTGTGTCCGAGGTTGGTCGGCGAGATCAGCGATGTCCTCGATCGTCCGCGCTTGCGCAGACGAATCAGCGCTGAGGTCGCCCGGAGTTCGTCGCAACGATCTCGGCTCTTCCGAGCCGAGTACCTGACCCGTCGGAGATTGCTCTCGCGACTCGGGATGCGACGATGACTACTTGGTTGCGTTGGCCAGAGAACACGAAGCTGTTTGGATCGTCACCGGCGACGATGATCTGCTCGAGTGGGAGGAGCAGAACCCTCGGACAATCGCGCCAGCTGCGTTCGAGCAATGGCTGATCGAACGGCCTTGAACTCGCCTGGACCGGTCTGTCTCGAACTTGGACTGATAGTAAGCGCGCGTACGTAGACCACCCTACGAACTGCCTGGACAGGGACGTATTTGGTGGACAAAACGTGGACGCAGGAGCACGTAACCGAGGTCATGGACGTGCTGGACAGTCATCCTCACGTTGCCAAGGTGAGGGTCGCGGGTTCGAATCCCGTCTTCCGCTCCAAGTATAACCGCAGGGCAGGCACCCTTTTTAGGGTGCCTGATTGCTTCAAAGGACACCGGCGCTCTGCCATTCGGCCGCGACACGGCCGTGAAACATGACAGCGATCTCGATTGTCGAACGATGCGCTGCCGGCGAAGGTTTCGGGACTCCGGACGGGTTCGTAGCCGATCCGCAACTCGTTCCGTCGGCAGGGTCTTGACCTGCGCACCAACGAGAAGGCGACGCTCGCCACTTGGGCGGCGTTTTCGTCGGTTGCAGGGTCCTCTCGATAATGGTAGTGTTATGTCGTGGCTCCGCGCGACTGGTCGGTTGAGTTCCACCCATCTTGCGACGCCTGGGCGGACTCACTCGATCAGTCGGACGCGCAAGCGGTTGCTTGCCGCCGTGCGAATCCTTCGTTCTGAGGGTCCGACATTGGGTCGGCCGTTGGTCGACACGGTCGTAGCGAGTCGTCATCCGAATATGAAGGAATTGCGGCCGGGCTCGACCGGGCGCACTGAAGTACGAGTGCTTTTCGCCTTCGATCGTCAACGAAAAGCGATCCTGTTGATCGGTGGCGACAAAAGCAGGGATTGGCGCGGCTGGTATCGGACCAACATTCCAATCGCCGATGACATGTTCGACGAACACCAACGTGCCATAAAGGCCGCTACCGAGAATTTGACAAGAAAGGGAAAGCGATCATGAGTTTGAAAAGTTGGGAAGAAAAGGTCCTCAGCGCCGAGGGTGCAGCGAAGTGCGTTGCCGAGATCGAGGATGAACTTCGATTGGCCGCCGGTCTCACGGCGTTGCGCGAACGCGCCGGTGTGACGCAACGCGAACTGGCCGATCACATGGGCGTCTCGCAACCGCGGATCGTCGCGATCGAGAAATCGAGAAACGTCACGATTGATGTGCTCGACGCGTATGTAAGCGCGCTTGGTGGTCGTCTCGAAGTGTCGGTTGTGCGAGCAGGTCGTCGCACTCGCTTG
>JANOHI010000472.1:0-11331 GCA_031406385.1 Acidimicrobiia bacterium
TTCGAGGTACTCCGATGCGAGGGCGCGCAGAGCGGCGCCGAACGGCGTCCACGACATCGAAGAGGCGCCGACCGGGAGCGTCACCATGCGCTGCTTCGCCCCGAAACGCTCACGCAAGGCAAACCCTTCGGCCAGGCAGGCAACGGCGACGGCGAAATCGTCGAGAACGAAGGGCTCATGAGCGCGAAAACCAACGTGCTCGATGACTTCGGCGAGCAGATCTCGGAGCGCGCCGGTGGCCGACTCGTCGCCTTGGCGCAGGGCCGGGCCGAGCACCTTGTCGTCAGCGGTCGACGGCGTCGATACCGTGAGGGCCCACACACCGACCCACAGCTGCCAGCTTCGCGATGCCTCGAGAACCTCGACATGCACCGCGCCGGCGACGCACCACACCTCGTCAAGCGCGGCCTTGCGCGCCGCCAACGTGGAACGATCGGCCGCTCCAATCACCCGGAACGCGGCGTCGGCGGTCGGGGTTTCCTCGCCGGCCGGGTATCCCCGCGCTGCGGCGAGAAGGACGTCTTGCTGGAAGGCGTTCTGCGATTCCCAGATGCGCCCGTAGACCGACGCTGGCGTGACACGCTCGCCCAGGTTTTCTGCGGCACGAGCGATTGCTGCGTGCAACGAGACGCTGGTGGCACCGCCCTCCAGACCCCGTTCGATGAGAAGCTCGTGACCGGCAGCGAGCACCGCGGCCCGCAGGTGGTGCTTCGGTCGTTTCGGCGCCCGGGAGCTCTCTTGGTTGCGAACCACAGCCACAGAGCCTATATTGCAACATCTAGTTGCAACAATCCCCCCGTTGCCGCGTTCCCGAGAGGACGGACATGTCACAAGGTTTTAAGATCGACCCGAGCCAGCTCCCCAAGCTCCCCCGACCACGCCGCCTCGGCGCCCTGGTCGGAGGAGTCGTCGTTTTGCTGGTCGGCGTCAACGTGCTCAGTCGCTCGTTCGTGTCTGTCGACGCGAACGAGATCGGCGTCGAGATCGTCCGTGGTCAGGTACAGGGAACCCTGAACCCAGGCTGGCATTTGATCTCCCCAGTCGGCGGCAAGGTGAAGGTGTACTCGACCCGTCTGCAGCAGACGTCGATGATCCGCGCCGGCGGCGAGGGTGACCGTGTTGGTGACGACTCGATCGAGGTGGCCTCGCTTGAGGGCGCCCGGATGAACGTCGACGTCACTATCAACTACCGCTTGAACAAGGCTGAAGCCGTCAGCTTGTTCCGCACCATTCGTGACGAGACCGACATCCGCGAGCGCATCGTTCGCCCGGCCGTGCGTTCGACGATGCGTGACGTGTTCGGCGCCTACAACGCCAAGGACGCCATCACGACCAAACGCGGCGAGATCCAGAGTCGGGTGTTCTCGGCGCTGAAGGAGAAGTTCGAAAAGGAAGGCATCGACGTCGCCACGGTCGACATCCGTGAGATCTACCTCCCCGAGAACATCCAGGAGCAGGTCAACGCGTCCATCGGCGCTGAAGCTGCGGCGCAGCGTGTTGCCATCGAGCGCAAGCAGAAGGAGACGGAGGCCGAAACCAACCGTCTGGTGTCGGAGAAGCGAGCCGAACAGTCACGCATTGAAGCGAAGGGCCAGGCTGACGCCAAGAAAATTGCCGCCGAAGGCGAGTCTTCAGCCAACCGCCTCATCGCCGAATCGCTCACTCCGGGTCTGATCGAGCTCCGCCAGATCGAAGCGGTCTTCAAGAACGGCAACCAGGTCTACTTCCTGCCGCAGGGAGCCAGCCCGAACGTATTCCTGACCCCGAACAACAACGTCGGCAGCCCAAGCCCAGTGTCGGCAGAAGCCGCCGCCGCTGCCGCCGCCGCCTCACCCACCACCACCGTCCCGTAGCACGCCCATCCCGTCGTTGGGAGAGAGGTTGCCCCAATCCCTTGGGGTAGAACGCCTCCCAACGACGCTGGGAGGCGTTTTGCCGCAAGGGATTGCGAACGAACGCGCAACCGGACGCTTGCAACCCGTCGGCGCATGAGTCGAGGGGGCGCATCCGGACGCTTGCACCCAGCGGCGCGTCAGTCGAGGGTGATCTCGACAAACCCGTCGGCGCTGGCTTTGCGAATACGAAGCTTCTCGGGGATCGCCATGAAGAACTCCATCGTGTGCTTCTTCCAGCCGTATTTGCGATTGAGCAGCCCATGGACGATCGGCCCCCGCTCGGCCGGCAATTCCACCGCACTCCCAGACGTGGGGACGGCACCGGCCGCCACCTTGCCCCGCACGTCGCATGGGACGACGGTGACCTTGCCGGTCGCCCGAACCCGCTTCATCTTTCCGGCATCGAGGGCGCTATAGAGGTAGATCTTGTTGTTGTCGGTGGCGAACCACACCGGGGTGGCGACGGGTGCGCCATTGCGTCGAAACGTCGACAGCGAGATGTATTTGGCTCGCTCGATTTCCTGCGGGATCGTTGCCATAGGCGCACCAACATAGGTGCCTCGCCGTTCGCACCGAACGAAACCAGCGCCTGGAGGAATCGGAGCCTGCGTTCCGACACGATTGATCGGCTTGACCCTGCGGCAAGGGAGTGCGAATGCGTCAGTCGTCGAGCTTGAGGGCGCTGATGAACGCCTCTTGCGGCACTTCGACCCGCCCGATCGATTTCATCTTCTTCTTGCCTTCCTTCTGCTTCTCGAGCAGTTTGCGCTTGCGGCTGATGTCGCCGCCGTAGCACTTGGCAAGAACGTCTTTGCGACGGGCCTTGACGGTCTCCCGGGCGACGATCCGACCGCCGATCGCCGCCTGGATCGGCACGTCGAACATCTGGCGAGGGATGAGCTCGCGGAGCTTGGAGCACATCTTGCGGCCGAAGTCTTCGGCCTTGGCCCGGTGGATGATCGAGGAGAACGCGTCGACGGGCTCACCGTTGAGAAGGATGTCGAGCTTCACCAACTGCGACTCCCGGTACGAATCAGGTTCGTAGTCGAGCGAGGCGTAGCCCTTCGTTCGACTCTTGAGCGAGTCGAAGAAGTCGACCACCACTTCGGCGAGCGGAATCCGGTAGACCATCTCGACGCGCTCGGCGGAGATGTAGTCCATCTTGACCATCTCGCCGCGGCGGTGCTGACAGAGTTCCATGATCGTGCCGGTGTAGTCCGTCGGCGTGAGGATCGAAGCCCGGAAGAACGGCTCTTCGATCTTTTCGATCATGTTCACCGGTGGCATCGATGACGGCGCGTCAACCTGGATGATCTCGCCCGAGGTCGTAGTGACTTGATACGCGACCGAGGGTGCGGTGGCGATCAGCGCGAGGTTGAACTCCCTCTCCAGCCGTTCGCGGACGATCTCCATATGGAGGAGGCCGAGATAGCCGCAGCGAAAACCGAACCCGAGGGCGCTGGACGACTCCGGTTCGTAGGAGATCGACGCGTCGTTGAGCTTGAGCTTCTCCAGCGAGTCACGAAGCAGCGGGAAGTCGTCGCCGTCGATCGGGTAGAGACCGCAGAACACCATCGGTTTGGGCTGCTTGTAGCCGGCGAGGGCTTCGGTCGCCGGCTTGCCCCAATGCGTCACCGTCTCGCCGGATCGCGCTTCGGCGACGTCCTTGATGCCGGTGATCAGGTAGCCGACCTCGCCCGGACCCAGGGTGTCGATCGGTTTGTTGGACGGAGTTCGAACGCCGATTTCTTCGGCGTCATGGCGACCGCGCGCCTGCATATAGAAGAGCTGATCACCGGGACGGAGACGCCCGTTCTTCACTCGAACGGCACTCACGACTCCGCGGTAAGCGTCGTAGTAGGAGTCGAAGATGAGCGCCTGCAGCGGAGCGTCGGGATCGCCTCCGGGAGCGGGAATGCGCGCGCAGACGGCATCGAGAAGCGCCGGCACCCCCTCTCCGGTCTTGGCACTGATCCGAAGAATCGTGTGTGCGGGGATTCCGAGGACCTTTTCGATCTCGGCGGCATAGCGATCGGGGTCAGCGGCCGGGAGGTCGATTTTGTTCAGGCAAGCAACGATTTCGAGATCGCTTTCGAGGGCGAGGTAGCAGTTCGCCAGAGTCTGCGCTTCGATTCCTTGCGCCGCGTCGACAACGAGGACGACGCCCTCGCACGCGGCGAGCGAGCGAGAGACCTCGTAGCCGAAGTCGACATGGCCTGGCGTGTCGATCAGATGAATGGTGTGGTCGATCCCGTTCGACTTCCAGCCGACCCGGACGTTCTGCGCCTTGATGGTGATGCCACGCTCACGCTCGATGTCCATCGAGTCGAGGTACTGCGCCCGCATGTCGCGCTTCTCGACGGCTCCCGTGAGCTCAAGGATCCGGTCGGAAAGCGTGGACTTGCCGTGATCGATGTGGGCAATGATCGAGATGTTACGGATGGTGGAACGGTCCATCACCGGGCACCCCCGCGGTCAGACAGAGCGATGTTGCGGATGGTCGAACGGTCCATCACCGGGCACCCCCGTCGTCGGACAGAGCGATGTTACGGATCGTCGAGCGGCCCATCATCGGACACTTCCGCGGTCGATCGTGCGGGTCGGGGCGAGGCTGTGGTGGATCATGGATCGGTCCATGGCGAAGGTACGTCCCGGGGAAACTGGTGAGCAGGAGAGCTTACCGGTGGGGCCGATCAACGAAGTCGCGCGGCGAGGTTCGGGGTGATGGGTCGGTGCTGCTAGCCTTTCCCGGCTGTTTGGAACGCCGGAGCTGTCTCCGTCGTCCGTTTCGTTTCATCCGACCGGCAACGGTCTCTCACCCTCGGGACACACTGTGGCGAACATCAAGAGCCAGAAGAAGCGCATCCTCACCAACGCCAAGCGCCAGGACCGCAACAAGGCGGTTCGGAGCGAACTGAAGACGCGCGTCAAGACCGCTGTTCGCTCGGCCACCACGGATCCGGGCTCCGACGCCAGCGCCGATGCACTTCGTCTTGCCATCAAGCGAATCGACAAGGCCGCCACCAAGGGCGTCATCCACAAGAACCAGGCGGCCAACCGCAAGTCGAAGCTTATGCACCGCATCGCTGCTCTTCGGGCTGACTGAGCCTCGCGGCTCCGCCCGGCTGTTCCGGGCCAACTTTCGACCTCGCTTCGGCGGGGTCGTTTCGCGTTCATGGAACAGTTGACGGTCCGATCGTCCGAGCGGGTACGGTGCCACATGGCTCAGCTCCAGATCCCGAACTTCGGACAGCTTCTCGCCCCGTACATCGGGCAGGTTCCCGCGTCGATGATGCCTCGGTTCCTGGCGCTGCTGGAGCGTGGCGCTGCTGACCGGTACCGAGAATGGGCGGAGATGCTGCCGGCCCATGCCGACGCGCTGCTGCAGTGCGCGGCGAGCGAGGACGAAATCGCCGATCGGGTGGAAGGGGTGTTCGCTATCGACGAGACCTTGCGCGACCAGCTCGTCGCCCCTCTCCCGGCGGCCAAGCAGACGTACTACGAAGTCTTCAGCGGCATGGATGTGTGGGATCAACTTCGAGTCCAGGCCAACGCCGAACGTCAGGGCGCCCAGGCCTGGCGCAACATCGCCGCCCGAACGACCGACGACCGCGTCATTGCCGAACTCGCTGCCTGTTCGGCCCTGGAGGAGCAAAGCGCCGACCGGCTGGACGCGCTCATCGCCACGGTGGACATCACGGCGACGGCCTGAGCGGAGGCCGCCACCCGCTTGCGCACCCTCGGCCTTCGCACGGCCGGGACGTCGCATCCCAGTTGGCGGAATGGCAGGATCAGGTCGTGCGAGTGCTTCATCACCAACGAAGGGACAGCGAGCGGCGTGCTCCTCGATGACGGGCTGCCCGATGATCCGTTCGTCGTCTTCACCACCTCGGGAACGACGAGCCGGCCGAAGCTGGTGCGCCACACCCAGGCGTCGATCGCTCGACACGGTAGGAATGCAGCCCGCTCCTTCGGATACACCGAGAGCGACACCGCGAGCGAGGCGGCAGCGTTCCGGATCGTCGACGGTGAGCTGCAACTGCAGGGCCCAAGCATGTTCGAGGGGTATCTCGCCGAAGGAGGCGACCGAATCGACACCGACCTCACCGGGCGGGCATTCGCCGACGGATGGTTTCGCACGGGCGATGCCGCCGACAGGGACGACGACCGTACGTTCACCTACCTTTCGCGACTCGGCGACGCGATCCGACTTGATGCCTTCCCCACGACCCCGAGCGCGAACGGCGACAAGATCCAACTCGGTCGCCTCCGAACCGCTGCCGCTGACCTCCTCAACACCCCACCGAACGAATCGGAGCTTCGACCATGACCATGCAACTCGGCGTCTGCCTGGCCAGCCAGATCACCGACATCGACTACGCCGTGCTCGCCGAGGAGCTCGGCTTCGACGATCTCTGGTTTGCCGACAGCCAGATGATCTGGTCCGACGTATACGCCACGATGGCGCTCGCCGCCGCTCGCACATCGCGGATACGGATCGGGACCGGGGTCGCCGTGGCCGGAACACGCACAGCTCCGGTCACGGCCGCGGCGCACGCAACGATCAACGCCATCGCTCCGGGGCGGGTGTTCTGCGGCATTGGGACAGGCAACACCGCCATGCGGGTGATGGGCCATCGCCCGATGCCGATTGCCGAGTTCGAGGCGTACATCGAATCGCTTCGGCCGCTCCTCAATGGTGAGGAAGCTCCGCTCACGTGGCGCGGGCGGACCGCCCCGGTTCGACACCTCATGCCCGAACACGGCTTCGTCGACTTCACGCATCGAATCCCGCTCTACATCTCGGGCTTCGGCCCTCGGGCTATGGCGCTTGCGGCTACCCACGGCGACGGACTGGTCATGTCGGTCCCACCCCATCCCTCGGCGGTGGAGCGCGTCTGGGGTCGGCTTTCTGCCGCGGCGGCGACGGTCAGCCGCACGATCACCCCCGAGAACTACTTCACCTGCACACTTACGACCGTCTTCGTCCTCGATGATGGCGAGTCGGTCGACAGCGATCGGGTCCGAGCCGGCGTCGGCGCGTTCGCGATCGCCGGGCTGCACTACAGCTACGAGCAGTGGCGCGAGGCCGGGTCGCCGGACACGCCGGGGCGCTTCAGCTTCTGGGACGACTACGTGGCCATGCTCGCCGATGTCGACCCGTCAAGGGTCCACCTCCGCGTGCACCAGGGTCACAACTGCTGGGTACTCCCCGAAGAGGAGCGATTCATCACCAAGGAGCTCATCGAGGCCACCTGCCTGGTCGGAACAGCGGAGCAGATCGCCGATCGTCTGCGCGCGTTGGAAACCGCCGGCCTCACGCAGCTCATGGTGCTCCCTCCGCTGGACGTGAAGGAGCAGGTGCTGACCGACATCGCCACCAAGGTCATGCCGCGGCTGCGCGACTAGTCTCCGGCCCGTGACTGATCTCGCCACCCGCGCCACCATCGAGAACTCGCTTCGCAACTACTGCCGGGGCATCGACCGTCTCCACGCACCGTCCGTCGCCTCTGCGTTCCACCCGGGGGCAATCCTCGTCGACTACGGGCCCCAACCCATGGCGATCGAAGCCTTCGTCGAGTACGCGCTCCCCTCGCTGCGCAAGAAGTTCGTCGCCACCCAGCATCGGATCAGCAACACCATCGTCGAGCAGAACGGCGACACGGCGCTGGTGGAGACCTACGTGCACGCCACTCACGTGGAGGAGTCCGCCGATGGCCGACGCCTGCACACGTTCGTCGGTCGCTATATCGACCGGTTCGAATCGCGTGACGGGGCGTGGAAGATCGCTCACCGCACCCTTCGCAACGACTGGTCCACCGCCGAGCCGATGGCCCCGCCGATGTCCGGCACGTATGTGCCGAGCGGCCGAGGCGAGTCGCCCGACCCGATCTGGGGCTGACGCATTCCGGGGACTCAGTCCGCCGGTTCGTATCCGCCCGCAGCGAAGTAGTCGCGGACGCGCTGCTGGAGGTGGCGAGCACGCACCTCCTGGTAGTTCCCGAGAGTCTGGGCGCGCTTGCGGCTGGCCCGGAAACCGCGGGTCTGGGCGGCCATATTCGCGGTGTCTTCGTCGTAGACCCGACCAAGACCGCCGAGGCCCTTGGCCGTGGTGTAGCTGTCGTCGACGTCGAGTTCGATCACCGAGGGCGGAGGTGGCGTGTCACCGTCGAGCGGACGGGGCCGCATCATCAGCAGGTCGAAATAGCTGGAGTCAATGGAAGTTGGATCGGGACGGAACCGGTAGACCATCCCCAGCGAGAGCCCCGGGAAGAAGAAGGCGTTCGGAAAGGCGAAGTATTCGATCGAGTCGAGGGTGATCGACTCGCTCACATGACTGAAGTCGCGCCCATACTTCGCGCTCATGTCACCCCGCACCAGGGTGGCGTAGAAATCGCGAGCGCGCATACCTTCCGGGAGCACAAGGGGATCCATGCCGTGGCGAAGGTTGCGGGTGAGATGGGCGAGGATCTGCTGCTCGGTTCGCGGAACGGGGCGTTGCGGACTGTCGAGACCGGTGGTGTGAACGAAGCGACTGATGTTCGGCGCGAACACGTCGTATTGCGTGGTGACCTCGTCACCGAGCTTGCCGCTCGCGTGGGTTTCGCGCACATGGTACGCCTCGAGGAACGCTTCGGCCGCGGCCTTCCAGTTGCACGGAAGGCGCTTGCGCACATGCGTCTCGATATAGCGGTCACCGATGTCGAACTCGGCGAAGTGCGATGGCAGCACGCCGAGGTACTCCGACAGCGGCGCGGCCTGCGGATCGAAGTTCACCCACACGAACCCGGCGAACACGTCGACCGGCAACTGTGGCAGGCGGTGCGACTCATCGCTCACGTGCGGGAAGTCCCAGCGGTCCGGGATCTCGACCAGCTCGCCATCGAGCGACCACGTCCAGCCATGAAACGGACAGCGAAGCTGGTTGGCGAAACCACACGTGCCGGGGCTGCGCAGCTGCGTGCCGCGGTGCATGCAGGCGTTGTAATACGCCTTGATCGTGCCGTCGGTGGTGCGCACAATCAGCGCCGAATGCGGCCCGACGTCGTAGACGTAGTAGTCGCCCGACTCCGGGATGTGGTCGACGTGGCACGCCCACTGCCACGTCTTGGACCACATGTGGTCGAACTCCGCAGCGGCGTAGTCCGTCGAGGTGTAGTTCGTGAACGGGATGTCGGCGTCACCCAGGAACGCCGGGGACTGCTCGAGGAGCGGCCACGGTGGTGGCGTGGGGTCGGCGAGCAGTTGTTCGTGGAGCGACGGCCCCGGGGCACGCGCGGTTCCCGGAGCGACGGGGGCGGCAGAGGCGTCACGCACATCGGTCATGCCATGAAGCTAGGTCCTCGACTGGAGATCGGCCAGATCGATGCACGAGACTGCGCACCATGGATCCAACGAATCGACGGACCGCCCGTGATCTCGGCCCGTCGGATCTCGTGTGGGACCACTTCAGCCGGCCCCGCGTCGACGACACCGTCGCCAAAGTGCACGCCGCAGCAGCAGCCGGATACGCGGCCATCGGCCTCTACCTCGGCGGGTGGGCAGCGTTGCGCGAGCAGCCGGCGGAGCTCGAGCGGGTGGACGAGGCGCTCGAGGCGACCGGGCTCGTCGTGGCGAACATCGAGACGCTGCGCGGTTGGGCGGTGCCCGGCGAGGACGAGGCGTGCCGGCGCCAGGAGGCGCTGGCCTACGACATGGCCGCGCACTGGGGCTGTCGATATGTGCAGGTGATCGGAGACGCGGCCGGCCCACTCGACCGGGCAGCCGAGGGATTCGGTGACCTCTGTGATCGTGCGGCCGATCATGGCCTTCTCGTCGGACTCGAATGGGTGCCGAAGATGACCAACATCGGCGACGCCACAACTGCGCTTCGAGTCGTGACCGACGCGGACCGCGCCAACGGAGGATTCTGCGTCGACTCGTGGCATTTCACGCGGTCGACGAACGATCTCGACGATCTCCGCAGCCTTCCGGGCGACAAGGTCTTCGCCACGCAGTGGAACGACGGCACGATCGCGCCGCAGCACCCCGACTATCTGCAGGACTGTCTCACCAATCGTGTCCCGCCGGGCGAGGGCGAGTTCGCTCTCGTGGACATCGTCCGGATCCTCGATTCGATCGGGTCGGTCGCGCCGATAGGCGTGGAGGTGTGTTCTGCGGAGCTGTGGGCGGGTCCGGTTGACCACGCCGCACGAGTGAGCGCCGACGCCATGCGGCGTGTGCTCGCCCTCGCCCGCGAACCCTGATCGAGGGTCGCTCGTTCTGGGCCTCAGCCCTCGAGCTTCACCGACGCCGTGCCGTCGACTTCGATCACCGGGAAGCAGGTGATCGGCGTCGACGCCGGCGGCCCCTGGTGGGCACCGGTACGCACGTCGAACTGCGCCCCGTGCAGCGGACAGGTGAGGAGAGCTCCACGGAGGCGCCCTTCGGAGAGCTTGGCATCACGGTGTGAACAGTTGTCCTCCACCGCGTGAAGCTCTCCGGCCACCCGGCACACCACCACACCGTGCTCGCCGAGCTCTGGGAACACCCGAAGCTGCCCGTCGCGAAGATCGCTCAGATTGCCCAGTTCGCTGCGGTGCTCAGACATCACGACGAGCGTACGCGTGCACACACCGAACCGGAACTGATCGTGCACCCCCGCTCCTCCACTTCAGCGGTCGCGGCTGCGATGGACGGGGTCATCGGTCAACGGCATCGTCACGAAGAGCTGGTACCCGCGGGTGGGGCAGCCGCCGTCGAGTGATTCGGCCCGGACGAATCGGCCGTTCCCCCAGGTGAACGCGTCATACCCCGTCCACCGCTCAGAGGGCCGAAAGACACTCGACTCATCGAAGCGGCCGGGTCCCGTCGTCGTGGTGCTCTGGACACACATCTCGTCCTCGCCACGCCGGTCGACGTTCACGAACCTGAACTTCCGTCGCAGCGTGTCGCTGTGCTGATCGAACACGTCGTGTCGCCACTGGACGACGGTGTGCAGAGCTCGGCCCTTCTCGTCGAGGATCACGACTTCCTCGCGCAGGCCGTAGCCGCCGTCGGAGTCGAAACTCGACCGTGTCGCAAACAAACTGAGCGTCACGCCGCCGGAAGTCGTCGACACCTCGAGCAAACGGGAACGACCGAGCTTGCAGCTGCGAGAGCGATGATCCTTGCTGATGATGATCCCCTGAGCGCAGAGCTTCGCGGTAGTGAACGCGTCAGTCTCGAACAGGTTGATGTTCGCGCGATCATCGTCGGGAGATGGCCTCACCGCAATCGTCGGACTCGGCGGCTGGGCCGCCGAGGCTGCCCATCCCAGTAGTGGAAGGACGCAGATAAGCAGAGCGGAGAGTGCGATCAGGCACGCCCACTCGAGCCGAGGTCGGGCCTCCCCCCGGCGGACGCCGGAGGAAGGAGTGGTCACCCGAGTCTGTTTCACAGCACTTCCGACGTCGGC
>JANOHI010000477.1:0-30931 GCA_031406385.1 Acidimicrobiia bacterium
CCAGGGCCTTGTCAAACGGCGCAAACGCCGAAGCCGGGTCGCCGACAGGTGTCGCTGACGTCTATCACTCGAATAGACAGTATTCGCAAATTCAATATATGCAATTCCAGCATTATTCATTGCTTGACCTTTCAACATCAGTAAATTTCTTTGAATAAAATCAATATCATCATGATTCGTCATATAATTACTCTCGTTATCGTGCGATGAATTGGTTATCATTGTTTGCTGCAACTTTTGTTGATCGGTAACAAGATCTTTTGCATACAAGAAATATTGTATGGCACGTTGGAGCACATCAATCTTTTTTGGAATATTACGTATTGTAGTACTAATCGAATCATTTTTGGATTGGAAGGTAGGTAATAGCGCTGATGATGATGGTGGTGGTGACCACCATAATAAATGATTCCCAGCTTCCATTAATACATGTCGTAATGTTTCTCTTGCATCCCATATTGAATATTCATCAAAATTACTTATTTGTGATAATTCGTTCCGTAATATTCGCTGACATCGTTTGATACGTTGTTCCAATACAGTTATATGTACAAGTTGCTGCATTGACTGATCTATATCGTTTCGAGCCATTGGGTTAGTACTATTATTTTCGACTACGTCGTTATCGTCGTTATCTTCATTATCAACAATAGAAGCTGCATGTAACGTTTGTGCTTCTTCCGCTTCCACAACTTCCCGTGCAGCTTCCAATGCTGCGGTATCGACACCCAATGATGGGCCCGGATACGCTCGCGCTCGCCGTGAGCCAGTCAGGCGAAACCGCCGACACCTTGGCCGCCATCAAGAGTGCGCGTGGACTTGGCTCGAAAGTGCTGCCGAATCGCTCACCCGCCTCGGCCGTTGGACAGAAGCGGCCTCGGTTCTCGCCCGCCACCCCATTCCCAATACGCTGCCCGTTGGTCACCTCCGGGTGGCTCGGGCGAAGGCGATGCTTGCCGCCCGGCGGGGTGACACCGAACGGGCACTCGGCCAGCTCGCCGAAGCGGAAGCGCAACCGGTCGACGGATGGCATCGCTCCGTTCTCGACGCGACGGCGGCGGACGTCCACCTTGCCCTGGGGAATTGGACCGAGGCAGCCCACGCGGCAGAGCGGGGCTGGGAGTCGACGCGGACGACGTCGGTGCTCTGGGCGACACGATTTGCCATGCTCGGTGTCGTAGCCGCCGTTGAGCGGACACTGGACGAGCGCGCCCGCCGCGAAACGATCAACGCAGAGACGATTTCGTTCCTCGAGAAGCGAATCGATCTCGCGCGGTCATTTGCCGAGCGATCCCCCGCCGGCCCGAAACCTGACACGACGGCGCACCTTGCGCATGCAGTTGCGAGCCTCACTCGCCTGACCGTGTCCGACCCCGATGCATGGGCCGAGGCGGTGGCGGGATGGAACGAGCTCGGCGATCGATGGATGACCGCTACGGCTCTGCTGCGCGAAGCGGAAGCAGCAGCGTTGGCGGGCTCCGCTGATCGTGCGGCGTCGTCGATCCGTCACGCACACCTGGTCACGTCGGAGCTCGGTGCTGCCCCTCTTCTCGCCGAGATCGACGCAGTCTCACGCCGGACCCGAATCAGCCTCGAGGCCCCAACCCGGGTGATCCTCGGTCAAAGCTCCGCCGAGGCCCTCGGGCTGACACCGCGGGAGAATGAAGTACTCACGTTGGTGGCCGCCGGGCGCACCAACCGCCAGATCGGCACCGAGCTCTTCGTGTCCGAGAAGACGGCAAGCGTCCACGTCTCCAACATCCTGCGCAAGCTCGGGGTGAGCAGCCGGGTCGACGCCGCAGCTGTTGCCCAACGGCTAGGCATCGACTGACCGAGGACTCGTCATCTGAGGGGTCGCACCCGATGCCGGATTCGAGGCCTTAGCTCCACGATGGGTGGATGGCCCCTCCGATCCAGCCCACGGGGCCGTCCAAGAGCGTCATCAGCGTCCCAGACCAGAGCACCATGAATGCGCTCACGGCGCGGGGCACGCTCCCCGCCGGGTTGTCGGGCACGTTCATCGGAATCGGGCCCGACCCGGACACCCCGAGCGCAGGTGTCGGCGAGGTCGCAGCGGACGATGGTGTCGTTCACTCGGTCCATCTGGACTCCGGTGGAACCATCTCGTATCGCAGTCGTTGGGTCATCACCGACGCCGTGGCGAAACGACTTGGGGTGGACCAGTCACCCGGCCCGCGCAACTCCGGCCCGGATGTCGTCGCCAGCTCCATCGTCGCGTTCGGCGGATCGATCCTGGCGTTCGGCGACGACTCGCTCGCCTACGAACTGACCCCGGATCTGGAAACGCTTCGACGCGTCGATCTCGCCGGTCACGCTCGCAGCCTTGTCGCCTTTCCCAAGCGGGACCCCATCGGAGGGGACCTCCACGTTCTCGCGGTCGCCGCCTCCGGAGAGCAGGCGCACGTGGTGATCTCGGCCGGCGCGCTCACCAGGACCAGTCGCCCCGTAGCGGGACCACCGACATGGATCGACGATCTGGCGATCACTCGTGACAGCGTGGTGTTCGTGGCCGATGGCTTCGTCGGCGTCGCACGCCGCGACGGCGAGGCACACATCACCTGGATCCCGACGGGCCGCGGCGCTCCGCGTCCGGTCCATGCCCATGACGATCGCGACGACGTCGTGCTTCACTGCATCACCCCGTCGCTCGAGCGGTGGACTTTTTCTGCTGCCTCGGGGACGATGCACACAGAGGTGCTCGACGGGACAGCCCGACGGTTCGCAAGTACCAATGAGCATTCGATCGATATGGTCCCGAGCGTTCTCTGGACCATCGGCGACGGGGCCGTACGCCGACACGATCTCCTCACCACGGGCCAGGTCGAGCGGAGCTTCGGGGACGCCCAACCGGGCGACCTCGTGTTCGTCGACGACCCGGCGCGACCACGCGAAGCCGATGGCGGCTGGCTGGTCGGGTTCGTGCACCATCCCGCCGGTCAGGGAACCGATCTTGTGGTTCTCGATGCCGCCGACATCACGAGCCCGCCAGTCGCCAACGTGCGCATTCCCCATCAGATCCCCCGCGGGCTCCACAGCACGTGGATCCCGTCGGCGGATCAGTAGTTCATCACGAATGTCTTGTGCATGGCGATCGCCGCGGTGGAGCCGTCGGCCGCGGCCAGGACCACTTGGTGCGGGAGCGGAGGCGCCCGCCGCACGTCACCGGCGGCCCAGATGAGCGGGTGACTCGTTGCCCCACTGACGTCGGTGACGATGTAGCCATCGTGATCGAGGTCACAGCCCAGCTGTCGAGCAAGCGCACTGCGTGGCCGTACCGGAGCTTTCACGAACGCCGCTGAAGCCGTGATCGTGCGGCCATCGCGAAGC
This sequence comes from Acidimicrobiia bacterium, assembly GCA_031406385.1. GTDB lineage: Bacteria > Actinomycetota > Acidimicrobiia > Acidimicrobiales > JANYDT01 > JANLQX01. The sequence continues at coordinate 3,349 of JANOHI010000477.1, forward strand.
ACGACGCTGCTCAGCGTTGTTCCGTCTCCGACGAGCGCGGCGACGTCGCCGGACGCGACGGTCGTGACGTGCGGAGTCCAGGAACGGAGCAGGGTCACGAGGTGATCGGCGCCGGGGGCGGCATCGATGACGACGACCGGCTTGTCACGTTGCTCCCAGCCGTCGCAGAAGGGGCAGTTGAACACCGACTTGCCCCAACGATCGGCGAGACCGTCGATCGCAGGAAGCTCGTCGTGCACGCCCGTCGCGAGCAGCATCGCGGCCGCGTCGATGGACGAGCCATCCGACATCTCGACGACCACTCGTCGATCCGTGGTGCTGACATCGATGATGGTTGACGCCGCCACGGTGACGCCGTAGGTGCGTAGCTCATGGCGGGCGTCCGCGAGAAGTCGGCCTGGCGCCGTGGCGTCGCGGGTCGGGAACCCGTGGAACTCTTCGACGGTCGCGTTGCGATAGGTCCGGTCGTCGACGACCGTCACGCGGTGCCGGGCGCGGGCGAGGACTAGAGCGGCCGTCAAACCGGCCGCGCCACCGCCGATCACGAGAACGTCAGTCGTCGTTGCCGGGGTGAGTTGCGTCGATCGGGGTCTGGCGTTCAGCGAGTCAGCATGATTGATCATCATCGAGTTCTCCCTTTGTCAATACGGCGTGTGCTCCGCTCTCACGCTGCGGCTAAGGCGCCGTCCAGCACATCGGGCGAGGCTCCTCAGATTCGTTGCAATTAGCAGTCGCGGAGGTCGTCCGCACCTTGTTGGCCGTATGCGCCGAGAGATCGTTCGGCGTCCGCTCGGTTTGCTGACCTTCGTGGTTCGAACTCCTCACCTACGACAAATCTGAGGGGCTCCGCCCGATTCCCTCGGCGTCGCCTTATTCCGATGCTGAACCTGTCGCCGGCGGACTCCCCGACCGTGACCCAAAGGAGCTCGTCATGCACGCAACGCCACGCCTCTTCGCCGGCTTCGTCCTGTTGTTCCTCGGCGCAGCCGCGTGCTCGAGCAGCGGAGCAAGCTCGACTGACTCCGCCGGTGCGCGACCCCCGTCAACTGCCGTCGCAACGACATCGACCGCCATGGGCCGCGGCCCGACGGCGATGGTCCCCATCAACACCGTTGGAACGAGCCCCGCGAACGAGAGGGGCGCCGTTGCCGCGTCCGTTCTCCCTGTTCCGGACGGTCCCTTCAGTGTCGGTGTGGTCGATCTACCGTTGCCCCAAGCAATCGCCTACTTCCCGGCACAAGCGAACACGGGGACAGGTCAACACCCGTACCTTGATGCAGAACTGCTCGCCAGCTCGGGTTTGCCCGTCGAGCCGTTCTCGGCACTGATGACAAGCGCCCGCATCGGAGCTGTTGCCCTCGCCGGCAACGCGCCTCGACCGGTGGTCGTACTGGCGCCGGGGTTCGGGTCGCTGATCGCCCTGTCGACATCGCTCGCCGAGCATCTCGCCAGCCACGGCTAAGTCGTCGTTGCGCTCCAGACAGACCTGGCGGCGGAGACCGCAGCCATGATGCCGAACACGGTTCTCGGTACGAAGCGAACGGAACAGGTCGCGGCGTCGCTCGACCTGATCGGAAGCGCGGCGTTCGCAGCGCTCGTCGGACCGGTGGATCAGCAACGGATCGCCGTCGGCGGTCACTCCTTCGCCGGATCGATCGCGTTCAACATCAGCCTCAACGACCGACGCGTCGCCGCAGTGTTCGACCTTGACGGCCGGCTCTTCGCTGATGCGGCGACCACGCCGACAAAGGTTCCGTCACTCGTCGTGACGTCCAGCGGCAGTGGCGAAACGGAGGACGCAACGCTCCGCGACATCGTGCGCGCCGGCACCCACACGGTTGCGGTCGGGCTACTGAACGCACAGCATTTCGATCTCACCGACGCGCCCGTCATCGACGACATCCTCCGCCGCGCGGAGCTGCCGGTTCCGCTCGGATCCATCGGACCGGTTGCGACGACCAACACCTCCGTCATCGTGCAGCGGTTCCTCGACGCAGCGCTCACCGATGCTCGTCGGGTGCCGAAAGCCGACGCGCTGGTCGACGGGTTGCCCTCGACGACAGCCGACCCATTCGCGAGCGCGTCCTGACCGACGACTCCACCGGCCGCTGCACCGGTACGCTCGCTTGGGTCATGAACCCGCCACAGCCGGAGAGACAATGACCGATCATCTCGAACCGCGGCGAATCGACCTGATCGGAAGCAACGGTATTCGACTCGCCGCTGACGTGGCCGGCGACCCGGCGAGTCCGCCTGTCGTTCTCCTGCACGGTGGAGGACAGACCCGCCACGCCTGGGGAACCACGCTCGATGTACTCGCCCGTCGAGGATGGTTCGCTCACACGATCGATCTCCGCGGCCACGGCGAGAGCGACTGGGCCGCCGACGGCGACTACACGATGGATGCCTTCGCGGCTGATGTGCTCGCACTCGCCAAGAGCTTTCGAGAGCCGCCGGTTCTCGTCGGCGCGTCACTCGGCGGCCTGTCGTCACTGACTGCCGTCGGCGAAGCCGAAGACGGAGGTCGCATCGCCCGGGCGCTGGTGCTCGTCGATGTGGCCCCGAGACTCGAGAAGCAGGGGCGCAATCGCATCGGTTCTTTCATGATGGCGAACATGGACCACGGCTTCGCGTCGCTCGACGACGTGGCCGACGCCATCGCCGCGTACAACCCTCACCGACCGCGTCCTTCCGACCTCTCCGGGCTTCGGAAGAACCTTCGTCAGCGCGCTGACGGTCGTTGGTTCTGGCACTGGGATCCACGGTTCATCAGCGGTCGGCTCGGCAGCACCGAGGAGACTCGCTCGACCTTGACCGACGCGGACCGATTCGAAGAAGCTGCACGCCGCCTCACCGTGCCCACTCTGCTCGTGCGAGGGCGCACGAGTGATCTGCTCAGCGAGGAAGGAGCGCAGCACTTCCTGTCGCTCACCCAGCATGCGCAGCTCGTCGACGTGGCCGGTGCAGGGCACATGGTTGCCGGAGACCGCAACGACCTCTTCAACGACGCCGTCGTCCGTTTCCTCGACGAGACGAAACAAGACGTTTTGAGCTGACATCGACACATCCGGTTCCGCTCGCGGCTCCCGCCACGACACAAGCGGGCACTACGCGAGCGCGACGTCGACGATCCGGCGAGCGTGCAGGGTCGTGGAGTCGAGCACGGGAACGGAGAGATCGCCGTCGGCCAGGAGGAGGCCGTGCTCGGTGCACGCAAGGACAACTGCTTGCGCACCCCGCTCGATCAGCGACGCAGCGACATCGAGGAACGTCGAGCGGGATTGATCGATGATGACATCGGCGATGAGTTCGTCGAACGTGATGCGTTGAATCTCGGTCCGCTGCGCGGCGTCAGGAACGATCACGTCGATACCGGCCGCCGCCAGCGGCACCGGGTAAAGGAGCGGCGATTCCATCGTGTACGACGTGCCGAGGAGACCGACGCGCGAGATGCCGAGATGGCGGCATTGGCCGCGCACGACCTCGACGATGTCGACAAGAGGGACCGAATCGATCGCCGCAGTGATCTGCGGCGCGCAGAGATGCATCGTGTTGGCGCAGATCGCCACGAGGTCAGCGCCCGCGGCCACCAAGGCCCTGGCCCCTTCGGCCAGGATCTCGCCGGCATCGTCCCACCGGCCCGCCCGTTGGAGCTCGGCGATGACGGCGAAGTCCGATTGCCACAACGTCAACGAGGCACAGTGCTCCGGCCCCAACCGTGCTCCGACGTCCGCATTGATCAGTCGGTAGTAGTGCTCCGTCGATACCCACGACAACACACCGAGCAACCCGATAGTCCGCACTCGATGGACGCTACCCGGCCGCAGTCTCCGGCAGCCGGCCCTGCCAGGCGAACGCACGTTCGTGTCGGATTGCTACGCTGGCGCTCGTGAGCTTCGGTGTTCAAGCCTCGTTGTGGTCACTGGGTCACGAGGACCGTGACCCGATCCTCGGCAGCGCCTCGTTCAACGATCTCCGACGATCCGAGCGGACGCACCTTGGCGTCGGCGCGTGGATCGACGTGCAACGTGGGTGGATGAGCAACGGCTTCGACCTGCTCGACCAGCTTCTCACCATGAACGACTGGCGGGCCGAGCGACGCCAGATGTACGACAACGTCGTCGATGTGCCGAGACTGCTGCGTCACTACAGCTCCGGCGAGACGGTCCCTTGGCCAGCTCTCGTCGAAGCCCGCAAACTGCTCTCGAAGCACTACCGCAGGGAGCTCGGCGAAGACCTCACGGGCACCGGGATGTGCCTGTACCGAAGCGGACGGGACAGCGTCGCCTGGCACGGCGACACCATCGGGCGCGGCGCCACGCATGACACCGTTGTCGCGGTCCTCTCGCTCGGTGCGTCTCGCACGTTCGCACTGCGGCCGCGTGGCGGAGGCGCATCGCTTCGCTTCGTGCTCGATCACGGGGATCTGATCGTGATGGGTGGAAGCTGCCAGCGAACGTGGGAGCACGCGCTCCCGAAAACGGCCCGGAGCATCGGTCCACGAGTCAGCGTCCAGTTCCGAGCGCCCGGCGTCAGCTGATCTCAGCCACCGGACCGCGAGGAGCCGAACCCTCCGCGCCAATTCCCTCGATCGGCGATTGCGACGTCTCGGCGTCGTTTGACGTAACGTTCGTCATAACGGGGTAATCGAGCCCCGACAGGTCACGACGTGTACGTGAAAGGATCGCCATGGCAGCTGCAGGATCGATCTTGGGCAATGCGGTACAACGCATGGAGGACCCCACCCTTCTGACGGGAAGCGGGAAGTACCTCGACGACCTGACGCCGACGGGCACCCTGTTCGTCGCGTTCGTCCGCTCCACGCAGGCTCACGCAAAGGTGCTGAGCGTCGATGTCTCCGAAGCCGAGACCAGGCCGGGCGTCAAGGCCGTCTACCACGCCGGAAATGACCTCGGGCTCCCGTCGTTCCAGGGCTTCCCGATGATGCCCCCCACGCTCAACCGCCCGATCTTCGCGAAGGACGTGGTCCGGTTCGTCGGTGACATCGTCGCCGCCGTGGTCGCGACCTCGAAGTCGGCCGCCGCCGACGCCGCCGAGGCCGTGGTGGTGGAATACGAGACGCTCAAGGCCATCGTGACCCCCCAGCAGGGTCTCCTCCCTGACGCCCCGATCCTGTTTCCGGAGCACGGATCCAACGTGTGCTTCGGAACCGAGCACGGCCAAGACGTCGACCCGTTCGAAGGTGCCGACGCCATCGCTGAGGTGACCATGGTCAGCCAGCGCCTCGCCGGCGCGCCGATGGAAAACAACGGCATCCTCGCCGAGCCAGGAGAACGTCCGGGCACCTTGACGTGTTGGGTGTCGCATCAGGCCCCGCATGCGGCCCACGAAGCGCTCATAGCCATGCTGGGCATGGAACATGGCGACCTCCGCGTCGTTTGCCCATGGGTCGGAGGCGGCTTCGGACCCAAGGCCGCCATGTACGTGGAGTACATCGTGGCGGCCGCTGCGTGCCGAGCGCTCGGTGTGCCCGTGAAGTGGGCGGAAACCCGCTCCGAAGACATGGTCTCGCTCGTGCACGGCCGCGACTTCGTCATGACGGCCAAGCTCGGCGTGACCAAGGAAGGCAAGTTCACCGGCCTGGAGGGCGACGTGACCGCTGCGGCCGGCGCCTACCCGGCGATCGGCGCGATCCTGCCGATGCTCACCCAGATGATGTCCGTCGGCGTCTACGACATCGAGAAGGTGAAGTTCAACACCCGTACGGTCATCACGAACACCACCACCATCGGCGCCTACCGCGGGGCCGGACGGCCGGAGGCAACACAGCTCATCGAGCGCGTCATTGATATCGCCGCCCACAAGATCGGCATGGACCCGGCCGAAATCCGACGTCGGAACTTCATCCAACCAGCGGCATTTCCGATGGTCACCAACACTGGCGGTGCGTACGACTCGGGCGAGTACGAGAAGGCTCTCGACGCCGCACTTGCCGCCGCCGGCTACGCCGAGCTGCGGGCCGAGCAGGCCAAGCGTCGGGCTGAGAACAATCCAATCGCCCTCGGCATCGGCGTCTCGACCTACGTCGAGGTGACCGCACCCGTCGGACTCCACGTCGAGTTCGGTGCCGTCGAGATCCACGACGACGGTTCGGCGAGCATGTTCGCCGGAACCAGCGTTCACGGGCAGGGCCACCACACGTCGTTCGCCATGCTCGCCTCCGAAGTGCTCGGCATTCCGATGGACAAGATCAAGCTCGTCAACTCCGACACCGACCTCGTTCCACGCGGTGCGGGCACCATGGGTTCGAGGTCCTTGCAGACGGCGGGTTCGGCGATCTTCCTGTCGTCGAAGGAGGTTTTCAGCCGGGCCCAGAAGATCGCTGCGCACCTCTTGGAGGCGGCACCCGAAGACATCGTCGCCGAGAACGGTGCCCTCCACGTTGCCGGAACCCCGTCGACATCCGTCTCCTGGGCCGAACTGGCGGTGGCCTCGCGTGACCAGTCCAAGTTGCCCGACGGCCTTGAAGCGGCGACCCTGCGTCATGAGCTCGACTTCGACGGGACCAACTCCACGTTCCCGTTCGGCGCCCACGTCTCGGTCGTCGAGGTTGACACCGAAACCGGAAAGGTCGTGATGCGGCGCCACATCGCCGTCGACGACTGCGGTCGGATCCTCAACCCGATGCTGGTGCGGGGTCAGCAGCACGGCGGCATCGCCCAGGGCGCCGCGCAGGCGCTGTACGAGTGGGTCCGCTATGACGAAGACGGCAACCCGGTCACCAGCACGCTGATCGACTACACCGTGCCCTCGGCCGCGGAGCTTCCAAGCTTCGAGACCTCGAACACCCAGACCGACAGCCCCCGCAATCCACTCGGAGCCAAGGGCATCGGTGAGTCCGGCACGATCGGTTCCACCCCGGCCATCCAGAACGCCGTGATCGACGCGCTCTCCCATCTCGGTGTGGTCCACATCGATATGCCGTGCACGCCCGAGCGCGTCTGGTCGGCGATTCACGCCGTTTGATTCCAGCGAAGTCTTGTTTCAGACGGCTCCCGGGTGACCGGGAGCCGTTTGCATTTTCAGCGGCGGAGGCAATCCCAGACTGATGTGCCGCCACATGTCCAGCACCGATGTGGTGCCGCCCAGCAACCCTTCCGTGTAGGCCGCAGCCGTCGGGCGAACGGATGTCATCGGGGGGCATCGCCGGTCCGGCGGCGGGGAACAGCAAGGAGTCCGTCACGCCGAGATCCCGGGGACTCGAACGTTCGCCGACGCGCTCACCGCGAAAGCCTGCAGATCCACGGTGACCGGCAGGGCTTCGTCGGTCCCGACGGTCGCTGGCGACCGCGCGCGCTTCACTCACCGATTCGCACCTCGTCGTTCGTGCGGCCAGTCTTCACGGAATCGGGCAGATCCTCGGCGTTCCAACCGGCGACAGATTCTTCGTCACGCTTGCGGATGAGCAGCCACTGGTTGGGTCTGGGTCCCGCTGCCGGTCGATCACTGCGCACGAGAACGAACCGCCCCGACAACTTCACGCCGTGAAGATCGAAGTGCAGCTCGCCGTCTTCCACGGCTTGGCCGGGATCGCCCTCGCCCGGTGACCACGTGCCCCAATCCCAGACGATGACATCGCCAGCCCCGTAGTTCCCTGAAAGGATCACGCCTTCGAAGTCGAAGTAGTCGAGGGGGTGATCCTCCACGCGCACGGCGAGACGTCGAGCCTGGGCGTCCATCGATGGGCCCTTGGGGATGGCCCAACTGGCCAGTGCGCCGTCCATCTCGAGCCTGAAGTCGTAGTGCAATCGCGTCGCCCGGTGACGCTGCACGACGAATCGCCGACCGTTATCCGGAGGTGCCGATGACTTCTCGCCCACGACGTCGCTGTCACGGGCGTTGCGCGGGGAAGCCATCTGGACCTGCTTCGGGGTCCGGCAGGATCTCCCCGTTCGCAGCTTTCGGGTCATCGCCCAAATGCAGCGCCGTGTCGCGTTCTTCTCCCTCATCAGACGTTGCCGTGCCGCGGGGCGCCCAGCGGGCGGGGGTCGAGCGAGGTTCGCGGTTCGCTGGTGCGGGCATTGGAGTGTCCTTCGGGTCATCGATACTTCACGTAGACGTTCACTACCCCGCGCCCGGTCCCCCGACACATGCTTCGCGTCTCTTCATGAGGCGCTGGTCGTGAAGGTTATGTCGCCGTACATCGGGTAACCGGAAGGCGTGAACTTCCATTCCGAACGCCCGCGGGTCGCAACGCTGCTGCATTCCAGCGAGCCGCCTCTCACCCACCGCGCGCACCCCGGCCATGACGAACGTGCAGCCCGATTGCTGCTCTTCGGAGCGGCGATGACACGACGAGCTGACGTCATCGCCGCCGCCAACCTGTCCGAGGATGGCCGCATGGCCGCGGCTTCGCCGGGGCCCGGGTTTCCCGACGTTTTGGTCAGCATGTGGTCGACGATCCGTCCGTCCGCCTGCGCGCGCGTGGCGGATCTGGGGGCAGGACTCGGAGGCGCGTCGTGGTGGATGCAACGACAGGGTGCGATCGTTACCGCCATCGAAGAACAGCAGGAGTGTGTGTCCGCCGGGAGTCGGCTCTTTCCCCATCTGGAGTGGCAGTGCGCTCCCATTGCCGAAGTCGATCTTTCCGGCTTCGACGGAGTGACGATGTTCGGATTGCTGTCCCTGGAAGCCTGCCCGATGACGACGTTGTCGGCCGTGTTGACGAAAATTTGGCGTGGTAAACGAGACTGTTGGGTCTGCATCATCGATCTGTTCGCAACCGGGCCAGCCGTGACGACGACGCGAAATCACTTCGTCACGCGTGCTCAGCTTCACGATGCGGCCGAAGGCTGGACCGTGCGCGAGAGCAGAGAACTGAACCTCAACGAGCAGCGGTCGTCGTGGCACGACGTCGGAGCATCAATCGATGTTGCCGTACGGATGACAACCGATGACGAGGTTGCCAAGGTTGTTGACGACGACCATCGGGTGCTGTCGGAATTGATCGAGTCCGGCGCAGTTTGCCCCGGGTTGATCGTCCTCGAACCGAATGCCGGTCGAACACTTCAGACCTGACGGCTCTGAGACGCACTGCCGCGTCACGCCCGTCTCGACGGTCGCGCCGCTGGCAACGGGTCCGCTGGCGACGAATCCGCCGCTAACTCCTACGCAGTCGCAAGTACGGGCGGAGTTCACCGACGACCGGCTGTGGCGACGGCAACGGTGGCGGACGACGCATGAACCCACGCCGTCCGTTTCGGGCGTCGACGTTCCACGCCGCCATCTCGGAACAGAGACGAAGCAGGCGGTTTTGTACCATCTATGTCATGCGAATCTTTTTCACCGGAGGTAGCGGGAAGGCGGGTCGTCACTCGATCGGTCACCTCGTCGATTGCGGGCACCGGGTGGTCAACGGCGACATCATGCCGCTGGGTATGCCTGGGGTTGCCGATCTGCGCATCGATCTGACCGAACCCGGACAGGTGTTCAACGCGCTCACGGCCTACGCCGGCTTCGACGAGCTCGAGCCCGGCACCGGTGTTCCCCGTTACGACGCCGTGGTTCATTTCGCGGCGATCCCGGCGATCCTCATCCGACCCGACAACGAAACGTTTCGGATCAATGTGCTCAGCACCTACAACGTCATCGATGCCGCAGTGAAGTTGGGGATCGGCAAGGTGATCTTCGCCAGCTCCGAGACCACCTACGGGATCTGTTTCGCCGACGGCGAGGTCAGGCCCGAGTACGTCCCGGTCGACGAAGACCACCCGACCGTGCCCCACGACAGCTACGCGATGTCGAAGGTCGTCAACGAAGCCACGGCGCGGTCGTTCCAGAGGCGCTCTGGCATCGACATCTACGGGTTACGCATCAACAACGTGATCGAACCGCACGAATACGCAACCAAGTTTCCGGCGTTCGTTGCCGAACCGGGTCTCCGGCGGCGGAACATCTTCGCCTACATCGATGCCCTCGACCTCGGCCACATGGTGGACTGCTGTCTTCGCACCGATGGCCTCGGCTACGAGGTGTTCAACGTCTCGAACGACGACACCTCGGTCGCGATTCCCAGCGACGAGGTGTACGAGCGCTTCTACAACGGCGTCCCGCGCCGCCGGGTCATGGGTCGCTTCGAGACCTTCTACGCCAACGACAAAGCCAAACGAATGGTGGGCTTCGCGCCGCGCGCTTCCTGGCGCAACGAACTCGGCCCGGACGAGAGTCCGGGCGAGGCGTAGCGCTTCGACCCGGGACAGTTGCGAGCCCACCGCAAGCGCGCACACCATGAGCGCCGCCAGGTTCTCGGGTCCACCCGGCCCTCCCGCGTTGCTTCGGCGCAGGGTCCCCCACAGCTGGGCGTCGAGTGCATCGGTTCTGAGGCAAAACCGTGAATGAGAGTCAAGCTCCGGCGCGGCCGCGACACGGGAAACGGGGCCCGTTTTCACCATCGGGCCACGCTTCGACCAAAGTGGCGGCATGGGACGACGGACCTTGACGCTGGCGATTGCAATTCCACTCCTGCTCGGGTGCAGCGGGGGGAGCGATGGAACCACAGCACCAGAGTTGGTTGCCGAGTCGCTCGCGGCAACCACGACCGAGGTGAACGCCCTCGACGCCATACTCAACACCACGTCGTCGGTGTCGCTCGAGAGCCGACTGGAGCAATCCTTCTCGCACGCGGCCATTCGCGCCACGGGCGTCTCGATCGACCCCAAGCTCTTTGATCTGATCGGCGAGCTTGAAACCGCCGTGCTCGACGATGCCCGGACGAAACAGGAAGCGCTCGTGGCGGTGTCAGACACGACGGAGGTTGCTCCCAGCAGCGGACCGCAGTTCCTGGTGCGCACGCAAATCTCCGGCGGCGGTTTCGGAGCCGTCGGAGTCCTCTTGGAAGGGTTCCGACCGCTGGGCGACCGTCTCCAGGCCGGGCAGTCCGCGAACGGCTCTGCGACCAAGGCCAATGAGGCCGGCACCGGTACGTCGACCCTCGGTTTGGAATTGAGCAGTTCGGCCGCCGGGTCATCAGGCGCCGGACTAAGCATGGAAAGTGACGTGACCGGCACCGACGGCACGAAGGTACAGACGAGGCTTGCCCTTCGCGCCGAAGGTCCGCGTTGCCCGGATACTGCGGGCGCGTTGGTTCTCACCTTCAGTGGCGAGATGTCGTCGACCGTCACGCCGCCGTCGGGCAAAGCGACGTCGGCGAAATCGACCTTCAAGGGAACGATCAATGCGTCCTTTGATGACAGTGCCGAGGTAGCGAACGTCACGATTGACACCGACGTCGAGGCGAGCCGCACCGAAGCGTCCGGACGGTCCACCTATGTGAACTTCCGAAAGGGCAACTCGGCCACCGATCCCTTTACGGGAGGGCGCATGACTTCCGCCACCGGATCGATCACGCGGTCATCGCAGTCTGTCTCGGTCCTCAACGATGGTGACGCTGCGATGGTCGGCGAGGCTGCGGAGATCGTTTTCAACGCTGCCCTGGGGGTTCTCGCGGGGCGCAAGGTGACCATCCAGAACAACGGTTGTGTGGTCATCGAGGCGAGCCCGAAAACGAAGGTCAGCGCTTCCGAAGTGGTGCCGTTCGAAGTCCGGACGAAACACGTCGTAGAAGGCGTTCCCCTCGACAAGCGAGTGGACGCCACCCTGACGGGCAAGGGTTCGCTCGATCCGAGTTCACTTGCGAAGACTCCGGACAAGCTCACCTATACCGCCGGCGCCGAACGCGACGACAGCGGCACCATCTCGCTGGTCTCCAAGTCGCGCCGTGGCATCGGATCGACTGCCGTGACGATCACCGTCGGCGGATCGTTCCGAGTTGACCAGGCACTCGGTGCCCTCGGGATCAACGGCGACGTGTGCTCACTCGACGCGCCGTTCACGTTGAACATCACCGGAGAGCTCCCGGGAACGATCACGTTCACGCCCGGCGATGTGCGGGGTGGTTCGTTCTCCGGCACGGGCAAGGTGGGTTCGGGAACGATCAAATGGAGCGGCTCCTACACCGTGACCGGCGCCGATACCGACTCCCCCGTGATTGCGATCACCGAGTCCGCGACCTCGCTCGAAGGGGGGCCGAGGAGCATCAAGGTGCCCGACTTCTGGGAAGGCGGTGACACGTTCACGCTGAACCCCGGCGGAGAGTGCGCCGCACGGTGAGCCTCGGCTACATCGGAGCCCACATGGTCGTCGTCACCGCACGCGATACGAGACCTGCACGGTGCCGTTGCCGAAGCGGCGTTCGTTGATGAGCTCGAGATCGAGGCGCACGTCCGTCGGGAATGCCGGCTTGCCGGCGCCGACAGATACCGGGAGGAGCGCGAGTCGGACCTCGTCCACGACACCGGCCCGCAGCGCAACGGCGGCGAGCCCCGGTCCGCCCACGAGCAGGTCGTCCGATGACGCAGCCTTCAGGGCCCTCACCTCGTTTGCGTCGAAGGTCCGCACGACGCGCGTCCGCTTCGTGAACGGCTCTTCGAGGGTCGTGGAGTAGACGAGCTTGTCCGAGTCCTGCCATGCGGCGGCAAAGTCGGCCAGTATCGCTGACTCCGCGGCAAACGACGGCTCCGTCTCCCACACGGCCATGGTCTCGTACATGCGACGGCCGAGCAGCTGGGTGCCGATGCCGCGCATCATGTCGTTGTAGAAGAGGTGGATCTCCTCGTCGGGCTCGGACCAGTCGAAGGATCCGGTGGCGTCCTCCGTGAAGCCGTCCAGCGAAGTGTTGATTGCGTAGATGAGCTTGCCCATGCGTTCCTCCGAACAGGTTGGTCCGGTCGTCTCGAACCTCAGAGAACTCGTCGCAGCGACAGTCGAGCTCTCGCGCGCCGGTTCCGTCAGTCCATGCGGAGCCCACCGTCGACGTTCAGGGTCTGGCCGGTGATGTAGCTCGCATCGTCGCTGGCGAGGAAGGCGACTGCGGCCGCCTGCTCCTCGACGCGGCCCTGCCGGCCCCACGGGATCCGAGAGATCGCCCCCTTGCGTGGCAGCTCGGGGGCGAGGCCGAACCGTTCGGCGGTGCGACCGAACGTGCCGTCCATCATGTCGGTGTCGGTCGATCCCGGGCAGATGCAGTTCACCCTGATGCGATTCGGCGCCAGTTCGACGGCGAGTTGCTGGGTCAGGCCGATCATCGCCCACTTCGTTGCGCAGTACGCGCCGTAGTTCGCCAGACCTTGTCGACCCGCCATCGACGAGATGTTCACGATGCAGCCGCCGTTGCCACCGTCTCGCATGACCCGCCCAGCGTGCTTGGTGACGAGGTAGAGGCCGTTGAGGTTCACGTCGACAGTGCGGAACCAGTTCGCGTCGTCGCCGTCGAGGATCGGCGCGGCACCGGCGTCACTGGGAAGGGCGGCGTTGTTCACCAGCACATCAATGCGGCCGAACTCGGCGACCGCCGCCGCGATCATCGCTTCGACATCTCCGGCATCCGCCACATCACCATCGACGGCGAGCGAGCGGCGGCCAATCGCCCCGATCTCATCGGCCACCGAGGTAATGCCCTGCCACGCCTCGGCCTGTTCGTGAACCGGAAAGGTCGCGGGATCACGCCGCAGGCCGGTGATCACGACATCGCACCCTTCCTCGGCGAGTCGAAGAGCGATGGCACGACCGATGCCTCGCTTCCGCGCTGCACCGGTGACCAACGCGACCTTGCCTTCGAGACCCCTCATGACCGTGACGTTAGCGAACTGCCGATGCCCACCTTCAGAGATGGCCGTCGATGAGCAGGTGCTCGACGCCGAACCAGATGGCGGACCGTCGGAAGTCGATGAAGCGGGCCTCGTCCTCGATCGCCCGACGACCTCCCCGCGCCGCCACCTCACCCGATCGGGTCGTACCGCGATCACTCCACACCTCGGCGTGGCCGAGGTAGGGATCGACGGCCACGCCCCGGTCGGCGCGCATCCTCGTTTCGATGCTCGACGGGAACCGGTGCACCTGCTGGTAGCGCAGGATCCCCATCCCTGGCGCCATCGAGCGGATCAGTGGGCCGTGCATCGTATGCCAGTAGGTCTGAGCGTCGGTCGGCGTCATGGCGTCGACGTGACGGAGCGGGAAGTGGAGCTTGGCGAGCCCGCTGTTCGGATGGGCGACGATCGACTCCGGTGTCGGGTTCACCTGCGGGTACTCATGGGCCAGCCACATCGGGGAGGCGGCCAGGTCCGAGAAGCTGCGCTCGCTCTCCATGAGCCCGGATGACGCGCTACGCCCTCGCTCCGTTGCGAGCCGATCGAGCAGCTCTGCCTCGCTGCGGAACCAGACCTCGGTCACCGCGTCATACGGCGCCTCCATGCCGCCACGCGCCTGGGCCATGCGCTCGTCGGCCGGGCCACCCGTGCGAACGGCGATCGTCGCCCGGACGATGCCCAGCGCCAAACGCAACGACGCGAGCAGCGGGCCGTGGTCATCGAGCAACGTCGCGCCGAACGCTGTGGCGTCGAGGTCAGGACGGCGGCGGAAGAGATGGACGAGCCGGATCACCTCCTCAGTCTGGGCTCCACCCCACGCCGCCGGCCAACCGGCCGGCGAGGCTCATCGGTCCGCGCCAGCTCACCATCCACCTCCAACGGGTCAGGGAGCACCGGGCGTGCTACGTTGCGGCCGGGCGTGGGCCTGAGCTTCCTTCGCCTTACGCCAGGAGCCCATGATGCCCATCACCGTTGCCGGTCATGCCGGCGAGCAGGCCGTCGCCGCACTCCGCCAAGCGGGGGTCGACGTGATGTTCACCCTCAACGGCGGGCACGTCTGGCCGCTGTACGAAGCGGCCCGCAACCAGGGAATGCGAGTCGTCGACACGCGACACGAGCAGTCGGCCACCTTCGCGGCCGAGGCCTATGCCAAGTTGACCCGTGGTGCGGGTTTGGCGGTCCTCACCGCCGGACCGGGCGTGACCAACGGGGTGTCCGCTATCGCCGCAGCCCACTTCAACGGATCACCGGTCGTGGTACTCGGAGGAAGGGCTCCTGAGGGCAGGTGGGGCGCAGGCTCGCTGCAGGAGATCGACCACGTGCCGATCGTGGCCTCCATCACGAAGTCGGCCGGCACCGTGAAGGACCCCACCGCCGCCGCACGTCTCGTACATCACGCGATCGCGACCGCCACCACGCCCCACCGCGGGCCGGTGTTCCTCGACTTCCCTCTCGATGTGTTGTTCGGTCCGTCTTCCGGCGAGCTCCCCGACTTCGAGCGGTCCCGCGGTGCGGTGCCCGATGACGATGCCGTAGCCCGGTTGGCGGAAGCGATCGCCGGTGCGCAGCGCCCGGCCTTCATTGTCGGCAGCGACGTGTACTGGGACGGTGGGTGGGACGAACTGCGCGCCGCAGCGGAAGAGTTTCGAGTGCCGTGCTTCTTCAACGGCCTCGGGCGGGGCACCCTCCCTGCCGATCACGAGCTGGCGTTTCTCCGCACGAGGGGCAAGCTCAAACATGAGGCTGATCTGGTGGTCGTGCTGGGCACGCCGCTCGACTTCCGACTGGGCTTCGGCCGGTTCGGCAACGCTGCGGTGGCCCACGTGACCGACGCCCCCGGCGGGACCGTATCCCCTCGCGATGCACTTACCGTCTCCGGCGACATCGCAGCGATACTCCGTGCACTTACGGACTGGACCGGCCGACGCACCGATCATGAGGACTGGATCGCCACACTGCGCCGGGCCGAACGGCAGGCGGCGTCGGCGGACGCTCTCCTCCTGGAGGCAGGTTCGTCACCGATCAAGCCGAGCCGCATCTACGGGGAGTTGTCCAAACGGTTGACGCGCGACGCCGTGGTGGTCTGCGACGGGGGTGACTTCGCCAGCTACGCCGGAAAGTTCGTCGAGGTGTTCCAGCCCGGATGCTGGCTTGATACCGGTCCGTACGGTTGTCTCGGCAGCGGCATGGGGTACTCCATCGCCGCGCGAGTTGCTCGACCCCACAGCCAGGTGGTGACGCTTCTCGGCGACGGGGCGGCCGGCTTCAGCCTGATGGATGTCGACACCCTGGTCCGCCACAATCTGCCGGTCGTGATGGTGGTCGGAAACAACGGCATGTGGGGGCTGGAGAAGCACCCGATGCAGGCGATCTACGGCTGGGATCTCGCGTGTGACCTCCAACCCCGCTGCCGATACGACGAAGTGGTTCGGGCACTCGGCGGCGCGGGCGAAACGGTCGATGATCCCGACGGCATCGGCCCGGCCCTCGATCGTGCCTTCGCGTCGGGAGTGCCCTACCTCGTCAACGTGATGACCGACCCCGCTGACGTCTACCCTCGGTCGTCGAACCTCGGCTAGTGCACTGAGTCGGAAGTTCCTTTCACGTCGATCCTTCTGACAGTGCACGAAGCACAAGGAATCAGAGCTTTTCGACGTGAGAGGAACTTTTGCGAAGATGCAGTAGTCCGCACCATCCCCGCTCACCCATCGACCACGAGGAGGTCACGTGTCACATCACATCTCCAACACCGAGCGGAACTCGGGTGTTCTCTCTTCGGACACGTTGGCGGCGATCATCCGCGACATCGACACCGTGGGCTATGCCGTCGTCGAGCAGCTGATCTCGCAGGAGACCTCCGACCTTCTCAGTGAGGCCGTCCTCGAAGACGTGGAACGCATTCGGGCAACCGGTCAGCCGACCCAGCACGAGAGGAACACGGCCGAAGGCCATCTGCAACTCGGGCTGCGGCGCTTCGCGCCGTATGTGAAGACGGAACTGGTCGCCGATCCGTTGATCGAATGCGTCGTGGCGGGGGTACTCGGTCGGGGCGCATGGCTCGGGTTCTACAACGGCAATGTGAACTGTCCGGGCAGCGCGTATCAGCCCCTGCATTTCGACCGGCCGTTCTCGTGGAAGACGCCGGACGATGCGCATCGAGACGGACAACCCTGGCCGCCTCCCGCGACAACCCTGAGTTGCTCGATCGCACTCGCGGAGATCACCGAAGCGAACGGCGCGACGGAGATCTTCCCCGGTACACACCGGGAAACTGCGGTGGCCGGTTGGAGCACCAATCGCATAGGCGACCATCAGGAACTCATCGAGAAGTGGTCCCCCTCCGCACGTATGACAATTCCGGCGCGAAGCGTCTGCTTCCGGGACCCGAGGATGTGGCATCGCGGAGTGCCGAACACGGCGAACCGCGCACGCGCGATGATCGCGGCTACCTACCACGCCGAGAAGAGCAGACACTGGCGCGGCGTCTACATCCAGGACCTCGATCCTGACCTTGCGGCGCGATGCGCGGACGACCCGACCCTGAGACTGATGGAGGACAACACGTTGGGCGACGGCCGGCTCGTGTTCCAATCCGATGTCCGCGAGATCTTCGACGCCGCCCCAAGCCTTCACGGTATCGACCGCAACGTCCGATTCGTCGAAGACCCGGAACGGGTGAACCACTTTCTCGATGCTCATCTTCCCGGCGGCGCTCGCGTGGTCAGGGGCGACGTGTCACCTGACGGTGCGTGACTATGCGCGTCCTCTACATCGGTGGGACTGGTGAGATTTCCTTCGCATGTGTCGAAGCAGCGAAGCGCGCCGGTCACGAGGTGACCGTCTACAACCGAGGCAGGAGATTCGACGCGGACCGGTTGGGCGTCCGTCAGATCATCGGTGACTTCACCGACGACGACACCTTTGCGACGCTGGCGTCGGGTGGATTCGATGTGGTCTGTCAGTTCCTGGCCTTCAGTCCGGACTCCGTCAAGCGCGACATCGAGACATTCGCCGGTCGTTGCAGCCAGTACGTGTTCATATCAACAGCATCGGCCTACGCGAAGCCGATTCCCACACCACTCATCGTCGAAGACACGCCGTTGGGCAATCCCTTCTGGGCCTACAGTCGAAGCAAGGCCGAGTGCGAGACACGTCTCCTGGAAGCGCATCGTTCAGGTCGGTTGCCGGTGACGATCGTTCGTCCGAGCCACACGTATCGCGAGCGACTGCCGAGCACCGTTGTCCACGGCGACCATCTCGCGTGGCGGCTCCTGAACGGGAAGCCCGTCATTGTGCATGGTGACGGCGAGTCGGTATGGACGTTGACTCACGCAGATGATTTTGCGCGGGCTTTTGTCCGAATCTGCGGGAACGAAGCGGCGATCGGCGAATGCATCCACATCACGGATCGCGTCGGGCATACCTGGAACTCCATCATGAGGACGATCGAACATGTCAGTGGACTCGAGGCCCGGGTGTGCCACGTCCTGTCGAAGACGCTCGTGGAATACGACCCGTCCTGGGAGGGTCCTCTCCTCGGCGACAAGTCCAATTCGATGATCTTCGACACGGCGAAGATCGAACGTCTTGCCGGCGATTGGCGATGCGAGATCTCACTGGAGCAAGGCATCAGGCGGACGTGGCCACTTGTCAGAGCGCGCGTGGAAGACACGTATCAGCCGGACGCGACGATCGACGCACTCGTTGACCGCATCGTGAAAGAACATCTCGGACACTCGAGAAGCTGATCTCGCTGGGAACGTCTCGCTCCTCGGTGTCATCCGTAGGTGTGAGCGATGTATACGTCGCACGGCTTTCGCGTACTTCGCCGCCCGCCGAGGCGCGACCCGGCACCCGAAGCGCGACCTTCACCGTCCCGCGGGTAACGCGGCGATCGCTTGGTCGATGAAGTTACCGAAGTCCATGACAGCGCCTTCGCCGGCCAACAACGAGAAGCGACCGGGGAGTGCCTCCCGGAGCCCCTCGACCGCAACGTCGTAGGCCGCGGCCTCGTTCGGCAGCAATGAGGACCGGTCGATCTGGCCGGTGACGCGGGCAGCGTTGTCGCAATCGCCCGACCGTTGAAGGGCGATCACCGTGAACGAGAGGAAGCTGGAGAGCAGACCCCGGTCGGCGGTTGCACGGGCGTTGCCCAGGACGTGGCGCAACGTGGCGCACGCTTCGTCGAAGGACAGTCCCATGAGGAGCTCGAGACGTTCACGCTGCAGCGCATGGACCGCGGCGTGGGCAAGCGTGCCCCGCGTCGCCGCGAGGCCGGCATCGAATTGGCGCAGTGCCTCCAGCGGATCGATGACGCGCTCGATCCGTCCCATCAGGAGGAACGAGCTGGACAGCGCGATCTTCGACCCGATCCGCAGCGCCCATTCTCGGAGTTCGACCGCAATGCCTCGAGCGAGCTCGTTGGCCCCGGTCGAGGCCAGGGCGTAACCCTGGGCGATCTGTCCGGAAGCCCACCGGAGAGGGTCCCCCTCTGCCGTCTCGAGCGCGGTTCGAGCCTCACTGACCGCCTCCTCAGCCCTGCCCTGGCCGATCAGTTGGTAGGCCCTGATGGAGTGACCCCAGCTCTCGGACGGCTCCAGCGCGATCAGCGCTTCGGCCAGTAGTCCTGCTCGCTCTGATTGGTTGGAGATCCACGTGAGCCAGGCAGCACCGACGCAGCGCGCCCTGACTAACGCGGCATCCGACAGTTCCTCGGGGCAACCGAGGTTCGGTTCAAGCCACTGACATCGGGCGACCCAGTCCACGAGGGACGCCATGGCGGTCAAGGGCCTCAACTGGCTCAGGAACAACGATTCGAACAGGAAGAACGCGATATCGATGGCGATGTCAATTCGTCTGTGGTCGAAGGCCCACGCGGCCGCCGCGTCGTAGTCGGCGATCTGGGCCATGACCTCCTCAAGGGCGGTCGATTCGTCTGGTCCGGGCGAGCGCGCTACAAGGGTCGTCGCCTTGTGGCGGAACCACTCGGCATGGTGGAGCCGTGCTTCATCAGAGGCCGCAGCTGCGCCGAGGCGCTCCGCGCCGTAGCTCCGGAGGGTCTCGAGGAGCCGATACCGCGGTTCCGTCGTCCTGGTCACGACGAGTGACCGGTCCACCAGGGATGCGATGAGATCCACGGCCGCCAACCTGTCGAGGTCATCACGTGCACACATAGCTACCGCGTCATCAAGTCCGAAGGGACCGACGAACACCGAGAGAAGGTTGAAGACGCGTTGCTGGTCGACAGCGAGGAGGTCGTAGGACCAATCGACCGTGGCCCGCAGTGTCCGGTGGCGCTCCACGGCTGTGCGTCGACCGCCGGTGAGGAGCCGGAAACGCTCGTCGAGGTGATCACAGACGGAACGAGGAGACAGCGCCCGCATCCTGGCGGCGGCGAGCTCGATCGCCAGCGGTATGCCATCGAGGCGGACGCAGATCTCGACCACTGCACTGCGGTCAGCAGATGGATCGAAGTCCGGGAGCTCTTCACGGGCGCGCTCCACGAACAGTCGGACTGCGTCGCTGTCATCGTCGGGACCGGTCGGAACGGCAAGCGGCCCCAGTGCCAGCACGTGCTCACCAGCCACCATGAGGGGCTCTCGACTAGTGGCCAGCACGACGGTGTCGCCGCTACGGTTCATGCAGGCCTGGACCAGCAACGCCACACCCGTCAGGATGTGCTCGCAGTTGTCCAGCACGAGGAGCGCACGGTGCGATGCACACCAGTCTGCGACGGCCTCCGCGGGGACGCGACCATTGTCGAGACTGATGCCGATGGCGGCTGCTACAGCGCCTGCCACCTGGCCGTTCTCGCGCACGGCACCGAGCTCCACGAACCATGCCCCGTCGGAAGCCCATGAACATCGGTCCCCCACCTCCAGCGCCAGTCGGGTCTTGCCCACTCCTCCGACACCGAAGATCGTCACCAGCCGGTGTTGCTCAACTGCCAGGCGCGTCCGCTCGAGCTCTGCGTCTCGGCCGATGAAGCTCGTCGCGGAGCCCGGAATCCCCGAGAGCCGTCTCGGCGGAGGATCGGCCGGCTCGTCGGTGGACGTGGCGAGATCATCGTGCCAGCCAGTTGCTATGCGCGCTTCGATTTCCCGAAGCTCGCTGGACGGAACCGTACCGATCTCCTCTGCCAGGTAGCTCCGGTACTCCTGGTAGGCCCGAAGTGCTTCGGTCTGGCGGCCCTGGGCGGCGAGCGAGCGCATCAGCAGCCCACGCGCTCGGTCACGCAGGGGGAAGGCGGCGATGTGCGGCGAAAGTGAGGCACACGCCTCGGCGGCACGACCCGACAGCAGCAGTGACTCGGCGTAGTCCTCGCGTGCCGTGGCCAGCAGCTCACCGAGGCGGACGGCTTCGGGCCGCGCCCAATCCTCACCGTCGAACTCGCCGAACGCCCGCCCGGTCCAGAGGTCCAGCGCCTCCTGAAGCACATCGAGCCTCCCGTGCCCGCTCGACCGACGAGCAGCCGCGATCAGTGCTTCGAATCGATCGGAGTCCAGCCCTGACACCTGCAAGGCGTATCCGTCTGCCGCAGTAACGATGACACCGTCGCCCACGATCTTGCGCAACCGCGCCACCGCGGTTCGCAGCGCCTGGACGGACAGGTCCAGGGCGTCAGCTAGCTGGTCGGCCGGGACGACGGCACCACGCGCCATCGCAAGCCTGGCGATCAGACGACGGTGGCTGACGCTGTTCAGTGCGACCCCGTCGCCGGAGTCCAGAGAGATGGCGATAGACCCCAGCACACGAACCCTCAACCGGCACCCCCAGTTGCGTCTCTGCAAACCATCCTGACCCACCTGCGCCAGACCTGCTCCCTGAAATGGATCACGTGGCGATGACACTCCGATGACATCGCAGTGTCATCGCAGTTCGGGCCGCTGACATCGAGACGACAACTCGCATCGTCATCGTCATCGTCATCACCGTCAACCCCGACGGATCAGCACCCACACCAAGGAGCTTCCGATGACCCTCACCATTCGTCCCCGTCCCCACCACACGTCCTCCCTGCTGGGCAAGGGCCTGATCGCTGCCGCCGTCGCGGCAACCATCGGGGCTACCGCCGTGACCGGGATCAGCGTCATCAACAACCACCGCACCGCCTACCCCACCCCCACCCTCGCCGCCAGCACCATCGTCGACCCCACCGGCCTCGGCGCAGCCCTCTCCGTCACCTACCCTGCGGCATATTCACCCACTCGAGGGTGAGGCGGAGACGCCGGATGGCGTCCCGCCGACAGGACCATCGAGTTGAGGATGATCTCCTTCGTCCGCCGTAGCCGATGCCCGGCGCCATCTGCCTTAGACGGCCACGATCGCACGCTCCCGCGGACGGGGCGGGGTGCCCGAGAATGAGGGGGTTCGCACGATGCCCCCGGGCACCCCTTAGCTGCACGCTCCATTCCACTCACCGAACAGTCGGTGAGCACCGAAAGGAGCGCAGCACATGGACCAGGCCACGATCGCACGCCGGAGGTGGTGGACCCTCGCCGTCCTCAACCTCAGCCTGCTGATGATCATCCTCGACAACACGATCCTCAACGTCGCGCTGCCCACGCTGGCGCGGTCACTGCACGCCAGCGGCGGCCAACTCCAGTGGATGGTCGATGCCTACGTGCTGGTCTTCGCCGCTCTGTTGCTCCCCGGCGGGGCGCTGGGCGACCGCTTCGGCCGGCGTGGTGCGCTCAGTACCGGTCTCGTCCTCTTCGGCATCGGCTCGTTCGCGGCGATGATGTCGGGATCCGCGGGTCAGTTGATCGCGGCGCGCGCCTTCATGGGCATCGGCGCCTCGCTGGTCATGCCCGCCACGCTCTCGATTCTCACGAACGTGTTCACCGACCCGGCCGAACGCGGCCGGGCCATCGGAATCTGGGCTGCCGTCGGCGGGCTGGGCGTGGCCATCGGGCCGGTGACCGGCGGCTGGCTCCTGGAGCACTTCTCGTGGGGGGCAGTGTTTGCCATCAATCTGCCACTCGTCGTGATCGCGCTCACCGCCGGCCACTTCCTCGTGCCGACGTCACGCGACCCGCAAACGCCGCCGCTCGACAAGATCGGTGCCCTGCTCTCGATCGCCGGTCTGGGATCGCTCGTGTGGACGATCATCGAGGGAGGAGAACAGGGCTGGACCGCCCGGCCGACGTTGTCGGGCGCCGTCTTCGCCACCATCGCGCTCGTGGCCTTCGTGCTTTGGGAGCGCCACGTCGACGAGCCGTTGCTCGACGTCACGTTCTTCACCAACCGGCGCTTCACCGCAGCGAGCACCACCGTCATGTTCGGCTACTTCGCACTGTTCGGGACGATGTTCCTGATGTCGCAGTTGCTGCAGTTCGTGCTCGGCTACTCGGCTCTCGCCGCGGGCGTCCGCCTGCTGCCATTCGCCGGAGCGATGGTGGTCGGCTCACCGATCAGCGTGAAGCTCGTCGGCAGGCTAGGCACGAAGGCGGTCGTGGTCATCGGGATGTCCATGGTGGCGGTCGCCCTGCTGCGCATCGCCACGCTCGGCGTGGCCGACGACTACAGCGCCTATCTGCCCATCCTGCTCGTGATGGGCGCCGGTGTGGCGCTCACCTGGGCTCCGGCAACCGAGGCCATCATGGGTTCGCTGCCGCCCTCCAAGGCCGGAGTCGGCTCGGCCATGAACGACACCGTCCGCGAGGTGGGTGGGGCGCTCGGCGTCGCCGTGCTGGGCAGCCTGCTGGCTGGTCGCTACAGCGGTGCGATGGGAGCGGCCACCGCGACCATCGACGGTCCCGCCCGTGAGTCCGCACGCGATTCCCTCGGGGGTGCCGTTGCCGTCGCTCAGAACGTCGGCGGGGCGGGAGGCCGCGCCCTCCTCACGGCCGGCCGTGCCGCGTTCATCGAAGGCTTCGGGCTGGCGGCCGCCGTCGCCGCTGGCGTCACCGTGCTCGGAGCGCTCATCGCTGCGCTCTGGCTCCCTTCTCACGCCGGCCCGGAACCGGTGGATGAGGCCACGCCGAATGCAACGACCACCGCCACAGACGCCGACGAGTGGTCGCTCCGGGCGGCGTGACCGGCTTGCCCAGCCACGCCGAACCGCCACACGCAGCGCTCCAGCCGTCACCAACGTCAGCAACCTGACGTGGTGAGGGCTTCGGCGGGCGGACCTTCACGACCCGCATCCAATCATCCTGTCCACACCTCCACCGTTAGGAAGTCAGTCATGCCCACCTGCATCACACCGACCTTCGCGCCGGACCGCTCCGTCGCTCTCCCCCCGCAGTTGACCGATCATCTCCGTGCGAGCCTGGGATCGTGGCCGCCGCCCGACGGACACGTCCGCATCACGACCAGCGCCGAACGCCACCGACCGAGCTGGGACGGGACGATCGTCACGGCGATGCGCCTCGATACGCCCTCGGGTTCCGTCCTTTCGGCCCCCGCGCATCTTCTGAATCATGCGTCGCACCCCGCCACCGTTCACGCGGCCGACCGGTGGATGCGAGCCGCTCTCCCCTGGGAGCATTGGCAGGTGCTGGACTACCGCTGGTGCGGCGCCGATGATCCCGTCGCCGACTTCGACGATGCAGGAGCGTGGGTGCCCCACGGGGGTTCCGTCCCGGACTGGCTGCGCCCTTTCAACGGCGGCGTGCTCGTCGCCACGGTCCACGGCGAACACGCAGCGGCCGTCGGCATCAAACGCCATGACCGACACGCACACGAGATCGCCGTCGTGACGTCCGCAGCGCACCAGGAACGGGGTCTCGCTCGGCGACTCGTGGCCCAGGCCACTCGTGCCATCCACACGCGAGACGCGGTCGCGTTGTATCTCCATGCACCCGACAACGAGGCCTCGCGCCGCGTCGCCAATCACGTTGGATTCGGCGACCACGGCTGGCAACTGATCAGCACCGGATCCTGACCACCCGTTCAGCGCAGCAACAGTCGCACGGGCGCGATATTGCTACGTTGCGTCCATGCCTGGAATTGGACGCCTTGCCGTGCTGGCTATCGACTGCCCTGATCATCGCGCCCTCGCTGCGTTCTACAGCGCGCTTACGGGTTTGCCGGTTGGCGATGACGACGGTGACGACGGTGACGGCGACTGGATCGAGCTCGTGAACGACGGTCCGACCCTTGCATTCCAGCGGGTCGACGACTATGTGGCCCCGACCTGGCCGGGCTCTGCGCTCCCCCAGCAGGCTCACGTTGACGTGCATGTGTTGGACCTCGACGTCGCCGAGGGTGCCGTTCTCGCGCTCGGCGCGATGAAAGCCGACTACCAACCGGGAACCACGTTCAGGGTCTACCTCGACCCCGTCGGCCACCCCTTCTGCCTCGTTCTCGACCACGCCATGCGCTGACCCCGCAGCAAGACCTCACGTGGTGTGTCTGCACGCTGAGGGTTGATGGTCCGTGTCGGCGCCGTTAGGACGGCGCGCCGAGCGATACGAACGGCACTCCTGTCAGCGCGACGGAGACCTCCCAAAGTCGTTTTGCGACCGCGGCATCTCTGGCCGAAGCGTTCGACTCCACCCGTTCTGGCGCTCCGCGCTGTTCCATGAAACCGTCGGGTCCGTAGTATTCACCGCCGCGGACACCGGGGTCGGTCGCGGCCCGAACTGTGGGCAGCGCACCGGCGTGCGCGTTCTGCGAGAACACCCTCGCAATTGGCTGCGTGAGCGCCATCAGCCGGCCAGCGAGCCCCCCGGTTGATCCGGCGAGGTTGGTGTCGGAGATGCCGGGATGCGCGGCCACAGCGATCGTGTCCGCTCCCGCCGCTTCGAGCCGCCGCTGTAACTCGAAGGTGAACAAGAGGTTGGCGAGCTTGCTCTGCCCGTATGCTCCCCAGGCCCGGTAGTGGCGTTCCGACTGGAGATCGTCGAAGCCGATCTTGCCCATCTTGTGAGCGAGGCTACTGACGTTGACCACCCGGGATTGCGCTGTCGCGAGCAACATCGGCAGTAGGTGTGCGGTGAGGGCCACATGGCCAAGGTGATTCGTTGCGAACTGCAACTCGAAGCCGTCGACGGTGCGTTGATAGGGCGTGGCCATCACACCGGCGTTGTTCAACAGCAGGTCGAGCCGACCGAAGCGTCGGCTGAACTCGGCCGCGGCCGCAGCCACAGAGGCGAGCGACGAGAGGTCGAGGTCGACGAGCGATACGTCGGCCGTCGGTGCGTCGACGAGGATCGAGTCTCGTGCTGCATCTGCCTTGGCGCGGGTCCGACATGCCAACACCACCTGCGCGCCGCGCGTTGCCAGCATCCGAGCGGCCTCGAGACCGATGCCGCTGTTCGCCCCGGTGATCAGGGCGACGCGGCCCGTTTGATCGGGGATGAGCGCTTCGGTCCAGTCAGTCATGGCTCGACGGTACATCCGACACTGCGCAAAGCTTGAGTCCCCGGCACGTGACCGCGACCGGCATACTGTCAGCGGCGAGATCGGTCACGAGCGGTACATCAGCCCTTCTGGCGGGCATTCCGAGCGCGACGGACGACGATCCGGGCCACGGTCATGCTGAGCTGGATGGGGTCGACGCGTCGGAAGCTGCGCATGCGCTGGTGTCGGAACGTGGAGATCACCGGCACGCGCTGGGGCATCAGCGCCCACAGCCGTCCGGCTACGAACACGCGCGGCGCAGCCGTGACGTTGAGGCGGTCGGCGGTGCGCTGCAGGTTTGCCCGTGTGTTCTCCGCCCGCCGATGCCGGCCGTGCAGGATGCGCACTGGCCCGTTCAGCTTGCCGTAGGTTGCGAACCGACAGTTGTCCTCCTCGGGCAGTGGCACGATCCGCATCCCGGACCCGTAGAGGGCCAGGCGCAGCGCCGTCTGGTCGTAGTACTTGAAGTGCTCGCCGGGTGCCATGCCCGCAACGAGTTCGTCGTAGTGGTCCAGCGCTGCCGCGACCACCCGGTCGAGCGCTTCGCTGCGGCGCATCAACAGGACCCCGGTGTTGATCTCTTTGTACGTACTGGGCACGGTCGAACCGGCAGGGAACTCGTCCTTGTACCCTCGGTCGGCCGTGGCGGCGAGGTCGAAGTGGTCCAGCAGCTCCCAGAACCCGTCGATCGGCAAAGCGACGAACGTGTCGGTGTCGAGGAACAGCGTCTGGTCGTAGGGCAGCTGCCGGAAGGCGACGAGCTTGTCGCGATGCGCCCTGATGCCCGACCGGACGAGGGCGACAATGTCATCGAAGCAGTCCGTCGCTCGGGCCACATCAGGAGCATCGGTGAAGATCGTTATCGGCACGCCAACGTGGCGCCGGGCCGAGGCCGCCGAGACCGCCGCCTCGCTCACGAACCGCTCGCCCATCGCCACGTACACGATGCCCCGCGAAGGACCCGACGGCGTTGGAGCGCTCATCCGCGGCACCGCCGCGCATACAACTCGGGCCGTCCGTCGGCGCATCCGAGAGCGGACGCCGCCCCGTACTCGGCACAAGAGACGGAGTTCTGTCCGGCCGCTTCGCTGACAAGGCCCGCCCACAAGCGGAGGTGGGCATCGTTAGGTGACCTGTTCCGATGATGCAGGATGCCACCTTCTCCCTGGGTCACGACGTGGGTCGACGCGGCGATCGCCCGGTCCGCGTCCTCGGCCGCCGGTCCCCCCGCGAGACTGATCGCGAACGGGCCGGCGAGACCGCCGAGCGAGCTGACGAACTGCTTCGCCGGGGCATCATCGCGGCCCGGCAGTAGGTGGCGTTCGCGACGCGGGCGACCCGTGACCTCGTCGATGATCGCGACGAAGCGGTCCGCCGAGCGCCGTGGATCGAACGCGAACCGGGCATGCTCACGCGCCGCCGAGCCGAGCCGAGCACGCAAGGCGGCGTCGGAGGCGAGGCGCTCGATCGACGCGACGTAGGAGTGCTCGTCGGTGGCGACGAGACCCGTGCGCCCGTCCTCGACCATCCAGGTGATTCCCGGGCTCGGCAGAACGACAACGGGGAGACCA
>JANOHI010000486.1:0-5573 GCA_031406385.1 Acidimicrobiia bacterium
GGCAAGAGCTCTTCGAGCAACTGGATCGTCCCGCTCTCGTGGCGTTGCCGGGCGACCGGTACGAAATGCGCGAGTGGAAGCCGTGCCGGGTCAACATCGACTACCACGTGGACGTCGACCACAACCTTGTCGAGGGTGAGCGACGGCCCGGCGGTGAGAATCCGGGTGATCGACGCGTCACAACAGGTCTGCAACACCGAGGCCATGTCGAGCCCGCTCAATGAGTAGGGGGACTCGGCGTTCCCGGTGAGATGGGCGGTGGTGAGTTGGTCGAGGTTCACGGTGACGTTGACGTGGGCACGGCCGATCGATGTCCCGCCGTCGTGTGTTGCGCGGTCGTGGTGGTCGAGGAAGAACTGGGCGATGAGTACTAGAGCGTCGGCGCGTTGTTGGGCCGGGGTGCGCGGATCGGCCGGTGCGGCGGGCGGGGTGAGACCGTCCTCCAGCGACTCGTCGTCACCGATCACTTCGGGTTTGCCGAGGCGTTGCGCAGCGGCGAGCGCCGTTCGCACCACGGCGGCGTCGGTTGCGTTGAGGACACCTTCGATGACGGTGTCACCGTCGAGGATCTCCCCGACACGCAGCTCCGACACGGTGGGCTCGACCGAAGGTGGAACAGCGTCACCGTCGGCAAGGGCTTCGGCGTCGACTCGGGCGGCCCAGTGCCCGGCAACGATCCGGCATTGCGCGAGCGGCATGGTGGAGATGTGGTCGATGAGCGTGTCGACGTCACGCGCCGCGTAGGTGGCGCGTGCCGGGGTGAAGACGTGGAGGAGTTGGTCGGCCTGGTCGAACGACAGCTCACCGGCGAGAAGTGCTTCACGGATCTGCGGGGAGTCGCGCAACCCGCGGGCTTGTTTGAGGAGCACGACGGCGTTGGTGTGGGTGGTGCGGAGCCGGTGACGTAACCATGCGGTCGGGGTGCGGGCACCGTCGAGCACATGGGCATCGGCACGGTCCCAGCAGAGGATCGCGTCGAGCAGGTTGACCCGACCGATCTGCAGTGAATGCCACAGCTCTTGCACCGCATCACGGTGATCGGCCGGCCGGAACTCGGCGGCCGGGTCGAGGCCCGACGCGAGCATGTCGATGTCGGCCTCGGTGAGAAACCACTCGGTTTCATCGCAGATATCGGACGGGTGCATACAGCACACTGTGGCAAACATATGTTCTTTCTGCAACCAAACTGGCGAACCAGTTTCCCCAGCCTTTTCTCGGAGCGCCCATCGATTCGGCTGCGGGCCCGGTGTTCGTCGAGTTTGCGGTGTTACAAAGAGCGCCGGTTGCTATCGACGGATAGCAACCGCTAGCATCATCGTAATGGTTGAACGCGCGGCACTGTTCGTCCGGCTTCCGGCCCCGGTGATGGCGTCCGTCGACGAACTCGTCCGGGTGACGGGTCGAACGAAGCAGGCGCTCGTCACCGACCTTGTCGAGTCGGCATTGGGGTCCACCCCGAAGCCGTCGGCCGATCATGCTGTCCTCGATCTCGACGAGATCGCGGAACTGCTTCGGGTGCCACCTGAACAGGTGATCGCGCGTGTCGGTGACGGCGGCCTGCCTGGTCGTCGATTCGGAGATGAGTGGCGCTTCTCCCGTGAAGCAGTGATGCGCTGGCTCGACGCTGCTGACAAGGCTGGCTCTCGGAAGCCGGGGTTCACGCGATGAAGGTATTGGTTGTCGGCGGCTCGCACTTCGTCGGACGCGCCCTCGTCGAAGTTGCCCTTCGCCACGGTCACGATGTCACCACGCTGAACCGAGGTCTCTCCGGGGTAGTCGTTGACGGCGCGAGGTTGATCCGAGTCGACCGGACGAATCACGACGAGTTTTCGTCGGCGATAGGTCCAGGCTTGTGGGACGCAGTGATCGACACGTGGTCAGGTGCCGCTGTTCATGCCACGTTCGCCGCACGGGTGCTGGGGCCGAGGACGGAGCACTACGGCTTTGTGTCGAGTCGATCCGTGTACCGGTGGCCGATCGCGATAGGGAGCGATGAATCTGAACCCACCGTCGAAGCCAACGCCGACGACATCGACGGGTCGGACTACGCGAAAGCCAAGCGCGGCAGCGAACTCGGCGTGCTTGCCGAGCGGCCCGACGCATTGATCGCCCGAGCCGGGACCATCCTCGGACCCTACGAGAACGTCGGCCGTCTTCCATGGTGGCTGGTGCGCATGCAGCGTGGCGGCGCAGTGCTCGCGCCCGGACCGTCGTCACGACCATTGCAGTACGTCGACGCCCGCGACCTCGCGGAATGGATGCTCTCGTGTGCGCAAAACCGAACGGGCGGCGTGTTCAACGCGGTCAGTCCTGTTGGCCATACGACGATGGGCGAACTCCTCGACGTTGCCCGTGGCGTGACCGGATCGAACGCCGAGTTTGTGTGGTTCACACCCGAGGAGATCGAGACGGCGTCGATCGCTCCGTGGACCGAGCTGCCGATCTGGCTCCCGCCGACGGGCGAGCTCTCTGCGCTCCACGATGGCGATGTGAGCGCGGCTCTCCGATCAGGACTTCGGTGCCGACCGATCCGAGAGACGATCGTCGACACGTGGGCGTGGCTGCAGCGCGAGGGACCGCCCCCGCAACGCAGCGATCGCCCGATGTGCGGACTTGATCCACAACGGGAAGCCGATCTCCTCGAGCAGCACAGGCGCGGGTAGCGGCGTGGATCGTCGCGGCGTCGCACTCCGGGCCCGCACCCGCTGCTACGCCACCGATGACTCGATTCGCTGAGCGGCCCGCAGTACGCACTTCGACCCGGCGTGTCAACGGTCACATCGAGATTTCGAGTCCGGCCCGCCAGGCCGCGCTGTCCGTCAGGACCGAGGGGCGATGATGGCGAAGCTCGCCGTCGCCGTTGCGATCAAGCGGCTGCTGGCGTCGGTGGTCCGGGCCTCGGTGTGGACGATCCTGCGCCCGGCCGAGATCACCGTGGCCTCCGCCGTGAGCGTTCCCGATGTCGCCGCGGCGACGAATCGGGTGTGGATCTCGATCGTGGCGCAGATGTGGCCGGCCGGAGTCACCGACATCACCGCCGCGCCCATCGCCGTGTCCATGAGCGTGAACGGGATCGCGCCATGGGCGATCCCGTTGGGGTTGTGGTGCCGATCGTCGAGTTCGAGGGTCGCGGTCGCTCGACCCTCGCCCTTTTCCATCCGGAATCCGAGGAACTCCTGGAGCGCGAATGAAGGGGTTGTCGTGTCGTCCATCGACGGTGAGGCTACCCACCGGTCGACCCGCTTCGTGTGGACCTCGCTTGAACGGCCGGAGAGGAGCTCGATGATGCGCCGGGCCGGATCGGGCGTGAGCGTTGCCCGGCCGCCCTCGGAAGCGAGTCGCGGCTCCTTCAGCGAGCGCCCCGCGTTCGGAGGATGCCGATGAGCAGGTCGGGGCGTCTGGTGTAGATCCCGTCCACCCCGAGGTCGATCAGCTCCTCCATGTCCTTCGGGTCGTCGACGACCCAGGTCAGGACTGCGGTACCCATGCGATGGCTGAACGCCAGCGATTCCGCTGTCACTCGGCGGGAACCGTCGTCTGCCTTGAACCGGGGCTGGCTCACCAGTTGCCTGGATCGAAAGGTGAGGTCGCCCGATTCTCTGGCCGCCCGGGAAGCCCGCCGCTCAGCATCCGTTCCCGATGTCCGCACTCCCGGACATCTCTTGCGGAATTCCAGCACTTGCGCGGAGCTGTCGGACCCCACATAGACATCGCCGGTTCGCCGCAAACGCAGCAAAAGCTCGCACATCGGCTTCGCGACGAGCGCGCGCTGGTCCTTCAGGTCGAGGGTCGCGGGTGTGGTCGGGAAACTTCGAAGGATGGCTTCGACGCTCGGAACCGTCAAACCCTTGCCTCGGAACGGGTGCATGCCGTGACTGGTGAAACCCCACCCGGCATCGAGCTTGGACAACTCGGCGAACGTTGTCGTCGAGATCTTCCCCGGGGCGCCTGTGGTTCGGCGGAGCGACGAATCGTGGAACGCAACGGGCACGCCGTCGGCGGTGAGCGACACGTCGACATCGACCACGTCACCTCCCATCGCCATGCTCCTTTCGTACGCGTAGAGCGTGTTCTCGGGAAACAGGCCGTCGCCTCCACTGTGGGGAATGATCAGGGTCCTACCGGTGCGGAACGGATTGAGGACGGGTTGCGCGGCGACCTGACCTGCGCTGTATGCACACACCAACACCGCTGTCGAGAGCAAGGCGGCGAACGAGACCCGGCGGCGCAAATGCTGGCGTTCTCGCATGTCATTCCTCTCGCTCTCTATCTACTGTCTACGTCACCAGCCACGGTTTCGTTCATGTTCGCGACACGTTCCGGGTCTCACGGTGTGGAACGTGCCGTTCGCCCAGTTCGGGAGCCGGTCGACCTCTTTCATCAACAACTCACGTGGAATGGGGCAAGGTCGGGGAGAGCCGATCCACGTTGTCAATCGGCCGAAACTCATGCCGGAGGGTTCATGGCGCGCAGCGAGTCTGACGATCCGGCACCGGAGAAACCTTCGCGGACGGGTGTACGGGCCGCGCTCGCCGACCGGCGGGTCCTTGCTGCAGGGGCGGTCGTCGCCGTCGTCGTAGCGGTCTGGTTCCTTCGGTCTCCCAGCCCCGATCGGCCCTCTCGCGAGGAGGTGTCCGGAATCGTCACGAAGGCGGTCGGCGCAGCGGTGTCCGACGTCGAGGCCGAGATCGCGTCGGCCCCGGCCCGCTCGGCGCTGGCGTTTCGCCGAGTGCTTCCGTCGGTGGTCTTCATCACGACCGATGAGGCGGCGTCTCGACGAGCGAAGGCTGATGACGGTCCGACTTCCACCCTGCTCCCGAACAACGGCAGTGCCGCACCTGATGCCGAGAGCAACGGTGGCCTTGGCGCCGGTGTGATCATCAACGCCGAGGGCGCCATCCTGACCGCCAACCACGTGGTCTCGGGAGCGAAGATCATCAGGGTGACCTTCGCCGATGGGACGTCGAGCACGGCGTCGATCGTGTCGGCCGAGCCCGAGCGCGACATCGCCGTCCTCCAGCCCGATCAGAAGCCGGAGATCGTGGTGCCGGCGGTGATGGGCGGCGGCGTCAACGTCGGCGACGAGACCTACGCGATCGGGCATCCCCTCGGGCTCGGCGACTCGATGAGCTCGGGCGTCATCTCCGGGCTCGACCGGTCGATCCCCACCGAGGACGGCACCGTGCTCACCGGTCTCATCCAGTTCGACGCCGCCGTGAACCCGGGGAACTCGGGGGGCCCGCTGCTCAACCGCAACGGTCAGGTCGTCGGTATTGTGACCGCCCTGGCCAACCCGTCCGAGCAGGGGTTCTTCGTCGGTATCGGGTTTGCCGTACCCATCGACGAAGCAAGTGGCTCCGCGGGAGGACCACCGAAGTAATGAGCCCGAGCAGGCGCCCACCGCCCGACGAACACCACCAGCGCAACACCACCAGCGCAACACCACCAGCCCGCACGATGACGAGGAGCAGCACCGATGCACGAATGGTCCACCGAGACGAAGACCCTCGAACAGGACGCCTATCAGGTGAAGAAGGTGATCGTGGGCCAGGACGGCCTGATCGAGCGGCTGC
>JANOHI010000047.1:0-1423 GCA_031406385.1 Acidimicrobiia bacterium
CGTCCGCGGCGTGACCACCGACGACGACGTGGCCGCGGGACGCTGCCGGGTCATCGCGCCGGTCGGCTTCCTCCACGAAGCCGTGTCGGAGAACATGCTCGCCGGCCCGGCGATGTTGCGCCGGGCGCACTACCAGTTCGGTCCGTTCCTCCCCGCCGGACCGCAGGCCCACGTCGATTGCGGGCTCGGCAAGGCTGTTCCGCTCGCCCAGGCCGGGCTGATCGCCCCGAACGAGGACATCACCCATACCGGTCAGGAACTGGTCGTCGACGGGATCCGGATCGTGTTCCAACTCACGCCGGAGACCGAGGCGCCCGCCGAGATGAACTTCTTCTTCCCGGATCAGGGTTGGCTCTGCATGGCGGAGAACTGCACGCACACGATGCACAACCTCGTACCGATCCGCGGCGCCAAGGTCCGAGACGCGCTCGCCTGGTCGAAGTACATCGGCGAAGCCCTCGACCTCTTCGGCGACAGGACCGAGTTGTTCTTCGCCTCGCACAATTGGCCACGATGGGGAGGAGACGATGTGCGGGCGTACCTCGTCCTGCAACGAGACCTCTACCGCTGGATGCACGACCAGACCCTGCGACTGGCCAACCACGGCGCGACGCCAACGGAGATCGCCGCGACCCTTGAACTACCGCCGGAGTTCCTGTCGCAGGGTCACACGCGTGGCTACTACGGCTCGCTCGTCCACAATGTGAAAGCGGTCTACCAGCGCTACCTGTCGTGGTACGACGCCAACCCGTCGCATCTCCATCCGCACGAACCGACCGAAGCCGGGAAGCGATACGTGGCGTTCATGGGTGGGCCCGACGCTGTAGTCGAGAAGGCCCGGGCCTCGTTCGACGCCGGTGACTACCGCTGGGTGTGCGAGGTGCTCAACCACGTCGTGTTCGGATTCCCCGACCATGAGGGAGCACGCCAACTCCAGTCCGACAGCTACGAACAGCTCGGGTACCAGTCGGAGTCCACAACCTTCCGCAATGCCTACCTCATGGCCGCCCAGGAGCTCCGGTCCGCGCCGCCGGCGGCGCGGCCCAACCGGGGCGGTTCGATGCTCGCCGCGCTGACCATCGAGCAGATCTTCGAGTTGCTCGGCGTCCGTCTGCAGGCCGAGAACGTGGGTGGCGTCCGCAAGGAGGTCGCGTGGCACTTCACCGACGTCGACGAGCACTGGCGTCTCGAATTGTCGAACCGCACCCTGAGTTGCTGGAAGGTCCGGTCGTCGGCTCCCGACGCGTCGGTGACGACCACCCGGGCCAACCTGCTCAGTGTGATCCTTGGTGATGTCACGATGATCGACGCCATCACCGATGGCCGCATGGCCATCGAGGGCGACCCCCAGGCCCTCGTCACCATCTTCACCAACCTCGACATCTTCCAAACCGGCTTCAACATCGTCGAGCCCTAGCCCGGA
>JANOHI010000061.1:0-17948 GCA_031406385.1 Acidimicrobiia bacterium
CGGCCTGTCCGTCAGCATCGACCTTCATGGCGATGTGGCGGAACGGCGATGGGATGAGGGCCGGGTCGAACAGGTCCTGGTCTTCTTGGTCGGCGAACTGGAAGAAGGCAAGTGCGCTGCCGTCGGCGAGGCCAAAGAACGTGTGGCAGTAGACGCGGACTGCGCCGAAGAGTTCGTCGGCCTCGGCCCAGGTGGCGAGGAGCGGAAAGCCGAGGATGTCTTCGTAGAAGGCCCGGGTCGCCTCCTGGTCTTTGGTGAGATATGCCGTGTGATGCAGGCGGAGAGCGAGTGGGGTGCTGGACATGAGCGTTCCCTCGGATGATGTGCGATGGGCGGAAGAGCGCACTCAGATTACCGAGGCGTCGACAACTCGCCTACCCCGAGCGCAGCGAGGACCGGCGTTGGGCTCCCCGCTTCGACGGCGATGCACGAGGGGGGAAACTCCTGGGTGAACGCCACGTCCATCTCGGCCAGACGGTCGAGCAGTTCCGGGAGTCGGGGCAACGCCGAACCGGGCATGTCGTGGAGGACCATCACCGCGTGCGGCAACGAGGAAACGTGCGCGAGCGCGGTGTCAACCCAGCCATCGGGGTCGTCCCAATCGTGGGGGACGGAGTTCCACAGAACTGTCGTGTAGCCGCCGTGGCAGAGGCGTCGGACGGCATAGGGGCTGAGCAGCCGGTGATCGAGCACGCCTCCGTTGCCGAACGGACGAAACAGCGGGGGCGTCATCCGCAATCCGTCGAGCAGACGCTCGCACTCGTCGATCTCGGCATCGACCGCGGCCGGGTCGGCGAGCTCGCCCAGGGCCGTGCGATGCGTTGCACTGTGGTTGCCGATCAGGTGGCCTTCGGCGTGCGCCCGCTCGGCCAACGCACGCGCCCCGGCTCGAGCGAGTTCCCGTCCGACGACGAAGAACGTTGCCGGTATCGAACGACGACCGAGTTCATCAAGCACCCGGTCGGTGATCCCGACCCAGGGTCCATTGTCGAACGTGAGTGCTACGAGGCGTTCACTCATCTTGCTGGTGAGCCCTCAGTCGAGGGTGCTGGGGTCGTCGAGGTAGCGGGTGATCGTGCGGACGAACTCGGCGGCGGGAGCGCCGTCGAAGACCCGGTGATCCCACGTGAGGCTGAGGGTGAGGCGCTTGACCCGGCGGATGGAACCGTCGTCGGACCAGGCGACCTCGTCACGAAGCCGGCCAACGCCCAGGATCGCCGAGTTCGGCGGGTTGATCACCGGCGTGAAGCCGTCCACGCCGAACATGCCGAGTGTCGACACCGAGAAGGTGCCGCCCTCGTAGTCGGTGAGCTTGAGCATGCCGGTGCGCGCCGCCTCGGCGAGTCTCGCGGTGTGGGTGCTGAGCTCAACGATGCCGAGTCCGTCGGTGTCGGGAATGACCGGCACGACGAGGCCTTCGTCGAGCGCAACCGCCATTCCGACATTCACCCGCGGGAGGAGGGCAATGCCTTCGGGAGTCACCTGACTGTTGACCCTCGGGTGGTCCCGCAATGCGCGAGCCGAAGCGGCGATCACGTAGTCGGTGAAGCTCGGCGCGGCACCTTGGGCCTTACGGGCCCGGCGGTCGGCGACCACGGCGTCCATGTCGACGTCCATCATCAAGGTGAGCTGCGCCATGTCCTGAAGTGATGCGCGCATACGGGTGGCGATCGTGCCCCGCATTCCTTTGAGCGGAACGATCGCCGTCGGCTGCTGGGTGGCCGGAGGGGCGACGGCCGGACCGGGCCCGGTGCTGCGCCCACCGGAGAGCAGGCCGCGCACGTAGGTGGCAACGTCTTCACGGCTGATCCGACCGTCGGGAGACGTTGCCTTGATGGCGTGCTGGGTGAGATCGAGACCGACCAGCCGTGCGAACTCCGCCGCGGCATAGGTGATTGCGGGAGCCACAGGCGTCCGCCAGCCAGTGGAGGGCGGAGGCGTGGCGGCTGGCACCGCAGCGCCCGACGAGACGGCCAGAGGCTGGGGCGTTGCCGCTGCGCGGTTCGGGTTGCGTGCGGCGGTCTCGACATCCTCGGCCACGATGCGACTACCGGGACCCGTTCCGGCTACCGAGGCGATGTCGACGCCGAGCTCCTTCGCTCGTACGCGCGCATAGGGTGAGGCGAGCACACGCCCACCGGCACCGAGTGCTGCCGACGCGGCCACGGGGTTCGGCGCAACGGAGGAGGGCGAAGCGGCCACTGCCGGAGCGGGCGCGGCCGCACTTGCCGCGGAGAATGCCGCGGACGCAGGCGCGGACTCACCTTCGGCAAGGAGATAGCCGATCGTTTCGCCGCACTTGTAGGTCGTGCCGACTTCGCCGACGAACACCAGTCGACCGCCGTCGGGAATCTCGACCTCCGTCTGCACCTTGTCGGTGTCGACGAGAACGACGGCAGAGCCCGGAGTAACTGCGCTCTCGGCGGGGACGAGCCACTCGACGATCGTTCCTTCTTCCATGGTGAGCCCGAGCTTGGGCATGTTGAAGGGAACAGGCATTGTCTAACGTCCTCGGATAGCAGGGGAGTGGAACACACCGCGTGCTGCGGCGAGAGCGATGGCACGCTCGGGGTCGATCACGGTCGGTCCGTCGACGCGCAGTTGTGCAGTCGCAACAACGCCCGCGTCGACGATGCGGTCTCGCTCTCCGTCGAAAGCCAACAGAGCCGGTCCGCGCAGCGCGACTGGCGATTCGGCGACGAGATGTGAACAGCGCGCATAGGGAATCGGAGTGAGCATTCCGGGAGCGATGAGCGCGCGAACCACGCCGGCGACCTCTTCGCCCTCGCCGGCGAGTTCTACGAAGGTGGCCCCCTCCTCGCGCCGTCCGACCGGTGCGAGCAGGCCGGCGATTGACGACATGCCGACACTTGCCGGTTCGGCAATGCAGGCGATCAGGCTGCGAATGACCGTGTGATCCCAGACCGCACGTGATCCGATGAACTGGGCGTTGATCAACGCGAGATCCACCAGGGCGAGGTCGTCCGGCGAGCCATCGTCGAAGGTCACGTGAATGACCTTGGCCCGGAACGACACATCGGCGGCATCGATCGCCCCGGTGGCGAAGAGCCCCGCACCGAGACCGGCAATCGTGGCATCGAGTTGACGGGGAAAGACGTTGTTGGTGCCGGTGGAGATGGACACGAGCGGTGCGTCGAGCCAACCCTTGGCGACGTCGCGGTTGGTGCCGTCGCCACCCAACACGATCAGCGCGTCGACGCCTTCCTTGGCGAAACGTTTGGCCAGCGTGGTGGTGTCGCTGCGGATGCCGTAGACCGGCTCGTCGAGGATCTCGATTCGGGCGTCGCCGGTCTCGTCGTGGTCAAGATCGGCGACCGCGCGTTCGCTCAAACGGTGGCGATCAGGCGCGACAACGATGCGCGTTGCTCCTCCGCCGATGGCACCCAGCACGGCTCGGCGGACGACACCGATCTTCGCCGCGTCAGACGTCGGGGAGGCGTGCGTGACCAAACGGCGGACGTCTTTGCCCGCTGCTGGGTTGGCGATGATGCCGACGGTGCCGGCGTGACCGGACACGAGCGGCGTTCAGCTTCCTGGCGCAGGGCGACCGAGCACGGAACGAATACCTGCGGCAATGCTCACTGCGTCGGGCACATAGTGCTGCTCCAACGCAGGAGAGAACGGCACCGGTGAGAACGGAGCACCGATACGGGCAACGGGAGCGTCGAGGTAGTCGAACGCCTCCTCCTGGATCTGGGCGGCGATCTCGGCTCCGATACCTCCGAAGCGCACGGCTTCGTGGACGACGATCACGCGATGCGTCTTGCGGGCAGACTCAGCGACTGTCGCCGTGTCGAACGGCTGCAACGTGCGCGGGTCGATGACTTCGCAATCGATCCCTTCACCCGCCAGGACTTCGGCGGCAGCGAGGCTCTCGTTGGCCATACGACCGAACGATACGACGGTCACGTCTTTCCCGGAGCGCTTCACATCGGCCACGCCGAGAGGAATGGCATAGAGCTCTTCGGGCACGGGGCCGGACATGCCGAGCAGTCGCTTGTGCTTGACCATGACGGTGGGGTTGTTCTCACGGATGCACGAGACCATGAGGCCCTTCATGTCATAGGGGTTCGACGGATACACGACCTTGAGGCCCGGAATGTGGCACAGCAGCGCCTCGAGGCTCTGGCTGTGCTGGGCGGCCGCTGACAGACCGGCGCCGCCGGCCATGGTGATGGTGAGCGGCAGCGAGGCCTTACCGCCGAACATGTATTTGAGCTTGGCCGCTTGGTTCACGATTTGGTCGAACGCGACACACAAGAAGTCCATGAACATGAGGTCGACGATGGGCCGCAGCCCGGTGACCGCTGAGCCGACACCGAGGCCGATGATCGCCTGCTCGCTGATCGGCGTGTCAACAACGCGACGCTCGCCGAACTCCTTCTGCAGACCACCGTAGGTACCGAACACGCCACCGAACGCACCGATGTCTTCCCCGGCACAGAAGATCGATTCATCAGCGCGCATAGAAAGTCGGACGGCCTCGTTGAAGGCCATGACATATGGGAGATTTCTGACTTCGCTCATGCTGAAACCGCCCTGTTTGCTGATTGCCGAGTTCGTCGTTGTGGACTGCTCATCACGCCACCGACATCTTTGTGTACACGTCTTCGAGCAGTTGATCACGGTTGGGAAGCGGGCTTGCTTCAGCGAACTCGATAGCGTCGGCGATGTCGGCGCGCTGGATCCCCCATTCCTCGGCGGCGTCCTCGGCCGACATGATGTTCAGCGACGCAAGACGCGCTTCGAGGGTGAAGATCGGGTCTCGCTGCTTCCAGATCTCCACCTCCGAATCCGGCCGGTACTTCAAACCAAGGTTCTGCACGCCGTGGTGGTTGTAGTAGCGATAGGTCTTCGCTTCGAGCAGCGTGGGTCCCTTGCCTTCTCGGGCGCGGGCGACTGCTTCGGCGGCCGCTTCGTAGACGGCCACGGAGTCCATGCCATCGACGATCACTCCCGGCATGCCGTAGCCCTGGGCCCGATCGACGATGTCGGTGATCGCCATGGTCTTGTCGCGAGGGGTGAATTCGCCGTATTCGTTGTTCTCGCAGGCGAACACGATCGGCAGCCGGAGCGCACACGCCATATTCGCGGCCTCGTGGAACGCCCCGATGTTCGTGGCACCGTCACCGAAGAAGGCCACCGCAACGTTGCCGTCATCGCGGTACTTGTGCGTGAACGCCGCACCCACGGCGATCGGCGAGCCAGCTCCAACGATGCCGTTCGCGCCGAGCATTCCCAGCTCGAGCGAGCTGATGTGCATCGAGCCGCCCTTACCGTTGCAGTAGCCCGTGGCCTTGGCCATGAGCTCGGCCATCATCGGCCGGAACAAACCACCCTTGGCCACCAGATGGCCGTGTCCTCGGTGGGTGGAGGTGATCGAGTCGGCGTCGGTGAGGTTTGCGCAGACACCAGCGGCGACGGCCTCCTCGCCTACGTAGAGATGCAGGAAGCCGGGAAGCTTGCCCGCCTCGGCGAGTCGCCCAGCCGCCTCCTCGAAGAGGCGGATACGAACCATACGCCGGTGCAGATCGCGCAGGGTCTTGGTGGAAAGTTCCATCTGTGTCCTTTGGAAAAACGTCGGATTTAAGCTGTTGCGCCGAGAGTCCAGCGGAGACCGCGCCGGAGCAACTCGTAGTACTGCGGTTCACCCCATGAACCGCGTTCGATCTTCGGGTAATAGGCCATCCGGGGAACCATGTCGTAGTGACCGCGACAGTGGCCGAGGGTGTTGTAGAGCACCGCGCCTTCACCAAGCGGGCGGAGGTACATCACGAGGTGTCGGTCGTTGCCCCGCGTCTCGGAACTCCAGTCGGCCTCGGCGAAACCGGTCGCTTCACCACCCCAAATCGTGTGGAGCAGCGGTTGTAACGACGCCAGATCGGAGTGTTCGCTCAGATACAGCTCGTCGTTCGTCTCGAATGACGAGATGCCGGCCACGAGCCAGTTGTCCGGTGCGCTGACGTCGACCCGATACGGCTGGATCGGCGGGTGGGCGACGAACTGGCTCCCCAACGTGTCGGCCCACATCGGGAAACAACGCGGTGCTTCCACCCCGTTCGGTCCTGACAGATCGAGGGCAGAGTTGGTGCCATGCAGCGCGAACCACCGCCCGCCGCCCTCGACCCAGGAACGGATCGCCTGCTGCGCTGCTTCGCTCGGACGAACGTCGCACGTGTAGCTGACCAATACCGAGGCTGCGCTGATTGCGGCGGTGTTCTCGTAGTCGGGAAGGACGGTTACCCGAACGTGTTCGTGTTCGGCGAGGAGTTTGAGCACCTCAAGTCGCGCGAAGTCGATGTCGTGGTACTTCCCTCCGGCGACGAGGCAGGCGTTGATCCGCTCAGCCATGTTCGTGCTCAGTAGTTGACGCGCTTGAGGAAGCCGCCGTCGACGGTGAGGTTCACGCCGTTGATATGGCGGGCGCGATCACTGGCGAGAAATGCGACGGCGTCGGCAACATCTTGGGCCACGCCCATCGACCCTGCTGGATGGCCCTTTTCGGTGGCCTCGAAGAACGGGGCCATTCCCTGCTTGATCTTGTCCCAGTCGCCGCCTTCGATGAAGATCGGTCCGGGCGACACCACGTTGCATCGGATGCCCTTGGCGCCGAGCACCTGGGCCTGTCCGAGCGTCCAGTTGGTGACCGCCGCCTTGAAGGCGCTGTAGCTCCCGCTGCCGCTGGCGAAGTGTTCGGAGACCGCAGTGGTGCCGATGCTGATAAGTGATCCGCCGCCTTCGGCGAGGAACGGTGTGGCCGCCTCCACGCTGTGGAGCAGCGCCATGAGGTCGATCTCGAAGTTGTTCTTCCAGCCTTCGAGCTTGCGTGCGGGCTTGCCCGAGGTGTTGTGCACGAAAATGTCGATTCCGCCGAGGGCTTCAGCCGACGAGGTGATCCACGCTTTGAGCGCCTCGCCGTCGGCCGCGTCGACCGCCGCACCGACGACCTTGCCTTTGCCCTTCGCCGACATTTCGGCAACGGCGGTCTCGACGTCGGCGGCAGTGCGTGCGCAGATCGCCACTGAAGCACCTTCGGCAAGAAGGGTCTCGGCGATAGCCCGGCCGAGCCCCTTGGTCGCTCCGGTGACCAGCGCGCGCTTGCCAGTGAGTCCCAGGTCCATGTCGTTCTCCTCAAGTCGATGCTGCGTTGGCTCCCGCCCGGCAGGGCGAGAAAAGTAATCGGTTGGTTAGTTCAGCATCGACCCGCCGAGACCGCAATACGGCCGTCCGGGCTGGGTCAGCTGGTGTCGTTGGGTCGGCTGGAGTCGTTGGGTCGGCTGGAGCGCGAAAATCGCACAAATCCCGACCCAACGCGCTGAGCTGACCCAGGCGCGCGGATGTCCGCGCCGCTGCGGCTAGCGGGGGGTGTCCTTCCAGGACGTGTTCTTGTCGACCCGTGGCTCAGCCGGAAGTCCGAGGACGCGTTCGCCGATGATGTTTCGCTGCACCTCATCGGAACCACCGGCGATGCGGTATCCCGGCGCACCGAGCACGTGCTCACCCCAGGCGTAGGTACCCCATTCGCCTGTGTCGGCGATCAGCTGCGGGCCGAGAACCGTGCTGACAGCAGTGGACATCGCCGTCATGCCTTCGGTCCACA
Organism: Acidimicrobiia bacterium; assembly: GCA_031406385.1. Taxonomy (GTDB): domain Bacteria; phylum Actinomycetota; class Acidimicrobiia; order Acidimicrobiales; family JANYDT01; genus JANLQX01. The sequence continues at coordinate 7,622 of JANOHI010000061.1, forward strand.
CCAGCTTGCCGAGAGAGCCCTCCGGCCCAGCAGGCGCGCCGGCGGCTCGCATGTCGGCGGCCCGGCGATTCACGAAACTCTCGATACGCATGTGCATGTAGGCCTTCACGAGGGCCTCGCGAACCGCGGGCTCCTTGTCTCGGCCAAGGGCCTTTGCCGTGCCCACGAGCTTGGACCAGGTGCCGCCCGGCCGTGCCGACCCGCCGTCGCTGCCAGAGTGATCCCGCTCGAAGCCGAGGGTGGTCAGGGCGACATTCCAGCCGTCGCCGACGTTGCCCAGTCGCAAGGAGTCGGGGACCCGGACGTCGTTGAAGAACACCTCGTTGAATGACGACCCGCCGCTCATCTGCTTGATCGGCCGGATCTCGATGCCGGGGAGGTCCATCGGGATGATGAAGGCGGTCATTCCCTTGTGCTTGGCGACTTCGACATCGGAACGGGCGATCAACTCGCCCCACTTCGAGAACTGCGCCCCGCTGCTCCAAACCTTCTGGCCGTTGACGACCCACTCGTCGCCGTCGCGCACCGCACGGCAACCGAGTGAGGCGAGGTCGGATCCGGCGCCGGGTTCGGAGAACAACTGGCAGCACAGTGACTTCGTGGCCAGGAACTCCCCAACCCACCGCTCCTTCTGCTCAGGCGTGCCGAACTTGGCGATCGTCGGAGCGATCAGACCGATCGTCACACTGAAGGTTTCGTGGCGCGTCGGTGTCTCGTACTGAGATTCGAGTTTGGAAAAGGCCCGGGCGTATTCCTTGGAGAGCCCGAGTCCACCGAACTCCGTCGGGGAGGTAATGGCGTGATATCCCTTCTCCGCCTTCTTCTTCTGCCAGTCGGTGATCGAGTTGAGAAGCGCCTGCTCCTCCTCAAAGGACAGGGCGTGGAAAATGGACACGCTGAACTCGCCGGTGCCCCAGGGGGCGTCCTGGCCAGAGGTCGCCTTCTTCGGGGTCGCGTTCGCTTTGAGCCACGCCTTTGCCTGCGTGGTGAACTCATCGAGGGTTGGCTGACTCACGGTCGACATCGCTTTCGTTGGTACTCGGCAGTCTGGGTGCTCGCAGATGCGCTTGATCGATTCGATCACAGCGCGGCGAGAAAGGCCGAATTGATCGGGCGGTTACTTCCCCTGGGCGGCCTGTCCCCGTACGCTGGGCGCCGTGCCCAAAAAGCCCAGTCGGCTCGGCCGTCCGCCGTCGTCGAGTTCCGTGGAGACGCGCGAGCGAATTGTTGAGATCGCTATCCAGGCATATGCCGAACTCGGCTATGAGGCAACGACGAACAAGTTCATCGCCGCCAAAGCCGGTATCACGACCGGTGCGCTCTATCACTACTTCGACTCGAAGATCCTCATGTACCGGGCGGCCTACGAGCACGTGCAGTCCGAGATCTATGACCGATTCGCCGTGGCGCTCACCGATGTCGACGGGTTCATCCCTCGTCTCGAGGCGGTGCTCGAAGCGTCGCACGCCCTCAACCGCGACGAACCGTGGCTGGCTCGGTTCGTCGGCGCAGCGCGTGTTGACATGGCCCGTCACGACGACCTCCGCACCGGGCTCGGGCGGCCGAGCGCGCAGGGTTATTCGTTCTTCGACACGCTCGTCGACGAAGGGATCGCCGCCGGTGAGCTCGACCCGTCTCAACGCAACCCTGTCCGAGCCTTCATCCGGATCATCGTCGTCGGGCTCACCGACGGGGCCTCGGACGACAACGCACGTCACCGTCAAGCGGTCAATGCCGTGAGAGACGCGCTCAACGGACGGCTCTTCGGCGCCGCCGCGGTGCGCACGATGCCAGCGCCTCGCGTCCGCCAGGCCGGCTGAGGGTGTCTGCGGCGTTGCCCCAGCGGGAGCCCTTCGGATACTCGGCTCTTTCGGGCGCCACGGCGCGGTAGCGCCGGTGCGCGGTCGGCCGGTTCCTCCCTCGGTGGGAGACGACGCGAAACGTCAACCGACGAATGGCCTCGCCGGACCCTCGTGAAGGGGCTGCGAACACCACTACGGGCGTACGACTCGGATGTTTCCGTCGGTCCAGTCGACGGCGATCTCTCGACGGATGATCCTCCAGCCGTCGGGCGTTCGGACGTATCGGTCGAGGTAGCGCCCGGCCACGATGTAATTCGGTCCGCCCTCCGCAGCGCGACGCACATGTTGGGCGTGGAGATAACAGCGACCCGTCGCCTCGTCACCAGAGATGGCGATCTGATGGTTCGAGATGATGTGCTGGCTGGCATCGAGCGGACCGAGCGCTCCACGAATGCGATCGATGATCGACTCGATGCCGTCTCGCTCATCACCGAGGAGCGCAGTCGCATCAGACACGAAGATCGTCCGGAGATTCTCGAACTCCTTCGAGTCGATGGTCCAGCAATAGGCGATCGTGAGATCAACGAGCGCTTGCCGGTCGGCGGCAAGGTCATACGTGCTCATATCAGTGTCCATCCGTCGTCAACTGTGCTTGATCGTTGCCCGAGTCGGTTCTCATATCAGTGTCCATCCGCCGTCAACGTTCAGATTCTGACCGGTCACGTAGCTCGCCGCCGCAGATGCGAGGAAGAGCACGGCCTGGCCGATGTCGGTCGGGGTTCCGGGTCGACCCAGCGGGACATTGGCGGACCGCTGCTTCATGAGCGGCCCCATCAGGCCGGTCGTGGAGGAGTTGACCGGCCAGAGCGGGGGAAGTTCCCCGTTACGGATCTTCGTCAGCGTGGGCACCGGCACCACACCGGGGGACACCGCGTTCACCCGGATTCCGTGCGGGGCAAGATCGACGGCCAGCGACCGAGAGAAGTGGATGGCGCCCGCCTTTGCCGTGTCGTAGCCGGTACCGAGGCAGGGCATCGAACCGTCGACCGACGCGATGTTGATGATCGACCCGCCACGGCCCTGCTCGACCATCAGGGCGGCAGCGGGTTTGGAGCAGTTGAAGAGACTCACGAGGTTGACGTCGATGCTGCGGTGCCAGGACTCGTGCGACTGATCAAGGATGGAACCGGCCTCGTGGTACGTGCCGGCGTTGTTGACGAGCACGTCGAGGCCGCCATGCTCCTTCATCGTGGCCATCAGCGCGTTGCACTGTTCGGGGTCGGTCACATCGAGATGCACCGCGGTGCCTCCGATGCAGGCCTGCACGCGTCTCGCGCCGACGTCGTCGATGTCAGCGATCCACACGTGAGCGCCCGCTAACGCCAGCGTGTGGGCGATCCCCTCGCCGATCCCGGTCGCCGCGCCGGTTACCAGGGCGACCTTGCCGTCGAGGGAGAGAAGGCCGGCGATCCGTGCGTCCATGGTTGAAAACTAACTGCTGAGTTAGTATGCCGCTCAATCGCCGTTTCGGTCCCGCTGCGTCGACGGCCAAGAGCTAGGAGTGCTACCGATGGGTCTTCTCGATGGGCAGGTTGCGTGCGTCACCGGTGGCACCCGTGGCATCGGTCGTGCAATCGCCGAAGCGTTCGTTCGGGAAGGGGCCAAGGTCGTCATCAACGGTCGCTCGCCGGAGAAGGGCGCCCAGGCCCTTGTGGAGATGAATGCCGGTGACGCCGTGCATTTCTCCGCCGGCGACGTGACCAGTCGTGAGGTGTGCGAAGCGCTGATCGACGAGACCGTGGCGCGCTACGGGCGCCTCGACATCCTTGTGGCGAACGCCGGTGGGGCTCCCGATGCGGCGCCCGTCGCCTCCATGACCGATGAAGCCATGAGCTTTGCGATGACGTGGTGCTTCTGGCACACGTTCTGGACCATGCGGGCCGCGATCAACGTGATGACTCCGCAGGGCTCTGGCCGGATCATGGCCATCTCGTCGGTCGAGGGCAAGATCGGCAAACCGGCGATCTCGCACTATGTCGCGGCGAAGCACGCGATCAATGGTCTGGTGAAGACGGCGGCGAAAGAGGTCGGCACGCTCGGCATCACGGTGAACGCGCTCTGTCCCGGGGCCATCGAGACCGATGTGATGAAGGCCGACGGCCCGGGAGCGGCCGAGGCCATGGGCATGACCTATCAGGGCCTCCTCGACCTGTTCGCCGCCGAGTCGGCAATCAAGCGGCTCAATGAGGTCGATGATGTCGCCAACGTTGCCGTTCTGCTCGCGTCGCCTGCGGGTGCGGGCATCACGGGTTCGTTGATCTCGATCGATGGCGGCACGTCGCCCTACTGAGCGACGCCTTCCCGAGCCCGGTAAGACCTGCACACTTCTCGAAAAGGACTACGAACATGGGAACACTTGACGGCAAGGTCGCCTGCATCACCGGCGGCACCCGCAGCATCGGACGCGCCATGGCCGAGGCGTTCCTCGCCGAAGGCGCGCGTGTCGTCGTCAACGGCCGCGACGCAGCGAAGGGAGCTGTGGCGGTCGCCGAGATGAACGCCGGCGACAAGGTGGCGTTCTTCGCCGGCGATGCGTCGAAGCAGTCGACCGTCGAAGGACTGATCGACTTCACCATCGGCCATTTCGGGCAGCTCGACATCTGCTGTCTCAACTCCGGTGGCGTGGCGATGACCGCGCCGGTCGCCCAGATGACGGACGAAGAGTGGCAGCTCGAGGTCGACTGGAACCTCAATCACGTGTTCTGGGGCATGCGTCGAGCGCTCCAGCACATGATCCCGCGCGAGAGCGGACGCATCATCGTCACGTCATCGGTCGAAGGGAAGCTCGGCAAGCCGGGCATTCCTGGATACGTCGCCACCAAGCATGCGGTGAACGGTCTCGTGAAGGCGGCAGCGCAGGAAGTGGGCACGCTTGGTATCACCGTGAACGCCATTCTCCCCGGGATCATCGAGACCGACATCGTCCGCAGCACCGGTCCGGACTCGGCCGTGGCGATGGGTCTCGCCGGCTACGACGAACTGATCGGCTTGTTCACGGCGGAATCCGCCATCAAGCGCCCGAACCGGGTCGAGGAGGTCGCCGCCGTTGCGGTGTTGCTGGCGTCCGACGCCGCCCGGAACATGACGGGGTGCCTCTTCCCGGTCGACGGCGGCACCATGCCGTACTGAACAAACGCGACGGTGCTCCTTCGGGCACCGCAACACTTCTCGAGACCGAGCTCCACTGACATGAAACAGACCAACACCCGAGTCGTCCTCGACCACCGACCCGTCGGGGAAGCGACGCCGGACTGCTTCTCCATCGAGGTCGTCGAACTCGGCGAACTCGACGCAGATCACGTCCGCGTTGCGGTCGAATTCATCTCGGTCGATGCCGGAACGCGCACGATGCTGCGCGGTGAGGGCTTCCACCAACAGGTCGGGATCGGTCAGGTCATCCACGCCGGTGGCGTCGGGCGGGTCGTCGAGTCGACCGCCGACGGTTGGAACGTGGGCGACGCAGTCCGCGGGCGCCTCGGCGCGCAGACGATTGCGACGGTGTCGCCGAAGTCGATCGAGAAGATCGATGGAACTCTGCTTCCCCCCGGGGCGGGCGCTGCAGGGCGAGCCGACGGTTCGCGTGGGTCGCTCAGTGCGCACCTGGGAATCTTGGGTGCGTCTACCGGCGTCACGGCGTGGATCGGTGTGCGGCGCGTCGCCAGGCCGAAGCCGGGCGACGTGTTCGTGGTCTCGGCAGCCGCCGGCGCAGTCGGCGGGGTCGCCGGCCAGATCGCCAAACGTGATGGAGCCCGGGTCATCGGGATCGCCGGCGGTCAAACGAAGGTTGCCTACCTCACCGGCACGCTCGGGTTCGATGCCGCGATCGACTACAAGAACGAGAACGTCAACGAGCGTCTTCGAGCGCTGGCCCCCGACGGCATCAACATCTTCTACGACAACGTGGGCGGACCGATTCTCGACGCAGCTCTCGACAATCTCGCGCTGCGTGCGCGCGTGGTGATCTGCGGGGCCGTTTCGCAGTATGACGACATGGACAACGTGACCGGCCCGTCGCTCTATCTCCGTCTGGCCGAACGGCAGGCGTGCATGGAGGGCTTCGCCTACTTCCACTTCCCCGAGAGCATCGCCGAGGCAAGCGCGGAACTGGCCGGGTGGCTGGCCGATGGGTCGATCGTGCTGGCGGAGGAGATCCTCGAAGGCATCGAGCGATACCCCGAGGCATTGCAGTTCATGTTCAACGGTGGAAACGTCGGGAAGCTGCTCGTCACGGTCGCATGACAGCGGAGGGTCGTGAGCAGCCCCGTCTACTCTCCTCTCCATGACGGTGCCGACGCTCGACGCAATTCGTGAGGCGGCGGAGCGTATTCACGGCCACGTTCGGCGAACCCCGGTCATGCCCGCAAACGTGCCGACACCTTCGGGCGAGCGTGCCGTCGTACTCAAGCTGGAGTCGTTGCAGGTCGCCGGATCGTTCAAGCCGCGTGGTGCTGTGAACTCGTTGCTCCTCTCGGGCGCTCCCGATGTTGTCGCGTGTTCCGGCGGGAACCATGGGCTGGCGGTGGCATGGGCAGCAGAGCGCCTGGGGCGACGCGCCACGATTGTCGTGCCGACCTCGGCGGCAACAACCAAGGTCGATGCCATGCGACGAACCGGAGCTGAAGTGATCCTCCACGGCGACGTTCCCGCCGAGGCGTTCGCCGTCGCGTTCGAGCTCGTGGAAGAACGGGGCTGGCCGATGGTCCATCCGTACGATCAGGAACCGACGATCGCCGGACAGGGAACGCTTGGGCTGGAGTTGCTTGCCGACGCGCCCGAGGTGACCCATTGGCTTACCGCCATCGGTGGCGGGGGATTCGCGGCCGGCGTCGCGCTTGCCTTCGACGGCCGCAGCACGCTGGTTGCCGTCGAACCGGAGGGGTGTCCGTCGTTGTTCGAGGCGCAACACGCGGGTCACCCGGTGCCGACGCGGGCCGAGGGGATCGCCCGGACGAGCCTCGGTGCGCCGTCACTCGGCGACTTGGCGTGGAACGTGCTGGCGAACCGTGTCGACCGGTGCACGCTGGTCACCGACGAGGCCATTGCCGACGCGCAGCGCTGGATGTGGCGCGACCTCCGCCTGGTGGCCGAGCCGGGCGGGGCCACGTCGCTCGCTGCACTTATGAGTGGTGCCTGGGCGCCTCCGTCGGGGTCGACGGTCGGTGTCATCATCTGCGGCGGCAACGCCGATTCTCTTCCGGAGTGATTGCTATGGACTCGTTGTTCGGACCACCGGTACAAATCGCCTACGCGGTGAACGACCTTGATGCGGCCGCTGCGGAATGGACAGAGCGATTCGGGGCCGGTCCCTTTTTCATAAGCGAACATATTGATGTCTTGGACGTCCGCTACCGCGGAGCCCATGGCTCGTTCGACCACTCATCGGCATACGGCCAGTGGGGCGACGTCATGGTCGAACTGGTGAAAGACCACACCGTCGGCCCCTCGCCGGTTGCAGATGTCGTTGGTCCTGGCGGTTCAGGACTCCACCACCTCGCATACTTCGTGACCGACCTCGCCTCAGCGCAGTCAGCCTTGACTGACCTGGGATGGCCAGAGGCGCTGTGGGCGCTGACGCCGTCTGGTGTTGCCTTCGCCTTCCATGACGCCACGGCCAGCCTCGGCCACATGATCGAGGTCTACGAAGGAACACCCGCGTTACGGGGCTTCTACGCCATGGTCCGTGAGGCGGCGAGCGGCTGGGACGGCACCGATCCCGTGCGTCGCCGAGGCTGAGAGCGCGAGTGGCGGCTCGTTGTGCATCTCGTTGCTCCCAGCGCAACGAGACGCACGCAGAAGGACCGGCGCAGAATTGATCAGCTGGTTAGTTCTTCGGTAGGTTCGCGTCATGGAACGTGCCCCGCGTCGACACGAAGGGCGCGTCGTGCTCGTCACGGGCGCAGGTTCCGGGATTGGGCGCGCCACCGTCGAACGCGTTGTCGCTGAAGGCGGTAGCGCCGTCGGCGTGGACCGTTCCGCTGCATCGTTCGACTGGGTTTCCGGTCATCCGAATTCGGCGCGGATTTCCGTGCTCGCCGGCGACGTGACCGACGCTTCTGCGAACGAGCACGCGGCGAGTCTGGCAGTCGAGCAGTTCGGTCGGCTCGACGCGCTCGTGCTCAATGCCGGTATCCCGATGTCGGGCGATCTTCTCTCGATGCCGTTGGACCAACTCGACCGTGTCCTCGCCGTGAACGTCAAGGCCGTGGTGCTCGGGATCCGCGCCGGGGTTCCCCACTTCACGACCGGTGGATCGATCGTCGTCACCGCGTCCACTTCCGGTCTGGCCGGCGATCCCAACATGTGGCCGTACAACACGTCGAAGGCGGCGGTGATAAACCTGGTCCGCGGAGCTGCACTCGATCTCGGACCGCGCGGCATCCGCATCAACGCCGTTTGCCCGGGACCCACGGAGACGGGCATGACCACGCGGATCAAATCGGCCCCCGAGATCTACGAAGGTCTCCGCCGACGAATCGCCCTGCAACGCTGGGGTCGCGCCGACGAGATCGCCTCCGTCATCAGCTTTCTGGCCTCTGACGAAGCCAGCTTCGTGACGGGAGCCGCGATCCCGGTCGACGGCGGCATCAGCGCCAGCACCGGCCAGTTCCTGCCCAACGAACATCTCACCTGAATCCACCTCAAGACCGATCACCCGAAGGAGCCCCACCGTGGCCGCACATCCCGAGAACTACGAAGACGTCACCGTTTACGGCCTCGACGACGCCGATGAGCAAGAGCTCCTCCTCGCTCAGAACGAGTGCACGTTCATCTGGTCGAACAAGGAGGGTTGGCCCGTCGGCGTCATCATGTCCTACGTCTTCCGCGACGGGAAGTTCTGGCTGACGGCTTCGAACCAGCGGGCACGCATCGCGGCGGTGCGTCGCGACCCGCGGGTTTCCATCGCTGTCACCTCCACGGGTTCGTCCGTCCGGCGAAACAAGACCGTCACCTACAAAGGCACCTGCACGGTGCACGGGCCGACCGAGGAGAGCACTCCACTGAAGGAGTGGTTCTACAACGAACTGGCTGGCGCGATCAGGCCGGACGACGAAACGGCGAAGGCCTACTTCGCCAAGTTCCTCGACTCACCGCGTCGGGTGATCCTCGAGATCGAACCGACGCAGCGGATCGGCTACGACGGAACAAAGATGGGAAGGGCGACCGCAGCGTGGATTGCCGAACAAGCAGCAGGAGGTTCCAAATGATGTGTCCCGGACGGAGCGAGAGCACCGCGGTATCCCGGAAGGAGTCGATATGACCCGCGCCCAACTCGTTGCGATGGCCGAGCGTAATCTCGAACTCGCCCGGAAGGGTGAGAACCAGCTCGTCGACAACATCGTCAGTGTTCCTGCCAAGAACTACTTCGACGAAGATCGATGGGCCGCCGAGATGTCACGCGTGTTCCGGCGCGTCCCGCTCACCCTGGCCTTCACCGCCGAGATGGCGAACCCTGGCGACTACAAGGCGATGGACGTCGCCGGCGTTCCCGTGTTGATTACCCGCGGTGCCGACGGTGCCGTGCGCGCCTTCGTGAACTCGTGCAGCCATCGTGGGGCCGTGATCGTGCCGGAAGGGACGGGCTCGTCTCGTCGTTTCACGTGTCCGTATCACGCCTGGACCTACGACCAGAAAGGCGAGCTCGTCGGCATTCTTGACCGCGAGATGTTCGGCGAACTCGACACCTCGTGCCACGGTCTCACGCCACTTGCCGCGAGCGAGCGGGCCGGCCTCATCTTCGTGTGCGTCGACCCGAAGAACACTGCGTCGATCGACATCGACACGTTCCTGTGCGGCTACGACGAACTCCTCGAGACGCTGGGCCTCGAAACGTGTCGTGTCGTCGGCCGCCAGACCATCGCCGGGCCGAACTGGAAAGTCGCCTATGACGGCTACCTCGACCTCTATCACCTGCCCATCCTGCACAAGGACACATTCGGCACGACGATCTCGAACAAGGCCGTCTACGACGCGTGGGGTCCGCATCAACGGGTGAGCTCGCCCGCCCGGAACACCCAGATGGCCCAGGCCGACCGTCCCGACCTGGCGCAACTACCGATCGACCAGTGGCCGAACGACCGACTCAACCTCGGCGTCTGGACGATCTTCCCGCACATCTCCATCGCCGGGTTTGATGCCGGCGGCCGCATGCTGATGGTCTCGCAACTCTTCCCCGGAGCGGAGCCCGGAAGCTCCTACACCGTGCAGACGTTTCTGCACACGCAGCCCGACGCGCCCGGTCAGGCTGACCTCGTCCGCGAGTCGATGACGCTCCTCCACCACGTGGTGCAGGACGAGGACTACGCCACGGGGCTGCGTCTCCAGGCCGCGCTGCGGACCGGCGCCAAGGACCGGGTGCTGTTCGGGCGCAACGAGGGCGGCGGCCAGCGGTTCCATCGATGGGTCGACGCCCTGCTGGGGACGGAGGACGCGGACCTCGTGTCGGTCTTCAAATCCAACAGCCCCGG